>DUEL01000006.1 GCA_011192125.1 Thermoflexia bacterium
ATAGAGTCGGGACGCCATGGTGGAAACACCTCCCGAGGGGATGGTTTTAGATACCCTAATTTTACCTCGGGGGCGTCCCGTTTCATATTGTCAACGTGCTAGCCGTTCAACTGCGTAAGTCCTGTCAGGAAGCAGGGGAGACTACGTTGCCGTAGCGATGATCTCCAGCCCTCCCATCCATGGACGGAGCACCTCGGGGACGACCACCGAGCCGTCGGCCTGCTGGTAGTTCTCCAGGATGGCGATCATCACCCGGGGCAGCGCGAGCCCGGAGCCGTTGAGGGTGTGGACGAAGCGGGGCTTCGCCCCCGGCTCAGGTCGGTAGCGGATGTTGGCCCGCCGGGCCTGGAAGTCCTCACAGTTGCTGACCGAACTGACCTCCAACCATTCCCCGCAGCCCGGCGCCCACATCTCGATGTCGTAGGTCTTGGCGACGGTGAAGCCCAGGTCGCCGGTGCAGATCTCCACCACCCGATGGGGGATCTGGAGCCGCCGACAGAGGTCCACCGCGTGCTCCACCATCTCCTCCAGAACCTGGTAACTGGTCTCAGGGGTGGTGAACTGGTACATCTCCACCTTGTCGAACTGGTGGACCCGCTTGATGCCCCGCACGTCCCGCCCGGCGCTCATCTTCTCCCGCCGGAAGCAGGCGGTGTAGGCGACGTACCGAAGGGGCAGCGCATCGGCGGAGAGGATCTCGTCCCGGTGGAGGTTGGTCAACGGCACCTCCGCCGTCGGCACCAGCCAGATGTCGTCCTCGACGTCGTGGTAGAGGTTGTCGGCGAACTTGGGCAACTGCCCCGCGCCCACCAGACATTCCTCCTTGACCACGAAGGGGGGGTAGATCTCTGTGTAGCCGTGCTCCCGCGTGTGCACGTCCAGCATCCAGGCGATGAGGGCTCGCTGGAGCCGTGCGCCCGCCCCGCGCAGGACGTAGAACCGGCTGCCGGAGAGTTTGACGCCCCGCTCGAAGTCGATGATGCCCAGTTCCGGCCCCAGGTCCCAATGGGGGATCGGCTCAAAGTCGAACTCCCGGGGTTCTCCCCACTTCCGCACCACCCGGTTATGCGATTCATCCGGCCCGACGGTCACCGAGGGATGGGGGAGGTTGGGGATGGAAAGCAGCAACCGCTCCCGCTCCACCTCCGCCTGGCGCACCTGGTCCTCCAGTTCGGCGATCCGCCGTCCCACGGCGCGCATCTCGGCGATGCGGGCCTCCCGCTCGGCGGGGTCCTTCATCCGGCCGATCTCCTTGGAGACCCGGTTCCGCTCGGCGCGGAGTTCCTCCAGTTCCGTCAGTAGCCCCCGCCACCGTTCGTCCACCGCCAGCACCCGGTCGATCACCGAGGGATCCTCCCCCCGGCTGGCGAGGGCCGCTTTGACGGCCTCGGGTTCCTTACGGATGCGTGTGATGTCTAGCATACCCACCCCCAATGTGGATTGTCGATTGCGGATTGGGGATTGCGAGTTGCAGGCTTCCTCGCTTCCCTGCTTCCTGCCTCCTACTCCTTGTTCCTTGCTTCTTATCGGTCCTTCGGCCTCAAATGCGGGAACAGAATCACCTCCCGGATGGAGGGCCGGTCGGTGAAGAGCATCACCAGCCGGTCGACCCCCAGGCCGACGCCGCCGTTGGGGGGCATCCCGTACATCATCGCCCGGATGTAGTCCTCATCCATCGGATGGGCCTCTTCGTCGTCCGCTGCGTACAGCCTCCCCATCTCCAGGAACCGCTGCTCCTGGTCCAGCGGATCGTTCAACTCGGTGAAGGCGTTCCCCACCTCCATCCCACCGATGAACAGCTCGAACCGCTCCACGTGGGTCGGATCGTCCGGCTTGGCCTTCGCCAGCGGGGAGATCTCACGGGGGTAGTCGTAGAGGAAGGTGGGCTGGATGAGGTTCGGCTCGACCAGGTCTCCCAGCAGTTCGTTGTCGATCAACTTCCCCCAGGAGGTGCCCGGCTCCGGCTCCTGGCCGATAGCCCGCAGGGCCTTTGCGAGCGCCTCAGCGGTGGGGTGCTGGGTGTAGTCGATCCCGCTGGCTTCGATGATGGCCTCCCGTAGGCTGACCCGCCGCCAGGGGGGGCTCAGGTCGATGGTGTGGCCCTGGTAGGTGATGGTCGTCGTCCCCAGCACCTCCTGCGCCACTGTGGAGATCATCTCTTCGCACAGGTCCATCAGGGCCCAGTAGTCGAAATAGGCGGCGTAGAACTCCAGCATTGTGAACTCGGGGTTGTGCTTGAAGGAGACCCCCTCGTTCCGGAAGTCCTTGCCGAGTTCGTACACCCGCTCGTACCCGCCCACCAGCAGCCGCTTCAGGTAGAGTTCGAAGGAGATCCGCAGGTAGAGGTCCTGATCCAGTTGGTTGTGGTGGGTGATGAACGGACGGGCGGCCGCGCCGCCGTAGATCGGCTGAAGGACGGGGGTTTCCACCTCGAGGAAACCCCGCTCGTCGAGGAACCGGCGCAGCGCGGCGATGGTGCGGGCGCGGATGCGGAACACCTCCCGCACCTCGGGGTGGACGGCCAGGTCGGCGTACCGCTGGCGGTACCGCTCCTCGACGTCGGTGAGGGCGGAGTAGCGGACCACCTTGTCGCCCACCTTCTGCTCCTTGCCCCAGGGAAGCGGCGTCAGGGCCTTGGCGAGCATCCGGAGCCGGTCCACGCGGACGGTGACCTCACCGGTCCGGGTGCGGATCAACGTCCCCTTGGCCTCCACGAAGTCCCCCAGGTCGAAGTCCCGCTTGAAGGCCTCGTAGACCTCCTCGCCCAGGTCGTTCACCCGGAGGAGGAGTTGGATCTTGCCGCTCTCGTCCTCGATGTGGGCGAAGGAGGCCTTGCCCATGATGCGGATGCTGCGCAGCCGCCCGGCGACGACGACTTCCATTCCTTCGCCTTCGGCCTCGTAGGCGGCTAACGCCTGGGCTGCGGTATGGGTCCGCTCCGCTCGGTGCGGGTACGGCTCCCACCCCCTCGCCCGCAGCCGTTCCAGTTTCTCCAGCCGTTGCCGTTCCAGGTCGTTCAGTTCCATCGGTGTGGACTCCTTGAGAGAGGTACACAAAGACGCCCGCACTCCCGATCGGGCGGGCGTCTGGTCCGGACCGTACCACCAGCGGCTATTTGATCTCGACGATGCGGAAGGTCAATGCGCCGTCCGGGGCGTTCACCGTGACCTCGTCGCCCACCCGGTGGCCCATCAGGGCCTTCCCGAGGGGAGACTCGTAGGAGATCTTGCCTTCGGAGGGAGAGGCCTCCGCCGGACCGACGATGTGGTACGTCTCCGGCGGCCCGTTCCCTTCAACAATGGTCACCCAACTCCCCACACGCACGATCCCGTCCGACGCTTCTTCTTCAATGATCTCCGCCCGACGTAGCAACTCTTCCAGTTCCAGGATCCGCCCCTCGACGAACGCCTGTTCGTTCCGCGCCGCCTCCAGCTCGGCGTTCTCCAGGATGTCCCCTTCGGCCAGCGCTTCGTGCAGCCGTCGGGCCACCTCCTGGCGACGCACGGTCCGCAGGTAATTCAACTCTTCTTCCAGTTTGGCGTATCCCTCACGGGTTAGATAGACGGGTCGCTCCATTTCGCTTCACCTGTAAATGCAAAACGAGACAGGCTCTCATCGTCAAAGGAGTTCCCCTGGCGCAGCCTGTCTTAGATCGATTGGAATGAGGACAAAGAGAAGCCCCCACGTTCTTGTGGCGGCATGTATCACTACGTTCTATTAAGAGCACCAAGGCCGAGAAAAAGTTTCTCGGCCGCTGATCGCGAGAGATATTATAATGCAGAGTTTCCGTTTTGTAAAGTCACATTTCCCGATAAAAACACGCCAGCAGCCATCCCAGGCCCAAAAGGGCAGCCAGACTGACCCCGATCCCGATCCACACCGGCGTCGGGTGGAAGACGAAGAGGACGTGGTGACGGCCCGGCTCCAGATAGACGGTGCGGAAGAGCAGGTCGGCGGTCAGGATCTCGACCTCCTCCCCATCCACCCAGGCTCGCCAGCCGGGGTAGTTGGCGTCGGTGAGGACCAGGTATCCCGGCCGGTCCAGGTCCACCTCGACCTCGACCCGCTCCGGCTCGTAGGAAAGGACTTGCGCCGGTTCGAAGCCGTCCGCTGGCCCCTCCAGGCCTACCCCGCCTTCGACCACGATCCCCCGCGCGGGATCGAACCCGGGGGCCTGCATCCGCGCCAGTGCCTCCTCCTCGTTTGCGACCGGGTCGGCACGGTGGGCGACGAAGGCGCGGGGGAGGACGTCCAGGTTTTCATAGACTTTGACATCGCCGGAGTGGACCAGCCGAAAGCGGCCCCGGTCGGAGAGGACCAGCGACTGGAAGGAGCCGGTTCGCTCATCGATGAGGCTGACCCCGCGCACGACTAACCTCCCCGAAGGCAGGGCGGCCCGCACCGACACAGCGGTGACCACGGCGGGGTCCTCCCACCGCAGTCGAGCAGCGGTCTGGGGAAGCCCCCCCGGCGGCGCGGGAGCGACCTCCACGCCGACGCGCAGAGGGAAGGTGCGGACGGTGCCGTCTGCAAGGCCCACCGTCGCCTCGCCAACCGACGCGCCTTCGGGCAGGTCGGCCCCCTCCACGTATCCGATCAACCCCACCGCCGTCGCTTCGAAGGGAGGGACGTAGGCCACCGACGCGGACTCCCCTGCCACCAGGTCCGCGCCGAACTGAAGATCGTAGAACACGCCATCCACCCAGGCGTCGCCCACCTTGTCGGTGATGACGTAGCGGACGTTGAACAGGGAGAGCCAGCGTCCATCCGGCACCTCCCGCAGGTTCTCCCGCAACCGGCCGTCCAGCGAGACCTCCTCCTCGGGCAGGAAGGCCCGCTGGAGGGCGAGGAACCGGGCGAGGGGGAGCACGCCACCGTCGTAGCCGTCGATCGCCGGGACCCGGAAGGCCAGCGGGAGGTTCGGGGAGAGGACCTCCCGGTGCTTGGCGGCGACGATCAGGTCGTAGAGACTGTCGGGGGAGAGTTGACCGCCGTAGATGAGCCGCAGTTCAGGCAGGTCGCCGGGGTCAAAGATCAACGCTGAGAGGCTGAGGAATCGATCAGGCGGGGTGTGGTCCTCACCGGCGGTCAGCAGGTGGGCGACGGCCGGGCGCAGGGAGGTGTAGGCCTGGGGCGCGGTGGCACGGGCGCGGGGGAGGGTGCGGGCGGAGACGACCAACTCCGCCACCAGGAGCGCCGCCAGCAGGGACCGTTTCCTCCAGCGCAGCGCTACTGCTGCCAGCACCGCCGTCGTCACCCACGCCCCCACCGTCCCCAGGGCCACCCGCCCGCCCAGCGCACCCCAGAGGAGGAAAACCACAGAGGCACAGAGGACACAGAGAAATCTTGGAGAGAAAGAGCACCTCTGTGCCCTTTGCGTCTCCGTGGTGCAAGGTGCGTCCTCCGCGTCTCTGCGGTTATCCACCCCCACCCCGGCGAGGGCGGCGGCGCCGAAGGCCCACAGGGCCAGCCAGCGGGCAGGGGCGCGGAAGTGGGCAAAGCCGGGGACAAAGCGGGCCAGGAGGAGGTAGACGGGATTGTACAGCCCCAGGGCCAGGAAGAGGCCAGCCACCGTGAGTAGCAGGAGGCCGCGAAGGTGCCGACGGTCGCCCCTCCGCCAGCCGTGGAGGGCCAGCAGCAGCCCCGTGACGCCGACGGTGGCGACGTACTCGATGTTCTCCGGCTCCACGGGACGGACGTAGCCGGGCAGGAGGGCGCGGGCCAGGTAGATGGGGGAGAGGGAGAAGGAGACCCGCTCTTTGAACGGAAGCCCCCCAGCCCGGACCGACAGCCCGGTCAGTTGGAGGGTGGGAGCCAGTTGCGCTGCCGCCAACGCGGCTCCCAGCCCCGCTGCGACGATCCAGATGGCGGTCCGTCGCGCGGCCGGCCGCCAGTCCCGGCGGCGCACCCCGTCCCACAGCGCCGGCCCGATGCCGTAGATGGCGAGTCCCACCAGGACGATGAGGGCCGACTGGGTGTGCCCAGCCAGCAGCACCATTCCGACCCCCGCCGCCAACGGTCCCAATCGGGTGGGGTAGAACAACAGCAGCCAGGGGAGCCAGGAGAGGGCCTGGAGTTGGTTGATGTGCTCCACCTGGGCGCCCAGGTAGCCTCCCAGGGCCAGCGCCGCCCCGGCGGTCCACGCCCCCAACCGTCCGAGCCGCAGGGAGGAACGGGCGTACAGGTAGGCCCCAACGGCCGTCAGGCAGAGGTGGAGGACGACGCTCCAGTGGAGGGCGTGGTGGGGAGGGAGCAGAAGCCACAGGGGCCAGTTGAGGGGGTAGAACATCCCAACCTGGCTGTTGGCGAGGAAGGGGACGCCCATAAACAGGTAGGGGTTCCACAACGGCAGCCGACCAGCCCGCAACGCACGGGAGGCCTCGGCCCAGTAGGGGTAGAAGTAGGTGAAGAGATCACCCCCTGCCAGCACTCGCCCCGCCGGGCCGATGAGCCAGAAGGCGGCAAGGACAAGGAGGCACAAGGAGAGAATAACCAGGAGGTCAAACAAGCGCGGCCGGTTCAACAGAACCCTGAACTCAGAACGCGAGACACGTGATGCGTGTTCTGTGTTGCGTGTTACGTGTTCCGTTGAAACCGACACCGGATCAGCGTCTTCAGCACCGTGAACGCGTCCTTCCACGTGATCTTCTTCCCCTCGGAGAACTCCCGACCGGTGTAGGAGATGGGGACCTCGTAGATGCGGTAGCCCTGACGGAGGATCTGGGCCGTGATCTCCGGATCGAATCCCCATCCCTTCTCGGTCAGACGGAGCCGTTGCGCGACCTCCCGGGTGAACATCTTGTAGCCGGTCTCCATATCGGTGAGGATCGTGTCGAAGAGGATGTTGGTGATCAGGGTAAGGAACCGGTTGCCGACCATATGCCAGAAGAACATCGTCTTGGTCGGCCCGCCACGGAACCGGGAGCCGTAGACGACCTGGGCTCGGCCTTCCAGGATGGGTTGGAGCAGGGCGGGGTAATCGCGGGGATCGTACTCCAGGTCGGCGTCCTGGACGACGAAGATGTCGCCCGTGGCGTGGGCGAGACCGGTGCGCACCGCCGCCCCTTTCCCCTGGTTCTCCTCGTGAAAGACGAGGACGACGTCCGGATGCCCCTCGAAGGTCCGAAGCACCTCCCGCGTACCATCGGTGGAGCCATCGTCCACGACGACGATCTCCCGTTCCAGTTCGACCACCTGCCCGTCCAGATCCCCGTAGCCTATAGCGACCCGAAGCGGGACCGCCTGCACGCGTCGGATGATCTCCCCGATCGTCCGGACCTCGTTGTAGACTGGGATGATGATCGATAGTTTCATCCAGCCCTCGGCGTGCCCTCGGGTTAGAGTTAGAGAAGGTAGAAGGCCGCGGCCTGGGCCAGGATCGCTACCCCCAGCACCAGGGCCTCCTCGTCGAAGTCGAACCGAGGGTTGTGATGGGGCGCGTCGAGCCCTTTGTCGGCGTTGGCCGAGCCCAGGAAGAAGTAGCAGCCGGGCACTTCCTCCATAAAGAACGCGGCGTCCTCACTGCCCATCGTCCGCTCGCCGGAGGTCACCCGCTCCGGCCCCAGCACCGCTTCCGCCGCCTTGCGCACTACCTCCGCAATGTCGGCGTCGTTGATCACGGCGGGGGTGAGGGGCTGGATCTCCAGTTCGGCCTCCGCGCCGCAGGCGGCAGATACTCCCTCGACGACCTCACGGACCCGGCGGAGGACGGTCTCCCGGGTGGACGGCTCGTAGGTACGGATGGTGCCGGTCATCTCCACCTGGGGTGGGATCACGTTGAAGGCATCCCCTCCGTGGATGGAGCCGACGCTGACGACGGCGGTGTCCAGCGGGCTGACGTTGCGGCTGACCACCGTCTGCAGAGCGGCGATCACCTGAGCAGAGGCGACGATGGGGTCCACCGCCAGGTGAGGGAGCGCTCCGTGCCCGCCCCGCCCCTTGACGACGCAGGTGAACTTCTCCGCCGCCGCCATCACCGGCCCGGCGGTCACGTCCGCCGTCCCCACCGGCCGTTCGTTCCAGACGTGGGTGGCCAGGAACACGTCGGGCCGGGGGTCCTTCAGCACGCCCTCTTTCACCATCACCTCCGCGCCGTTGCCCCCCTCCTCGGCGGGTTGGAAGACCAGTTTGAGGGTCCCGGCCATCTCATCCCGCCGGGCAGCCATCAGTTCCGCCAGGCCCATCCCCATCGCCACGTGGCCGTCGTGACCGCAGGCATGCATCCGCCCCGGCACCTCGGAGGCGTACTCCGCGCCGGTCTCCTCCGTCACCAGCAGCGCGTCCATGTCGAAACGGACCATCACCACCGGCCCAGGCCGGGCTCCCTCCAACAGGCCGACCACCCCTGTCTTCGCCACGCCCGTCTGCACCTGATAGCCGAGCCGCCTCAGATGGTCGGCGACGATCTCAGCGGTCCGGCGCTCCTCGAAGGCCAGTTCAGGATGCCGGTGGAAATCCCTCCGCCAACCGATCAACCTTTCCCGCAACCGTTCCGCCTCCGCCTTGAAATCCGCCATTTTTCCTCCTTGCTCTTGCCTCTTGCCCCTTGTCCCCTACTTCACCCCTTCGATCCGCCGCACGATCCCCAGCAGGTGTCGCTCCTCCCGTACCTCCTGGAACCCAGCCCTGATGACCGCTCGGGTCGTCTCCCGATTGAGGCGGCAGACGCCGTTCCACCGATACCAGAGCGGGTGCAGACGGTCAGTGAGCCAGGCTCCCAGACCGGTGCCCCGGGTGTGTTCGATCAGGATCAGTCGTCCGCCCGGGCGGAGGGCCCGTCGGACCTCGGCCAACGCGCGGGAGGGGTCCTCCACGGAGCAGAACAGGAGCGAGCCGGTCACCGCGTCGAAGGAGCCGTCGGCGAAGGGGAGGTGGTGGACGTCAGCCTGGACGAAGCGGACTGAGGCGCGGGTTCGGCGACGGGCCGCGTGTCGGAGCATCTGAGGACTGGCGTCCATCGCCGTCACTCGCGCCTCCGATCCATAAAAGGGAAGGTTCACGCCGGTACCGACCCCCAGTTCCAGCACGCTCCCTTGGCCGATGGAGAAGGCCCGCCGTCGCAGCCGGTGCAGGATCGCCCGCTCCAGCGGCCACATCCCCAGGTCGTATCCGGAGGCCAGGCCGTCGAAGACGTTTGGGCTCATTCCACCAGCGACCGCAGGACGGCTAGGTTCTCTGCGTCCTCATGGAGGTCAGGCGACTTGGGCGTCTCCAGGAGCCCTGGTAACCCGTCGAGACGGGGGTCGTTCAGCACATTGCGGAACCCCTCCAGGCCGATAAACCCCTTGCCGATGTGCTCGTGTCGGTCCTTGTGGCTCCCCAGGTCGTGGCGGGTGTCGTTGAGATGGATCGCCTTCAGCCGGTCCAGCCCGATGATCCGATCGAAGGCCTCCATCGTGGCGCTGTACCCCTCCGGCGTGCGGAGCTCGTACCCCGCTGCGAAGACGTGGCAGGTATCCAGACAGACCCCCAGTCGGTCTCCCTCCGGGGTGTTCTCCAGGAGCCAGGCCAGTTGCTCGAAGGTGTACCCCAGGTTGGTCCCCTGCCCGGCGGTCGTCTCCAGCAGGATCTGGGTCCGAAAGCCCGGGCAGGCGGCGTGGACCTCCCCCAGCGTCTTCGCCACCCGCTTCAGTCCCTCCTCCTCTCCGATCCCGACGTGCGAACCGGGATGGAGGACAAGGTAGGGAATTCCCAGCGTCTCGCATCGCTCCAGTTCCACGATCAACGTGTCCCGTGAGCGGATCCAGAGATCCTCGTCGGGAGCGGCCGGGTTGAGCAGGTAGGAGGTGTGGCCGACGACCGGGCGGATGCCTGTCTTCTGCACCCGCTCCTTGAAGAGCGCGACCTCTTCCTCTGTCAGTGGTTTGACCGCCCACGACCGGTTCGATTTGACAAACACCTGGACCGAGTCGCACCCGATCGATTGCGCCCGGTCGATCGCCTTGTAAATTCCACCGGCGATGGACTCGTGGGCTCCCAGCCGTAACATCTTCCCGCTCCTTAACAGCGCCCGTCAGGTCATCTTGACCACGATGTCGGTGATCACGTTGGCCGCCTCATCCCCTCGGTCGGCCGCGTTGCTGAGGTGGCGGTAGATCTCGCGCAGTTTGAGCATCTCCACGATGTGGTCCACGTCCCGAGGCCCGTGGAACAGGTCGGCCAGTGCCTCCCGGTAGACCCACTCCACGCGGTTCTCCAGCGCCTTGGCCCGCACCGCGTGATCCTCCGCCACCGCCGGATGGTCGGTGAGCCGCAGCACGCCGAGGTGGATCTCCCGTGCTGCGTCCCCCAGCAGGGAGACCATCCGCTTCAGATAGTTGTTGGGCTCTACCTCGAGGATCTGCATCTCCCCAACCGTAGTGTAGGCGTAATCCAGCACGTCGTCGATGGCCCTGGAGAGGGCGTGGATATCCTCTCGGTCGATGGGCGTGACGAAGGTGCGGTTCAGTTCGTCGATCAGGATCCGCCGCACCTCGTCCGCCTCCTTCTCCAGCCGCGTGACCTCATCCGCCTTCTCCTCCGAAGGTTCCTCCAGGTAGGCGTACAGCGCCTCCATTCCCCGCACGGTGTACTCGGCCTGCTGGAGCAGGAGTTCAATGAATCGATCTGGGCGTCGCTTGAAGGTCCGTATTAGCCATCCCATCTCAGAGAATCCTTTCTATCACTGCATAACTAAGCATCGCCATCAGCCCCGAAGCCGGAATGGTCAGCAGCCAGGCGGTCACGATGTGGCCCACGATGCCCCACCGCACCTTGCTCATCCGTTCCGCAGCCCCCACGCCGAGGATCGCGCTGCTGACCACGTGGGTCGTGCTCACCGGCCCGCCGATCAGCGCGGCCGTCAGGATCACCCCTGCGGAAGCGATCTGGGAGGTGAAGCCGTGGATCGGCCGGATCTTGTAGAACTTACCCCCCAGGGTGTGGATGATCCGCCAGCCCCCCAACATCGTCCCCAGCGCCATCGCCCCAGCGCAGGCGACGATCACCCAGAGGGGCACATGGAACTGGCTCAACACGCCGCTGGCCAACAGGCCCATCGTGATGATCCCCATCGTCTTCTGGGCATCGTTGGTGCCGTGGCTCAACGCCAGCGCCGTCGCTGTCAGGACCTGCGCCCGCCGGAAGAAGGTATTGATGCGGGGGGTCGCCCCACGGGCCAGGAAGAGGGTGCTCTTCATCAGGAAATACCCCCCCAACATCCCTGCGATCGGGGAGACGAAGAGGGCGATGATGATCTTTTCCAGGCCCGGCAGGAGGACGGCGTAGAAGCCGTGGCCGATGGTCGCCGCACCGACCAGCCCTCCCACCAAAGCGTGGGAGGAACTGGAGGGGATGCCGAGGAGCCAGGTGATCAGGTTCCAGACGATGGCCCCCATCAAAGCCGCCAGGACCGTGGTCATCGTGGCCGCCTCCTCGGCGATGACCTCGTGGCCGATGGTCGTGGCCACGGCGACGCCGAACAGGAAAGGGCCGGCGAAGTTCGCCACCGCGCTGAGCAGCAACGCCGCCCGTGGCGACATCGCCCGCGATGAGATCACCGTCGCCACCGTATTGGCGCTGTCGTTGAACCCGTTCAGAAAATCGAACAACAGCGCTGTGGCGACGAAAAAGAGCAGGAAAGGCTCCAACCCGAACAGGCTCTCCACCGCTGCCTCACACCTCTAGTTAAGAGATTCCCTCCAACGATATGAGCCAAGCGGTGGCAGGGTTGCGTGCCCTACCACCGCTTGGACCGGCCTTCTTGACCAAGGAAAGGCCGAGGCGCGCGCAGGCTACTCCTGCTGTTCCATCCCCAAGATCCGATAGACGCTCTCCAACAGTTCCTGCGGACCGAACGGTTTGGTGATGTAATCGTCTACCTTAGCGATGTGAAGGCCGAGCACTTTGTCGATGCTTTGGGCCTTGGCCGTGACGACGATCACCGGGATGTCCTTTAGTTCCTCGTCAGCCTTCATCTGCTGGTACACCTCCCAGCCGTCCATGTCCGGCATCATCAGGTCCAGCAGAACGAGGTCCGGTTTGACCCGGCGCACCGTCTCCAAACCCTCTCGCCCACCCACAGCGCCGATCAGTTCGAACCCCTTGCGGCTCAAGATGAGCCGGATCAGGTCGATCATCTCCGGCTCGTCCTCGATGCAGACGACCTTCCTACGCTCCTCGGCCATAGAACCCTCCCTAAACACACGCTGGCGCGGCCAATCAAACGTAGTTTACCACCAACTCGGTCTTACGTCAAATTCAATTGTGCTAACCCTTGTGCTAAACTCACTTGGACCTCCCGGAGCAAAGGGAGTATAATGGATATAGCAGCGTCGGAGGTGGGTGAGATGGACAACCGGACCGTCGCTGCCATCTTCAGTGAGATGGCCGATATCCTCGCCATCCAGGGTGAGAACTACCACCGCATTATGGCCTACCGCCGGGCGGCGGAGAACATCGCCGCGCTGGGTCGCCCCCTGGAGGAGGTCTGGCGGGCTGGCGAACTGGAGACCATCCCCGGCATCGGCAAGACGCTGGCGGCCAAGATCGACGAACTGATGCGCACCGGCCGCCTCCAGGCCTACGAGAAACTGAAGGCCCAGGTGCCGGAGGGAGTGGTGGCGATGCTCCAGATCCCCGACGTCGGCCCGCGCAAGGCAGCGTTGTTCTGGAAAGAACTGGGGATCACCTCCATTGACGAACTGGAGAAGGCGGCCAGGGCGGGCAAACTGCGGGACCTGCCCGGGATGGGGGTCCGCTCCGAGCAGAAGGTCCTGGAAGGGATCCAGGCCCTCAGGCGACGGACGGGGCGGATTCCCCTTGGCGTCGCCTGGGAACTGGTGCAGGCGGTGCTACTCCCCCTGCGGGAGGTGCCGGGGGTGGTGCAGGCCGCCCCCGCCGGGAGCCTCCGTCGGATGCGGGAGACGGTGGGCGACCTCGACCTGCTGGTGGCCGCGGAGGACCCCGAGCCGGTGATGGCCCGCTTTCGGGAACTGCCGCAGGTGGCGGAGGTCCTCCTCAGCGGCCCCACCAAGACCTCCATCCGCACCCACGACGGCTTCCAGGTGGACCTGCGGGTGCTGGAGCCGGCCCGGTGGGGCACTGCGATCCAGTACTTCACCGGCAGCAAGGCCCACAACATCCGGCTGCGGGGGCTGGCGTTGGACCGCGGCCTCTCCCTGAGCGAGTACGCCATCAAGCGGGAGGACGGCACCGAGATCCTCTGCGCCACCGAGGAGGAGGTCTATGCCGCGCTGGGACTCCCCTGGATCCCACCGGAGTTGCGGGAGGACCGGGGGGAGATCGAGGCAGCGCTGGAGAGACGGCTGCCGGACCTGATCGAGTTGGCCGACCTGCAGGGCGACCTCCAGTTCCACACCACCTGGTCCGACGGCCACGCCTCGCTCCTGGAGATGGCCGAGGCCGCCCGCGCACGGGGGCTGAAGTACGGGCTCGTCACCGACCACTCCCGCGGCCTGGGGGTCGCCCGGGGGGTGGGGCCGGAGGAACTGCGCCGCCAGCGGGCCGAGATCGAGGAGGTCAACCGGAAACTGGGCGGGACCTTCCGGGTGCTGGCGGGGGTCGAGGTGGAGGTCCGCGCCGACGGCAGCCTCGACCTGCCGGACGAGGTGCTGGCGGAACTCGACCTGGTGGTGGCGGCGGTCCACAGCGGCCTGCGGCAGGGCCGGGAGCAGGTGACAGCGCGGGCCATCGCCGCGATCCGCAATCCCCACGTGGACATCCTGGCCCACCCCACGGGGCGGCTCATCGGCCGTCGGGAGGGAGCCGACATCGACATCGAGGCAGTGCTACAGGCCGCCGCCGAGGCCGGCAAGGCCATCGAGATCAACGCCCATCCCCTCCGGCTGGACCTGAACGACGTCCACGTCCGCCGGGCCGTCGAGTTGGGCGTCACGCTGGTCGTCAACTCCGACGCCCACCGTCCGGAGGACTTCGACCTGCTCCGTTTCGGTGTGGCTACCGCCCGTCGGGGCTGGGCCACCGGAGCCGATGTGCTCAACACGCGCAGCGTGGAGGAGGTGCTGGCGTGGGTAAGACAGAGGAACCGGTGACCCGGGAGCCTGACCTTCGAACGAAAGTGCGGACATAAGCGGGAGATCCCATCGCCCGGCGACCGGAGGTCGCTGGCTACCGAGCGGCGAAGCCCGGCGAAGGCCGGGCTTCTCCTGTCGAAGGGGGGAGGCAGGAGCCGCCGAGGGGCGGCTTTGCCATCCGTAGCCGCGGCTTTCAGCCACCCGGAAAGGGGTGCCCGAACCCTTGTCCGAAGGTCAGCACCGTACCCTTGTCCCCTCTCCTCATCCGCGGTACAATGGAGACCCGGCAAGATACGCCGCTGGGGAAAGGAGCGATGCCCGATGAAACGGCTCGTCCGTCTGCTTCACATCGCCTTCCCGCTCCTCTCGGTGCTGGCGGCGTCGTTTCTGGTCGGCACCGCCGAGGCCCGCAGGGTCCCACCCGTCTGCTTCTGGTCCGACCAGGGGTTGGCCTGCGTGGAGCGGGCCGTCGAGATCGGGGCCGCCGGGCTGCCGGAGCCGGAAGCACTGCTGGCGGCCCTCCTCACCGGTCCCACGGTCCAGGAGCAGGCGCAAGGCATTCGGTCCGCCATCCCTGAAGGAACCACACTAGCAGGCCTGGAGGTCCGGCCCGACCGCACCGTCGTGGTCCGGCTGGAGATCCCATTCCAGGCCTTGCAGGAGATCGACCACGGGACCTTCGAGGCCATCGTCGAGCAGATCGGGTGGACATTGGAGCCGCTGGGATGGCGGGACCTGCGCATCCAGACCTGGGACCCCATCGCCGGGGAGTTCGTCCCTCTTGCCGCCTTCCTGCCACAGATCCCGGCACCGCGCAAAGCAGGGGCGCAACGCGTTGTGCCCCAGGGTGGGGGTGAGGTCACCCCCGCCTACGTCGGCCAGCCTCCCGCCCCGGGCCAGGCCCAACCCCAGGGAGCCCTCTCCGGCAAGACCATCTACGTCAGCGCGGGGCACGGGTGGGAATGGGAGTACGACGGTCGCTGCGACTGCTACCGCTGGAAGACCCAGCGGCCCGTGTACCAGGACTTCATTGAGGACCACAACAACGCCGAGGCGGTGGACCAGTACCTGCTCCAGTACCTCTGGAACGCCGGYGCGACGGTCATCCCGGTGCGGGAGCGRGACATGAAYCCSRYKGAGAGGGTRGTGGACAACGACGAAGGGGACGGTTACGCCGAAGTGGGCRTCTGGRCCRCCGRCACCCYGACCGGCTACCTCGGCCTGACCTACCGGTACACCACGACGGTCGCCATCTCCCCCACCGCCACCGCCGTCTGGACCGCCACCCTTCCCGCCGACGGGGAATATGCCGTCTACGCCTGGTATCGGCAGGGGCCCGACCGGGCTCCCGACGCCCGCTACACCATCCACCACGCCGGTGGACAAACTGAGGTAGTGGTGGACCAGCGGGTCCACGGCAACACCTGGCGCTACCTGGGCACCTACGGATTCCGAGGGGGCGAGGTCGCCACGGTCACCCTCTCCAACCTCTCCGCCTACTCCGGCACCGTCGTCGTCGCCGACGCGATCCGCTTCGGCGGCGGCACCTTCAGCAGCCTGACCAACATCCGCACCACGGCCGACTATCCGCCGGACAAGCCGTGGTGGGAGGTCGCCGCCTACTACTACGTGCAGCGGATGGGGATGGACCCCGAGGCGTTGAATCTCGACCCTGGCGATCCAGGCGACAACTGGAGGGACTTCAACGACGTGGTCGCCCGCCCCATCTACGCCCGCTGGGAGCACGCCGGCACCGGGGAGGACGCCATCTACATCTCCTGGCATACCAACGGCTACGACGGCACCGCCCGCGGGACGGAGACCTACGTCCACAACGGGGAGTGGCTTTCCCGCACGCTCGGCAGTTACGAACTGGCTGGCAACGTGCACGGCGAACTGGTCCACGACATCCGGGCCGGGTGGGATCCCACCTGGACTGACCGCGGCGTAAAGGAGAAGAACCTCGGTGAACTTCGCTTGCTGTGGGACGACGATCCGTCGGTCCGGATGCCCGGCGCGCTGGTGGAGATCGCCTTCCACGACAACCCCGACGACGCCGCCGCGCTGAAGGAGCCGGCTTTCCAGATGCTGGCCGCCCGGGCCATCTACCAGGGCATCGTCAAATACTTCGTCCAGCGGGACGGGGTGAGCCTGCCGCTCCTGCCGGAGCCGCCCACCCACCTGGCGGTTCGCAACGTCGGCGGAGGGCGGGTTCGCATCTCCTGGCGTCCCTCTCCCACCGACACGGTGGGCCTGCGGGGGGACGCAGCCGACTACTATCGGGTCTACACCTCCACCGACGGCATCGGCTGGTCGGACGGGATCTCCGTCGGCAACACCACCGCCTACACCCTCACCGGCCTCTCACCGGGCCAGACCCTCTTCGTGCGCGTCACCGGTGTCAACGGAGGTGGGGAGTCCTTCCCCACCGAGACCCTCGCCGTCCGCGTCGGCAACACCGCCGGGGTCCTCCTGGTCAACGGCTTCGACCGGCTCAACAGCACGATGCTGGTCCCCGACTACGACCCGATAGAGGGGTACAACCTCCGGATGCTTCTCGACCGGATGAATCGGTATGACTATACGGTTCAGCACGGCGAGGTTATCCTCTACCCCTTCGACAGCGCGTCCAACGAGGCGGTGCGGGATGGGGACGTGGACCTGAACGACTACGCGGTGGTGGACTGGATCCTGGGGGAGGAGTCCGCCCCCGACCAGACGCTGGATCCGACCGAACGGTCGCTCCTGGCCGACTTCCTGGACAACGGCGGCGCGCTGTTCATCAGCGGCACGGAGGTCGGCTGGCACCTGGACGATCAGGGAGGCGATCCGAATTTCTACAACGGCTACCTGCGGGCCGACTACGTGGGGGACGACGCCGGGACCTACGAGGTCGCGCCGGTGGCGGGCTCCATTTTCGACGGCCTTCCCCGGTTCCGGTTCGACGCGCCGGGGATGTACGACGCCGACTACCCGGACGTCATCACGCCGACCAACGGCTCCGCCGCCGCGCTGACCTACAGCGGTGGGACCGGCGGGGTGGCGGCGGTGCAGTACGCGAACGGCTGCCAGCGGCTGGTATACTTCGGCTTCCCCTTCGAGGTCATCCACCCCACCGACCGGGCCGACGTGATGGGCCGGGTGATGGACTTCCTGGATCTCTGTCTCCCTTCGCTGGTCAACACCCACATCACCTCTCCGACCGACGGAAGCGTGCACAACGGGGTGCCCCCCTTTGAGGGAACGGCTGAGGTGGGAGAATCGGTTTCCTTAGATCGGGTCGAAGTGCAGATCCGACGGGAGACAGACGGCCTATACTGGACGGGCAGCGCGTGGTCGGCGGCGGAGACCTGGCTGACGGCGACCGGAACTCTCTCGTGGACCTATCCGCTCACGATGCCCCTGTCGGATGGTGAGTACCGGCTGCGGGCACGCGCGTGGACCACGGGTGGGGATGTGGACTTCCTGCCCGCCGAAGTGGTCTTCACCTACGATACAACCCCACCTGCCGCTACCACCCTCATCACCCCGACTGGCGGCGTCACCATCGCCGCCCTGCCGGGCCTCACACTGGAGTGGCAACCGGTAGGACCGGACGGCGGCTCCCCCCTGGCCTACCAGGTGGCCCTGGACGGACAGCCATACACTACCACCGAATCGACCTATACACTCGCCTCTATCGCTGACGGTCCCCACACCTGGGGCGTGCAGGTCTTCGACGCGGCGGGGAACCGGTCGGACTGGGTCACAGACACGTTCACCGTTTCCCGGTTCTACCAACGGTTGCCCATCATCGCCCGAAACTATGCGGCGGGTCAGGCTCCCTGCAGTGACCTCCTCCTCAACGGCGGTTTCGAATCCGACGGCGGGTGGACCCTGAACCAGTTGGCCATATACGACACAGCGGTCGTCCACGACGGCCTTCGGAGCGCACGGGTGGGAATTCCGCCAGGGGAACCCGGCAGCGCACTGTTCTCGTCGGTGGCCCAGGCCGTCACTCTTCCGTCGGGAAGCAACGCAACCCTCTACGTATGGACCTACCCCATCGGCGAGGGGAACGATCTAGGCGACTACCACTACATCGGCCTGCGGGACGGTTCCAACGTGTACCACGGCCTGGACCACTGGTCGTCGGACGCCCGGACCTGGGAGTTGCGGATCTACGACCTGAGCGCATACCTGGGACAGACGGTCACCCTCTACATCGGCACCCGCAACGACGGCGACGACGACACGGCAGCGATGTACGTGGACGACGTGTCGCTGGTGGTGTGCCCGTAGGCGCTGGAAGTTGTGCATTTCGAGTTGCGTTGTAAAATGGGGACGCCAGCCACCTGACACCTTATGAAGGGAGCCTCCCGCAGGTTTCCTACGGCGCATCCGAGCGCGCCGTGAAGGGTGCCCTGGCTGGTCACTTGCACTGTCAAGCCGTGCGTTAACCTGCGGGAGGCTGGCAAACCGTCAGGTAGCCAGATGGGGGCGCAGGAGGGGCCGCCCCGACGACCCTCCCGTTCGCCTGCGCGAAACGTCCTTCTTGGGGAAGGTAACTGGATGGAGAAGAGACTGCTGAACAACCGATACCGCTTGGTGGAGATGATCGGCTCGGGCGGGATGGCCGTCGTCTACAAGGCCATCGACACCCTCCTTCACCGACCCGTCGCCATCAAGGTCCTCCGCGAGGCCTATGCCGACGATCCCGCCTTCCTGGCCCGTTTCCAGCAGGAGGCCCGCGCCGCGGCCCGGCTGGACCATCCCAACGTGGTCACCATCTACGACGTGGGACAGGACGGCGACCTCCACTACATTGTGATGGAGTACGTCGAAGGGGAGGACCTGAAGACGATCATCCGGCGAGAGGGCCGGCTCAGCGTGGACCGGGCGGTGGACATCGCAGCGCAGATCGCCGCGGGCGTGGGGCACGCCCACAAGGCGGGGATCATCCACTGCGATGTCAAGCCCCAGAACGTCCTGGTGACCGAGGAGGGCGTGGCAAAGGTCACCGACTTCGGCATCGCCCGCGCCCTCTCCGAATCCGGCCTCACCGACTCGGACGTGATCTGGGGCAGCCCCCTCTACTTCTCGCCGGAGCAGGCGGCGGGGGAGCGGCCCACCCCCGCCTCCGACGTCTACTCCATCGGCGTGGTGCTCTACGAGATGCTGGCCGGGGTTCCCCCGTTCCAGGCCGAGAAGCCCGCCGCGCTGGCCCTGATGCACATCCGGGAGGAGCCTCCACCCCTCTCCAGCCTGAACCCCCAGGTCCCCCCGCGATTGGAGTGGATCGTCCGTAAACTCCTGGCCAAAGAGCCCTCCGCCCGCTATCGGACGGCGGAGCAGGTGGCGATGGTGCTCCGCCAGTACCAGTCCGCCGGTGCGCAGGCGACGGGGCTCTACCCCAGCCCGGTGAGCGGTGGAGCGGGTATCGCGCCCCTGCCCCCTGCAGATGTGGTGGGCGCGCCGCCGCTGGAGGGGGAGCCCGCGGATGCCGCTGCCGCTGTGGAAAAGGCGGAGACGGACTGGCTGACCTGGGTTCTGGGCGTGGTAGCCGCCATCGCCGTCATCGGATTGATCCCCCTCTGGGCGCTGGTCTACCGGGCCTGGGACCGCGCCAAGGAGTACCCCGGTGGCGTGCCCGTCCCCACGCCGACGGAGGCCGTCGTGATGGTCACCGTGCCGGACGTGGAGGGGCGGCTGTGGGAGGAAGCCCGAATCGACCTGGAGACGATCGGACTGCGGTTCGTTCTGGAGGAACAGCCGGGGGCCGCCGTGCCGGAAGGGACCATCGTGCGGCAGGAACCCCCCGCCGGAGAGCGGGTGCCCATTGGGACGGAGATCCACCTCTACATCGCCGGGCCGCCGGAGGCGGTCGAGGTACCGGGGGTGGTGGACCTCTCCCTCGAGGCGGCCCGCACCCAACTGCGCGACGTCGGCCTCCAGCCAGTGGAAGTCACCGTCTGGAGCAGCAAGCCCATCAGCACCGTCATCGCCCAGGAGCCCGAGGAGGGGACCGAGGTCAAGGCCGGGAGCATCGTCACCCTCACCGTCAGCGGCGGTACCACCGTCCCCATAGAGATCCACGCCAACCTGGGGAACATCATCGTCCTGGAGCAAGCGGAACTCCTGAAGGCCCGCTTCCGCCCCGGCGAGATCCTTCCCGTCTCCCTCCGCTGGCACGCGCTGGTCGACATCCCCACCCGGTACGTCGTCTTCGTCCACATCATCGGCCCGACCGGCGACCTGGTCGCGCAGGAGGACATCGAGCCGCTCCAGTCCACCCGGCCCACCGACACGTGGACGACAGGAACCCTGCTCTGGGACCCCCACCAGGTCCACCTCCCCCCCAACCTCCCCGCGGGGACCTATCAGGTGCGCACCGGTATGTACCCGGTGGGGGAGCCTGCCAACCGACTGCCAGTGGTCGATCCAGGGGAGACCTCCGTGGAATCCAACAGCATCCTGGTCGCCGAGGTGGAGATCTCCCCCTGACGGACTGGCGGATTTGTGGTATAATGGTCATTGAAAATAGGAAGGTTTGGGGAGGATCAATGTGAATTCCAGGTTTAGAGGCAACACGTTTATCACACTGCTACTGATCACGGCGGTGATCTTTCTTGGCTATAGCCTGCTGACCCAGTCGAACGGGATGGACACCATGCCCCTCAGCGACGTAGCCGCAGCGGTGAACGATGGGAAAGTAAAGTCCATCACCGTGACCGACGATCAGCTGGTAGTCACCTTCACCGATGGGAAGAAGGTCCGTTCCTCCAAAGAACCCGTCTCCACCCTGCCAGAGCAGTTGAAGGCCCTGGGCGTCACCGACGAGAGTCTGGCCCAGGTCGAGATCGAAGTTATGCAGACCCCGGACTGGGGCACGCTGCTGAGCACCGGAGGGATGATCCTCACGCTGGTCGTCTTCCTCCTCGGCGGCTACTTCTTCCTCCGTCAGTTCCAGGGGGCGAACAACCAGGCTCTCTCCTTCGGCAAGAGCCGGGCCCGGCTCTACACCGGCGACCAGCCCGCCGTCACCTTCGACGACGTGGCGGGGGTGGACGAGGCGAAGGAGGAACTCAGGGAGGTCGTGGAGTTCCTCAAAGAGCCCCAGAAGTTCATCAAGTTGGGAGCGCGGATTCCCAAGGGCGTGCTCCTGATGGGCGCGCCGGGCACCGGCAAGACCCTGCTGGCGAAGGCGGTGGCGGGCGAGGCCGGGGTCCCCTTCTTCAGCATCTCCGGCTCCGAGTTCGTGGAGATGTTCGTCGGCGTGGGGGCCAGCCGTGTGCGGGACCTGTTCGACCAGGCGAAGCGGCACAGCCCCTGCATCGTCTTTTTGGATGAGATCGACGCGGTGGGACGACACCGAGGGGCGGGGCTGGGCGGCTCCCACGACGAGCGGGAGCAGACCCTCAACCAGATCCTGGTGGAGATGGACGGCTTCGACACCGACACCAACGTCATCGTCATCGCCGCCACCAACCGGCCGGACATCCTCGATCCGGCCCTGCTGCGGCCCGGCCGGTTCGACCGGCGGATCGTCCTCGACCGGCCCGACATCCGTGGACGGGAGGCGATCCTCAAGGTCCACGTGCGCGGCAAGCCGCTGGCGGACGACGTGGACCTGAAGACGCTGGCGAAGGCGACGCCGGGCTTCGTGGGGGCCGACATCGCCAACCTGGTCAACGAGGCGGCGATCCTGGCCGCCCGGCGAGGGAAGAAGCAGATCGGGATGGCGGAGTTCGAGGAAGCCATCGAGCGGGTCATCGCTGGGCCGGAGCGGAAGAGCCGCCTCCTTTCCGAAGAGGAACGACGGATCATCGCCTACCACGAGGCGGGTCACGCCCTGGTGGCCCACCACCTGCCCGGCTGCGACCCGGTCCACAAGGTCTCCATCGTGGCGCGGGGGATGGCCTCCGGATACACCATCTCCCTGCCGGAGGAGGATCGGACCGTGATCACCCGCTCCAAGTTCAAGGCGCAACTGGCCTTCGCGCTGGGCGGCCGTGCGGCCGAGGAACTGGTCCTGGGCGAGGTAACCACCGGCGCGGCCAACGACCTGGAGCAGGTGACGGAAATGGCCCGGGCGATGGTCACCCGGTACGGGATGAGCGACAAACTGGGGCCGATGACCTTCGGACAGAAGGAAGAACTGGTCTTCCTGGGCAAGGAGATCGGCGAGCAGCGGGATTACAGCGAGGCGGTGGCCCAGGAGATCGACGCCGAGGTGCGGCGGATCGTCCACGAGGCCTACGAGCAGGCCAAGCAGGTGCTGCGGGAGCACCGGGAGCAACTGGACGCGGTGGCGCAGCGGTTACTGGAGGTGGAGACGTTGGAGGCCGACGAGTTCATCGCCGTCGTTGAGGGGCGTTCCGTTCCGGAGGAACCGACCACCGGCGGCACACCTGCGCCAGAGCCCTCCACTCGACGGGAACCAGGACCGGGGAAGGCGGGACCTGCGTTGGATATGCCCCCGCGCCCTGCGCCGGCGTGATTCCGTTAAAAGAATCCTCCCGCAGGCTGAGAGCCTGCGGGAGGATTTTTTACTACATCTCCTCCTCCCCCGGCGGTCCCTCCTGGGCCATCCGGGCCCGCTCCTCCGCCACCAGCATCCGCCGGAGGGTCTTGCCCACGAAGGTCTTGGGCAGTTCGTCCCGGAACTCGACGTAGCGCGGATACTTATACTTCGCCAGCCGTTGCTTCGACCACTCGATGATCTCCTCCTCGGTGGCCGTCTCCCCCGGCTTGAGGACGATCCACGCCTTCACCGTCTCCCCCCGGTAGGGGTCGGGGATGCCCGCCACGGCGACCTCCAGGACCTTCGGGTGCTGTTTCAGCACCTCCTCGACCTCGCGGGGATAGACGTTGTAGCCGCCGCAGATGATCATGTCCTTCTTGCGGTCGACGATGTAGAAGTAGCCGTCCTCGTCCATCTTGGCGATGTCGCCGGTGAAGAGCCAGACCTTGCCATCGGGCATCTTCCGCAGGACGTTCTCGGTCTCGGTGGGCATCTGCCAGTACCCCTTGAAGACCTGGGGGCCGCGGAGGATCAGTTCGCCCTCCTCGCCGATGTCGAGGAACTTGGTGCCGGTGTCCAGATCGACGATGGCCGCGTCCACGTCCGGCAACGGCAGGCCGATGCTTCCTTCCCGGTTCTCCCCGTGCATCGGATTGCAGTGGGTGGCGGTGGGGGCCTCGCTCAGGCCGTACCCCTCCCGGAGACTGGCTCCGGTCAGTTCCTCGAACCGGGTCTGCGTCTCCCGCAGCAGCGGGGCCGAACCGCTGATGCAGGCGCGGATGGAGCGGATGTCCACCTTCCCCTCCAGCACCTTGGGATGGTGGTTGATGGCATTGTACATCGTGGGAACGCCGGGGAAGATGCTCGGCTTATACTTGTTGATGGTGTCTAGGACGTCGTCGAGGTCGCGGGGGTTGGGGATGAGGATCAGCGTGGCAGCGGCAGCGATGCCGTAACACATCGCGGCGACCATCCCGTAGACGTGGAAGAGGGGCAAGGCGACGAGGACGACCTCCCCCGCCTCCCTCGTGTCCGGTAGCCAGGCCTTGATCTGCAGGGAGTTGGCGACCAGGTTCTTGTGGGTCGCCATCGCCCCCTTGGGCACGCCGGTGGTGCCCCCGGTGTACTGGAAGATCGCGACATCCTCGTCGGCGTTGATCTCCACCTGGGGGCGTTCAGACGGGGAATGGCGGGCCAGCGCGTCCTGGAACCAGACGTCGCCCGGGGCCAACTCGACCCGGTCGCCTTCCTTCTTCTCCTTCAGAAGGGTGTAGAGGAACCTGAGCAGGGACGGGAGATACTCCTTGATGTTGGTGACGATGACATTCTTGACCTTCGTGTTCGGTTGCACCTGCTTGACGACGGGATAATATCGACTCAACGTGATGATGGTCTCCGCCCCGCAGTCGTTCAACTGGTGCTCCAGTTCGGGCGGAGCGTACAGGGGGTTGCAGGCGACGACGACGGCCCCCGCCTTCATCGCGCCGAAGTAGGAGATGAGGAACTGGGGGCAGTTGACCAGGAGGAGGGCCACCCGGTCCCCCTTCTTCACGCCCATTTTGGCCAGCGCCGCCGCCATCCGGTCGGTCAGGTCGTTCAGTTCCCGATAGGTGAGTTCACCCCCTTTGAAGATCACGGCGGTGTGGTCGGGATGTTTGCGGGCTGCTTCCTCGAGGAAATGGTAAAGAGGCACGTCGGGGTACTCCAGGTGGTGGGGGACACCTGGATCGTATCGCTCAAGCCACGGACGCTTGATCTCCTCCATCGTTATTTACCTCCTAGCCGGGGACATGAAAGGGGCCTGGACGGTTGTTCAGCAGATTAGGCAGATGAAGCGGTTAGATTACCCTTATCCCGTTCTCACCTCCTTTCTCTAACGCGCAGACCGTGCGAGAATAGAGTCCGCCCTTCGGGTGCTTGCCGCAGGGACGTAGAGCCTTGAGAGGTCCTCCCTGTGCCCTGTGCTCCTCACTTAAGAGTATAGTGAGACGGATAGGAAAGTCAAGCCACCGTGGGGTGTGGCTCTAACGAGTTGGTAGGTGGGGAGATCGCGGGCGGGTGAGACAACGAATCGCAAACGAATTAACGAATCGAAGGCGACTTCCGATTCGTTAATTCGTTCAGGATTCACTGTCCCATCCCGCCTACCAAACTGTTCCAGACACACAGGGTTCGGACAAGAGCGTAGCAACAGCCGGATTCCACCACAAAGGCGCAGAGAGCGCGGAGAACGGCAGGAAAAAGCGTTGAACTCTGCGCTCCCTGCGCCCTGTGGTTACGGAAAACGTGGTTGTCCTACCGCCGGGCGTAGATCTGGGCGAAGTACCACTTGGACCGATTGTAGGTCCGTTCCGCCTCCGGCGGGAAGAGACAGCCGGGGAGTTCGTCCATACTCCGATGGTAGGCGATGCACTCACAGCACTTCCCCTTGCGGGGGCACGGCTCGTAGGTACAGGTGCATCGGGCCAGGTTCTGTTCGACGTTGCACTCCATTGTCTTACCTCCTTGAACAGTAGGTTTCCACCACTTCGTACAGGACCCGCACGCCGAAGGCCAGGGCGTCGATGGGGATGCGCTCGTTGTGGCCGTGGATCATCGACATAAAGTCCATCCCCGGCGGTAACCGCATCGGGGAGAAGCCGTAGCAGGGGATGCCAGCGCGGGCCAGGTGCTTGGCATCGGTGCCGCCGGTCATCATCATCGGCACCACCGCCGCGCCGGGGTCGTGCCGCTGGAGGACCTCCGTCATCGTCTCGAAGAGGGGGGTGCGGCTGGTGGTCTGCACCGGCGGCGCGACCTCGATGGGCTCGAACTCGAACCCGTCGCCCACCACCGCCCGCACCTCCGCCAGGAAGGAATCCAGGTCCTGACCGGGAAGGACCCGCCCGTCCAACTCCGCCACCGCCTCGGAGGGGATCACGTTGGTTTTGGACCCCGCCCGCAGGACGGTGGGAGAGACGGTATTGTGCAGGAGGGCGTGGAAGTAGTTGGTGAGGCGGGGTTCGGGGAGGAACTGGAGGACCAGCGGGCTGAGGGTCGAGTTGAGGAGGAGCCGCAGGACCAACCCCCGCGCACCGCCAATGGCGCGGGCCATCCCTTCGAACATCTCCACCGCGGCGTCGGTCCGGTGGAAAGGAAGGTCGGTGCGGCCCAGTTTCGTTACCGCCTCGGCCAGTTTGACCACCGCGTTGTCCCGATGGGGGGTGGAGCCGTGGCCGGGCTTGCCCCGCGCCCGCATCCGCACCCAGCAGATCCCCTTCTCCGCCACCTGGCAGAGGTAGACCCGCCGTCCGCCCATCTCCACCGGGAAACCGCCGAACTCGGTCAGGGCATGCTCGGCCCGGATGAGGTCGGGGTGGTGGTCGACCAGGAACCCCGCCCCGTACCGCCCACCCATCTCCTCGTCCGCGGTGGCGGCGAAGATGACGTCGCGGGCCAGGGGCACCCTTCCACGGGCCAGGAGCAGCATCGTCATCAGCTGCATCACGCCGATGGACTTCATATCCAGCGCGCCCCGGCCCCAGACCATCCCATCGGCCACCTCGCCGCCGAAGGGATCGCGCTCCCAGTGCTCCGGCTCCGCCGGGACCACGTCCAGATGGGAGATGAGGAGAAGCGGTGGGGCCTCCCCGCTGCCCCGGTACCGGGCGACGACATTCCCCCGGCCGGGCGCGGACTCCAGCACCTCCGGGTCGTACCCCTCGGCGGAGAGGACCTCCGCCAGGTAGTCGGCCGCCGGTCTCTCGTTGCCGGGCGGGCTGGTCGTGTCGATGCGGATGAGGGCCTGGAGATGGCGGACCGCCTCATCGGTGATCGCTTTCCAATCGATTTCCATGCCTACTTCCTCCTCTGCGTGGCAAGGGAGAGAGCTAACTCGACGGCCTCCTCAGGGGTCCGGGCGCGGTGGATGGGGGCCGGGGGGTGGCCTTCCCGCTCCACGTGCCAGGTTCCGAGCCCCACCACCGGCTTGCCCAGGCCGAGGGCGTGGCCCAGTTCGCTGAGGGTGCCGTAACTGCCGCCGATGGCGATGATGGCGTGGGCGGTGCGGACGATGATGACGTTGCGGGCCTCCCCCATCCCGGTGACGATAGGAAGGTCGACATAGGGGTTGGCCTCCAGCGGGTCGGTGCCAGGGAGGATGCCGACGGTGAGGCCACCGGCCCGCTTGGCTCCGCGGCAGGCGGCCTCCATGATGCCGGTGCGCCCGCCGCATACCAGGACCGCCCCGGCGCGGGCCAGGCCGTACCCCACTGCTTCTGCTGCGGCCACTTCCTCCGGAGTAGCGGAGGAGCCGCCGATGATGCCGATGATGACCATATCCCGTACTCCCTGCTTCTTGCCTCTTGCTCCCTGCCCCCCTCACACCACCCCAAACACCCTCACCCCCGTCCACACCGCCGCGGGGTGGAGGTCGTAGGCGAGGGACATTTCCACGTGGGCGGCGAAGCCGCAGCGGACGCAGGCGACCTCAGCCCGGTTGAGGAGGTAGCACCCCCGGGTCACCGTCCCGTCGGGGTCGGCGCTGGCGATGAGCCAGGGATGGCAGCGCCAGGTGTTGTCCTTCAAGTGCTCCAGCGCGGCCACCGAGTCCAGGAGCGGATACCCCGCCCGCTTGAGCCGGATCAACTCCTCCAGCACCGCCCGCCGCCGCTCGCGCGGCAACCACAGGTCCTCCGACTCCGGGTAGGGGTAGTAGAACTGGATGGTAATCCCCCGCACCCGATCGGCGAGGAAACGGACCAGATCGGGCACTTCATCGGCGTTGGCCCGGCTGATGGTGACGTTGGCGTAGAGGCGGGGGTGGGAGGAGGCCTCGATGTGGGCGACGGCCCGCTCGAAGACCCCCGGCCCCCGGAGCCGGTCGTGGGTATCCTGCAGGCCGTCGATGCTTACCCACAGGATGTCCGCACTGCTCTGCAGGGGGCAAGTGCCGTTGGTGGTGATGCCCACCCGCAGGAAACGGCGCTTCGCCTCGACCACCAGATCCTCCAGCCGCCGGTCGCCATCCCGCCACAGGAATGGCTCCCCTCCTTCGAAGATGAGCAGTTTCACCCCGAGGGACCGCAGTCGGTCCAGGACCGCCACCGCCTGGTCGAAGGGGATGTCCGGCCCAGGGCGACGCCAGAAGGGGCAGGCGGCGCAGCGGCAGTTGCACCGGTGGGTGACCTTAAAGCCGGCCAGGAGGGGGCGCTTTCGGCCCAGAAACCGGGCGGCGAGCAGATGGGAGGCGAGTGTTGGGATTGCGAGCATAGCGGATCGCCAAGCCAGCGAGTCAGCGAATCAGCGATCTAGCGGCGGAGGTGGGCGATGATGCGAGGAAGCACCTCCAGCACGATGTCCACATCCTCCTCGGTGTTGGCGCGGCCGAGGGTGAGACGCAGCGCGCCGATGGCCCACTCAGGTGGAAAGCCCATCGCCGTGAGCACCGCCGATGGCTCTGGCTCGCCCTCGGCACAGGCGGCCCCGGAACTGGCCCCGATCCCCTCCAGGTCCAGGCTCACCACCACCGACGCGCCCTCAACCCCTCGGAAGGCGAAACTGGCGTGGTGGGCCAGCCGGTCGACGGGATGGCCGGTGAGGCGGGCGTCGGGGATGCTCTCCAGGACCCCCTCGATCAGCCGGTCGCGCAACGCTTGCAACCGGGCGTTCTCCTGCTCCCGCATCTCCTCCGCCAGTCGGAGTGCTTCGGCCAGCCCCACCGCTCCGGCCACGTCCACTGTCCCCGGCCGTCGTCCCCGCTCGTGGCCCCCGCCGGTCAGCGCGGGCACCAGGTCCACCCCCCGCCGCACGTAGAGCGCACCGACCCCCTTGGGGCCGTAGAACTTGTGGGCGGAGATGGACAAAAGGTCCACCCCCAGCCGGTCCACGTTCAGGTCCAACCGACCAGCGGCCTGGACCGCGTCGGTGTGGAGGGGGATGCCCCGCTCCCGGCAGATCGCGCCGATCTCGGGGATGGGCTGGACCGTGCCCACCTCGTTGTTGGCGGTCATCACAGACACCAGGATCGTGTCGGACCGGATGGCGCGGCGGACGTCGTCGGGGTCTACCCGGCCATATTCGTCCACCGGCACCACCGTGGCCTCAAAGCCGAACAGGTCCCGCAGCTGCTCGACGGTGTGGCTCACGGCGTGGTGCTCGATGGGGATAGTGACGATGTGGTTCCCCCGCTCGGCCTTGTGGGCGGCCCAGGCCACGCCTCGGATGGCGAGGTTGTCCGCCTCGGTGCCGGAGCCGGTGAAGACCACCTCGGAGGGACGGCAGCCCAGGACCTCGGCCACCGTCTCCCGCGCTTTCTCCAGCGCTGCTGCCGCCTCCTGCCCCCAGGCGTGGGCCGAGGAGGTGTTGCCGAACACCTCGCTCCAGTACGGCCTCATCGCCTCCACCACCCGCGGGTCCACCGGCGTGGTGGCGGAGTGGTCCATGTAGATCCGATGTCGACTTGCCCCTGCCATTACTCCATCCCTGGTTGCTCCCCACGAGGAAGCCATAGGATTTGCACCTGCTCTTCCAACCCCTTGAACTCCGGATCGCCCGTCACCAACGCCGCCCTCTCTCTCATCGCCAATGCAGCGACAAAAGCGTCGGCGTACGCCAGGGGATGGCGTGCCTTGATGCTGGCAGCCGTCAACGCCAGATCCCGCCCGACGGGGAGGATCTCCACCCCCGTCGCCTCCAGCGCAGCGAGCACCTGATGTACCCGCTCCTTCCCCCAGCGTCGCTCCACGATGTAGACCACCTCGCCCACGTTAACCCAGGTCATCAACAGGCGGGCTCTCCCCGCGTGGGCCTGGCGCATAAGCCGGGCTACCTCCTCACTGCCCGGCTCACTCCCCAGCAGGGCCAGCACCGCGAAACTATCCAGTGCGTACGTTTCCCCCACGGGGAGACTCCTCCCGCGCTCGCTCCTGCGCCCGCTCCGCCAGCAGATCCGCCGTCAACGATGGACCCCCCGCAAGCATCCCATGCAGGGCATCCACGGGATCATCGGGCAAAGGAACAATGGCCAACACGTCGCCGTAATCCACTACCTGCACACGCGTCCCTTCCTTCAGCCCATACTTTCGGCGCAGCTCCTTGGGGATCACGATCCATCCCTTGGCCGATACTTTTGCTGTATACATTTTCGCTCTTGGTAACACCAAAATCGGAATCAGTATACCATATTTCAAATTTGTGGCAACTCAACAGGGATTTGTATAACACCCTCCGCCCTTTTACCTTTTACTTCCTTCCCCGCTTCCTTGCTTTCTGCCCCCAGTCCCCTTGGTTCAGATCTCCACTTCCTCCCCTCTCAACAACCTCCGTCCCCGCTCCAACTCCTCCTCCGCGCCTTCCTCCCGCACGCCCATCTCGGCGTAGAACTCAGGGGTGCCGTAGGTGCGGGTGCGGACGACGACCGGCATCGGCACGGCGTGGCCGAGGATCAACGCCTGCTGGCGGGTGTCCAACCGGGCCAGCACCTCCCGCAGCGCCTGGCTGCCCGCGATCCCGGAGAAGACCGCCCGGATGTCCGCCTCGTCGTCCAGGAGGCAGGTCACCCGCGTCCCGATCTGGCTCATCACCTCCGGGTCGATCCCGCTGGGCCGCTGGTCCACGATGAGGAGCGTCACGTTGTACTTCCGCATCTCCCGGGCGATGGTGCCGAAGATGGTGTGACGGGCGACCGCCGGGTCGAGGAACTTGTGGGCTTCCTCGATGACGATGACCAGCGGCCGTGGCTCCTCCCCCTGCTTGCCCGTCGCCGCCTCCGTCCGCTTCACGTAGTGGTCGTGGATGCGGCGGGTGAGGTAGTTGGCGACCAGGATGTAGGCCTCCAGGCTGTTGCCGTACCGGCCGAACTCCAAGACGACGTGGATCCCCCGGTCCAGATACTCCAGGATGCGCCGGACCGGGTCCTCGTCGACGTGGGGCTGGAGGAACCCGAAGCGACGGAAGGTGCCCAGTTTCCGCTGAATGGCCCCTAAGGTCCCGCCGTGAAGGGTCCCCCGCTCCAGCGCCGTGTCCAGGTCCTGCAGCGGGTCCTCCTCGTCCAGCAGCCGGGCCACCCAGCCCGGCCCCAGTTTGCGGCGCAGGAAGTAGAGCGCGCCCACCTGGACGTCGCTGAGGGCCAGGAGGCCGGAGAGGCTGTCCACGTCCTCCGGCTCGATCTGGTCGTAGCCGATGCGGACCACGCCGTCGATCTTGCTCCCCCGGCGGCGGGAGGATTCCTCGTCCAACGTGAAGACCGCCACCTCACCGGTGGGGAAGAGCTGGCGGAGCCCCTTGATCTCCCGCTTTGCCTCGTCCTGGCTCTTCCAGCCGTACTCGTTGTGCATATCGAAGATCAGGGTGACGGCGATGTTCTGGCGGATGATCCCGGCTAGGAGCAACCGGGTGAGGAAGGTCTTGCCGGTGCCCGTCTTGCCGAACACCCCGGCCGACCGCTCGACGAACCGGTGAAGGTCCAGCGCTACGTGCACCCCCGCCATCTCCAGCGGCTCGCCGATGTAGAAGTACCCCGGTTCCGTCTCCTGACCGAAGATGAGGGCAACGTCGTCCTCAGTGGCGGTGAAGACGGGGGAGAAGTGCTCCGGGACCGTCTTGACGGGCTGGGGCTCGGTGCTTCCTTCTTCCAGCATCAGCATCGGCGAGACGTGGATGAGGCCAAAGGTGGAGACGCCCCGGTGGACCCGAGCGATGAAGGGATCGGATACGTCGGGTGGGGTCTTTTCGATGAGCGGGTTGATGGCGTCCAGGACGACGTCGTTGATGAGGGAGAAGAACCGCCGCCCGGTCCGGCCGTGGACGACGACATACCGCCCCACCGCCAGCCCTTCGATCACCGTCTGCGGATCCAGTTTGACGATGAGCCCCTTGGAAAGGCTCCCCCCGACGACGACGCCCAGCCGCTGGGCGTCGATCGGCTCAGGTCGGGGGCCGAAAAAGGCCTCCAGCTCCTCTTCAGGAGTACGTTCGTCCATTGGATTCCCCCTCCGTATCTGCCGAGGGGAGTATAAGGGGAGATGAGAGGTGTGTCAAGCCCAGGACGATGGAAGCCCCCAGTCTTTCTGGATTTGCAAATTCTCCTTTCTTGTTGTACACTACTACGCACAAGTTAAACGGTCCACTTCTTTAAGGAAACGCAGGAGGCAACGCAGCACTTATGACAAACGAAGGACGCAGGAAAGCGCTGGAGGCGGCGCTGGCAGCGTTAGAGAAGCGGTTTGGGGAGGGGGCCATTATGCGCCTCGGCGAGGCCTCCCACCTCCACGTCGAGGTCATCCCCACCGGCTCCCTCGCCCTCGACATCGCCCTCGGCGTCGGCGGCATCCCCAGAGGCCGCGTCACCGAGATCTACGGCCCAGACGGCGCCGGCAAAACCACCCTCGCCCAGCACATCGTCGCCGAGGCCCAGAAACAAGGCGGCATCGCCGCCTTCATCGATATGGAGCACGCCCTCGACCCCTCCTACGCCGCCGCCTGCGGCGTCGACGTCGACAACCTCTACATCGCCCAGCCCGACACCGGCGAACAGGCCCTCGAAATCGCCGAGGCCCTCGTCCGCAGCGGCGCCGTCGACGTCATCGTCATCGACTCCGTCGCCGCCCTCGTCCCCCGCGCCGAGATCGAAGGCGAAATGGGCGACTCCCACCCCGGCCTCCAGGCCCGCCTGATGAGCCAGGCGTTGCGCAAGTTATCCGGTGCGATCAAGCAGTCCAACACCGCGATGATCTTCACCAACCAGTTGCGGGAGAAGATCGGGGTGATGTTCGGCAGCCCGGAGACCACAACGGGGGGCCGCGCCCTCAAGTTCTACGCCTCGGTGCGGCTGGACGTCCGGCGCGTGACGGCTATCAAAGAACGAGGAGTGGTGATCGGCAACCGCACCCGCGTGCGGGTGACGAAAAACAAAGTAGCACCTCCGTTCCGCGTGGCGGAGTTTGACATCATCTTCGGCAAAGGCATCAGCCGTGAGGGAGACCTGCTGGACCTGGGGGTGGAGTACGGGCTGATCGAGAAGCGGGGCTCGTACTACAGTTACGGTGGGGAGAACTTCGCCCAGGGGCGGGAAAACGCCAAGCGGTACCTGCGAGAGCACCCGGAGGTGGCAGACGCCATCGAGACCGCCATCCGTGAACAGGCGTTCCAGCAACCCCCTCCCCTCCCCACCGAAGAAGTAGAACCAGCGTAGGCTCCTGTTTTCCTGCGTCGCCGACTTCGGACGGGCTGAACGTCGGCCACGACGATCGTCACACCTCACTCCCTCCGCACAACAGGGCGGAGGGAGAGCCTGAGGATTGGGCCTTATCCCGGCAACAGCCGGAGGGTTCATACCGGTCGCAGGACAGGTCCAACGGGGAGGCAGCACGCCGATTCCCCGATGGGTCACGGGATTTGTGACGCACCGCCGTGGCTGCACAGCCGCGGCGGTCCGTTTTAAAAGGACAAGTGAGCGCTGAATGGGGGGACGGATCACCGCCCTCAAGTTCCAGAAGCGGAACCGGAACCGGGTCAACGTGTACCTGGACGGTCGGTTCGCCTTCGGGCTGGCAGCCATCGAGGCGGCCCGCCTGCGGGTGGGGCAGGTCCTCTCCGACGAGGAGATCGCCCGTCTGAAGGAGCGAGATCAGGCAGAGCGGGCGGTCCAGCGAGCGATGGACCTGCTCTCCTACCGCCCCCGCAGCGAGGCGGAGATCCGCCGGCGGCTGCGACAGAAAGGGCACGACGAGGCGACCATCGTCGAAGCGCTGGACCGGCTCCGTCGGATCGGGCTTCTGGACGATGAATCGTTCGCCCGATACTGGGTGGAGAACCGTTTCCAGTTCAACCCTCGGGGCGTGATGGCCCTGCGCCAGGAACTGCGGCAGAAAGGGGTGGAGGATCGGATCATCGAAACGGTGCTGGCCGAATACGACGAGGAGGAGGCAGCAGCCCGCGCCGTCGAGCGGGCGGTGCGCCGGTTGCACCACCTGGATGGTCCCACCTTCCGTCGGCGGCTGAGCGACTATCTGCGCCGGCGGGGTTTCCCATACGAGGTGATCCGTCCCCTGGTCGAACAGGCCGCGGCCGATCACGCAGCCGAGGGAATCTTGGAGGATAATGAGGGATAGGCTATGGCAGAGTGGACGATGATAGGAAGCATCGTTATCGCGCTGGTCGTCGGACTGGCGCTGGGTTTCGCAGTCTCGCGACTGATCACGCGGGGGTACGTTCGGAAAGCCCAGGAGGAGGCCAAGCGGATCGTCGACGAGGCCAAAGCGGAGGCACAGAACACGATCCTGGCCGCCAAAGACGAGGCCGTCCGCATTCGCAACGAGGCCCAGTCGCAGATCGGCCGCTGGAGGGCGAACCTCCGACGGGAGGAGGAGCGGCTCCAACAGCGACGGGAGAAACTGGACCGGCGACAGGAGGCGCTGGACAAGCGGGAGCAGTCGCTGAACAAGCGACAGAGCGCCCTCGATCGGCAGCGGAACGAGATCGAGAAACTCTACGAACGACGGCTGGAGGCACTGGAACAGGTCGCCCAGATGACGCGGGAGGAGGCGAAACAGGAACTCCTGGCCGCCGTAGAGGAGACCGCCCGCCAGGATATGGCCCGCGTCATCCGAGAGATCGAGCAGGAGGCTAAGGAAGAAGGGGAACGTCGGGCCCGCAAGATCCTGACTATCGCGATCCAACGGATGGCCAGCGAGCACGTGGCCGAGATGACCGTCGCCTCGGTGGACCTGCCGTCCGACGAGATGAAAGGGCGGATCATCGGCCGGGGTGGGCGGAACATCCGGGCCTTCGAGCAGGCGGCAGGGGTGGACGTGGTGGTCGACGATACGCCGGAGGCGATCACCATCTCCTGCTTCGACCCGGTGCGTCGAGAGATCGCCCGCCGGGCGATGGAACGGCTGGTCACCGACGGACGCATCCACCCTGGCCGCATCGAGAAGGTGGTGGCCGACGCACGCAAAGAGGTGGAGCAGCAGATCCGGGAGGAGGGCGAGCGAGCGATCTACGAGGCGGGAGTGCCCAGCCTGCACCCCGAACTGGTGAAACTGCTCGGCAAACTTCGCTTCCGCACCAGTTACGGCCAGAACCAGCACGCCCACGCCATCGAAACGGCGAAGTTGGCCGCGCTCATCGCCGCCGAACTGGGGGCCAATGTGGAGGTGGCCCGCCTGGGCGGACTGCTCCACGACATCGGCAAGGCGGTGGACTTCGAGGTGGAGGGGACGCACGCCCAGATCGGGGCCGAACTCTGCCGCCGGTACGGCGTGCCCGAGGAGGTGATCCACTGCGTGGAGTCCCACCACCACGAGGTGGACCAGCGATCGCTGGAGGCGATCATCGTCGAGGTGGCCGACGCCATCTCCGGGGCCCGGCCCGGCGCGCGGCGGGAGAGCCTGGAGCAGTACATCAAGCGGATCCGGACCCTGGAGGACCTGGCCTCCTCCTTCCCCGGCGTCTCCGAATGCTACGCCATCCAGGCTGGCCGCGAGATCCGGGTCATCGTCAAACCGGAGGAGATCGACGACCTGGCGGCGATCCAACTCTCCCGCGACATCGCCCGTAAGATCGAGGAGGGGATGGATTACCCCGGGCAGATCAAGGTGACGGTGATCCGCGAAACGCGGGCGGTCGATTACGCGAAGTAGGGACGCAGTAGGGGCGCGGCGCGCTGCGCCCCTACTGCGTTTACGAGAGCACCTCCAACAGCGCTGGCACAACCTCTTTGGGATCCCCTTCGATGCAGAGGTCGGCCACCTGGAAGATGGGGGCATCGGCGTCGGGGTGGATGGCGAGGATGAACCCGGCCCCTTCGATGGCGGCGTTGTGGAACGTGTCGCCCCGGATGCCGACGGCTATGTAGACCTTGGGAGCCACGGTGACGCCGCGCACGTCCACGATCCGATCCGGGCCGATCCACCCGGCGTCCCGCGCCCCTCGGTCCCCGGCGACCTGCGCGCCGAGGGCCTCCGCCAGCCGCTTGACCAACTCGAAGTCGCCCGCCTGTCGACCGGCGGCGACGATCACCGGGGCTTGTGAGAGCGGCACCACCGGCGGCTCGAACCCCTCGGCCGGTCCAACCACGCGCACGGCCGGCTCCACAGGCTCGACCTCCAGCGTCTTCGGCTCCCCCTTGCGGTGGGGGTCCATAAACGGCTCGGGGAACGCGCCGGGCTCGATGGTCAGAAACTGGGGCCGGGCCTCCGGGCAGGCCAGGATCTCGAAGAACTCCCCGCCGTAGATGGGGACGGAGGCCTGGACGGTGCGGGTCGCCTCGTCCAGCGTGACCGCCGTCACATGCTCGATCAGGCCCCCGCCCATCCGCTGGGCCAGCCGGGGGGCCAGTTCCTCCCCCTGGGGGGTGGCCCCGAACATCACCACCTCCGGCTTCTCTGCCTCGAACAGGTCGGCCAACACCTTCAGGTAGGGCTCGACGCCGAACGAGGCCAGCGAGGGATGGTCGGCCACGCGCACCCCGTCGGCGCCGGCCTGGTAGAGGGGCTGCGCCAGGTCGGTGACGCCGTCGCCCAGGAGGACCCCGTAGACGTAGGCCCCCAGCGCGTCGGCCAGGGTGCGGGCCGCGCCGATCGCCTCCAGCGTCACCGGAGCCACCTGCCCGTCGACGACGTCGGCCACCACCCAGATCCCCCCGCCGCCCCCCTCGGCCTCGGCGACCTCCTCCTGTTGTGCCATCAGTAGGTCAAGAAAGGATGCGTCCATACCGTCCTCCTTGGCAGAACAAATCTCTACAGGCCACAAGTCGCAGGTCGCAGGTCACAGTCGCTCCCGCAGTGCGTCGGCGGCGGCGCGGGCCATCTCCTCCACCGTGCCGGTGAGGCGGACGGACCGCTCCCGCTCCGGCGGGAAGTCCTGCCCCCGCCGCTCCAGCAGCGGCTTGAGGCTTTCGACCTCCACCAGGTCGGCCACGGGCCACGTCTCCAGCGCTTCGGCCACCTCTCCCACCCCGCGGTAGACGTTGATCAGGCGCACGCCGTCCGGGTAGCGGGGCTTGACCGCACCGGGCTGGACCGTGACCACCGCGGGCAGGTTCGCCTCGACGGCGACGTACTCGCCGCCGCGGTGGAGGACCGCCCTGACCTTTCCGTCCGCCACCTCGGCCGACCATGCATCGACGACCTGGGGCCAGCCGAGGGCCTCCGCCAGCCGCGGCCCCAGTTGCCCCTGGCCGGTGTCCAGCGTCGTCGCGCCGGTGAGGATCAGGTCGGCCCCGCCCAGCCGCTCCACCGCTGCCACCAGCACCTTCGTCCAGGCTCCGTCGTCGTAGGGCTTGTCGGCGGTGAGGTAGATCGCCCGATCGGCGCCGGTCGCCAACGCCTGACGGAGCACGTCGTCGTCGGGAAGCGGTCCCCGGGGGAGGGCTACCACCTCAGCGCCGGTAGCGTCTTTCACCCGCAGCGCAACCTCCAGCGCACACCGATCGGCCGGCTGGATGATATACTCCTCCACATTGACGAAGATCCGTCCCCGTCGGCGGTTGACCACGATGCCACGGGGGTCGAGAACCCGTCCCATTAGAACGATCACTCTCATAACTTATCCTCCTTGGCTCAAGTCGCAGGGCGCAGGGTACAGGTCACAGGTCGCAAGGGTTAAACTTGGCTGATCCTTTGCCCCCTGCACCTCTGCTCCCTGAACTACGGTCGGATGCGCACGCCGTGCTGGCGGAAGATATTGGCGGCGATGACGATGCGCTGGATCTCGTTGGTCCCCTCGAAGATCTCGGCGATCCGGGCATCGCGGAAGGCCCGCTCGATGGGGAAATCGCGGGTGACGCCCAGGCCGCCGTGGATCTGGAGCGCCATATCGATAGCCCGCGAGGCCACCTCCGAGCCGTACATCTTGCACATCGCAGCCAGTTGGGAGAACGGCCGCCCGGTATCCACCAGCCAGGCCACCCGATAGACCAGGCTGCGCAGAGCCTCGATCTCGGTCGCCATATTGGCGATCATCCACTGGACCGACTGCTTGTGGGCCAGGGCGACGCCGAACTGGTTGCGGGTCTTGGCCCAGCGGATCGCCCACTCCAGGGCCGCCTGTGCGCCGCCCAGGCAGGCCGCCCCGAGGGTCAGCCGGCCCATATCCAGCGCCTTCATGAAGGTGACGAACCCCTCGCCGACCTTGCCGAGGACGTTCTCGTGGGGCACCCGCAGTTCCTCGAAGACCAACTCGGCGGTGCTGGTACCACGGATGCCCATCTTGTCCTCCTCGCGGGCGACCTTGAACCCCTCCCACTGGGTCTCGACGATGAAGGCGGTGATCCCGCCGCGCGGGCCGAGGGCGGGGTCGGTCACGGCGAGGACGGTGACGATGTCGGCATAGCCGCCGTTGGTGATGAAGACCTTACCGCCGTCGAGGATCCAGGAGTCGCCCTCCCGAACGGCGCGGGTGCGGATGTTGGCCGCGTCGGAGCCAGCGTTGGCCTCGGTGAGGCCGAAGGCGGCGATCTTCTCGCCACGCGCCAGAGGGGTCAGGTACTTCCGCTTTTGCTCCTCGTTCCCATCCAGGTAGATCGCCATCGCGCCGATGCCGATGTGCGCGCCGACGTTGGTCGCCGTGGAGGTGCAGATGCGGCCCAACTCCTCCATCAGGATGCAGTAACCGGTCTCGCCGGCCCCCATCCCCCCGTACTCCTGGGGGAAGCAGACGCCCAGGAGTCCGATCTCGCCCAGTTTGCGCATCGTCTCGATGGGAACCCGGTGCTCCCGGTCGATCTCCGCCGCCAGAGGAGCGACCTCGTTCTCGGCGAACTCGCGGATCATCCGACGCAACGCCTGATGTTCTGGCGAAAACGTAAAGTCCATCCCCTAACCTCCTTCCATCTCACCGCAAAGGCTGCAAGAAGCGCAGAGGTTTCCAATCTCCGCGTCCTTTGCGTTCTTTGCGGTTGCACTACGGCGTGATCTCCAGGTCCCGCTCGGCGAAGATGTGCTGGGCCACGCGGACGTAGTGAAGTTCCGTCGGACCGCCGACGAGGCCCAGCATCCGGGCATCCCGGTACTTCCGCGCCATCGGGTAGTCCTCCATAAAGCCGTAGCCGCCCATCACCTGGACCATTCGGTTGGTGACGTTACGGGCGACGCGGGCGCCGAAGGCCTTGACCACCGAGGCCTCGGCGGAGAAGTCCCTACCCTGATCGGCCAACCAGGCGGTCCGGTAGACCAGATAGCGGAGCGCTTCGACCTCGATGTGGGCCTCGGCGATGTAGTTCTGGATGGCCTGCTTCTTGGCGATGGGGACGCCGAACTGGACCCGTTCGGTGGCGAACTGGGCGGCCACGTCGACCGCGTCGGCCGCGACGCCCAGCCCGGCGGCGGCGACGGCGATGGCGAACCGGTCCAACGCCTTTTGAGCGACCGTCCATCCCTCGCCTGCCCCGCCCAGTCGGTTTGCCGACGGCACCTGGCAGTCCTCCAGATAGACCGTGTTGAAGAACATACTGCGCAGGCCCAGCGTCGGCTCCCGATAGCCCACCGTCAGGCCAGGGGCGTCGCGGGGGACCAGGTAGGCGTCGATGCCCTCTGGCCCTTTAGCGAAGACGAGGAAGAGCCCGGCGATCTCCCCGTTGCCCACCCAGACCTTGACCCCGTTCAGGAGCACGTCGTCCCCATCGGGTGTGGCGCGGGTGGCGATGGCCTGCCCGTCGCTGCCCGCCTCCGGCTCCGTGAGGGCAAAGGCACCGATCACCTCCCCGGCGGCCATCGCTTCCAGCCACTCGTCCTTCTGCGCGTCGGTGCCGTGCTCCAGGATGGACATCGCCACCAGGCTGACGTGGGTCGCCACGGTCAGGGCGACGGAGACGCATGCCCCGGCGAGGGCTTCGATCAGCATCGCGTAACTGACCCCGTCCAGTTCCGCGCCGAAATACTTCTCGGGGAGCGTGGCCCCCAGGAACCCCTGGTTCGCCGCCTTGCGCAGGATGTCCTGGGGCAACGTCTCTTCGTGGTCGATCTCCTCCGCGCGGGGGGCGATCTCCTTGGCAGCGAAGTCCCGGAACATGTTCCGGAACATCCGTTGGTCTTCGCTCAAGGCGAATTCCATACCTCACCTCCCGTCATGGTTGCAGGTGCGACGCACCTCAGAGATGCGTCGCACCTGGTAAACCGCTCTATTTATCCTGGAATTTGGGCTGGCGCTTTTCGAGGAAGGCGGTGACCCCCTCGCGGATGTCTTCGGTGGAGGCGAGGCCGACAAACTGGTCCGCCTCGATCTTGAGGCCCTCCTCAATGGTGGTCTCCAGCCCGTCGGTGATCGCCCGCAGCGCAGCGGCGATGGGGAACTTGGACTTGGAGACGATCTTGCGGGCCAGGTCGCGCGCCTCCTTGAGCACCGCACCCGCCGGGACGACCTTGTTGACCAGGCCGATGCGGTAGGCCTCCTGGGCGGTGATCATGTCGCCGGTGAGGATCAGTTCGATCGCCTTCCCCTTGTTGGTGAGGCGGGCCAGCCGTTGGGTGCCGCCCCAGCCGGGGATCAGCCCCAGGTTGATCTCCGGTTGGCCGAGGCGGGCCCGGTCGGAGCAGATCCGCATGTGGCAGGCCATCGCCAACTCCAGCCCGCCGCCGAGGCAGAACCCGTTGATGGCGGCAATCACCGGCTTGGTGGCCCGTTCAATCTTCAGGAAGACCCGCTGGCCCCGCTCCAGGAACTCCCGGGCGGCGGCATAACCCTCCCCCGGATTGTCCAGTAGCTCCTTGATCTCCGGGATGTCCGCCCCGGCGACGAAGGCGTTGGTCCCCCCGCCGGTGATGACGATCGCCTTGACCTCGTCGTCGGCCAGCAACTGGTCGATCGCCTCGTCCAGTTCGGTCACCACCTGCTTGTTGAAAGAGTTGACCGGCGGGTGATCGATGGTCAACACCGCGATCCGGTCCTCCACCTGCGTTCGAACGTACTGCCACTCGGCCATCTCGCTCCCTCCTTAACACTGACGCTTGACGCCTGACGTTTGACGCCTGACGCTTGACGTTTGACACTTGACGTTTCAGGGTTTAGAGTTCAGGGCTCAGAGTTTAGGGTTCAGAGTTTACGCGTACTCGTGGAACCCCTTCCCCGTCTTCACCCCCAGGTGCCCGGCGCGGACGCGCAGTTTGAGCGGGCGGGAGGGGCGGAAGCGGGGTCCCAGTTCCTCGGCCAGTTTCTCCAGGGTCTCGACCACCACGTCGAGGCCGATCCTATCGGCGATGGCTAGCGGTCCCATCCGCTCCCCCTGGTAGGTCATCCCCGTGCCAGCGATCATCGCCATGTCGATGTCGTTGATGCTGGCGATGTTCTCCTGCACGCAGAGGGCGGCCTCGTTGATGAGGGGGAACATCAGCCGCTCGACGGTGAACGGGGTGCCGGTGGGGACCTCGCCGGATTCCTGGAGGTCCTTGATCATCTGCAGGACCTCCTCCGACTCCCCGCCGGGGTGGTCGTAGAACCCCTTACCGACTTTCTCGCCGAGGCGGCCGGCCTCCAGGAGTTTGGCGAACAACTTGGCCGGGCTCATCCGCTCGCCGTACTCAGAGTAGAGGTACTCGCCGACGTGGGCGCAGATGTCGATGCCCAACATGTCCATCAAAGTAAAGGGCCCCATCGGCATGCCCCACCCCACGATCGCCTGGTCGATCTCCGTGGCGGTGGCAGCTCCCTCTTCCAACGCTTTGGTCGCCTCGTTGAGGTAGGGCATCAGGAGCCGGTTGACCAGGAAGCCGGGGCACTCCTGGACCACCACCGGGATCTTCCGCAGGCTCTCGGCGAACATCACCACGTCGTCCACCGTCTCCTGGCTGGTGTCCAGGCCGGGGATGACCTCCACCAGTTTCATCACGCTGGCCGGGTTGAAGAAGTGCATGCCGATGACCTTGTGGGGACGCTTGGTGGCGGCGGCCATCTCAGAGATGGAGAGCGCGGAGGTGTTGCTGGCGAAGATCGTCTGCTCCGGACAGACCTCGTCCAGTTCCTGGAAGACCTTCTTCTTAATCTCCATCTTCTCCGGCACCGCCTCGATGACGATGTCCACATCCTCGAAGCCGTCGTAGGTGAGGGTGGGGGTGATGAGGTCCATCTTGGACTCCATCTCGCCGGGGCTCATCTTCCCCTTGTCGACCCGGCGCTGGTAGATGGACCGCGCCTTCGCCATCCCCCGGTCCAGCATCTCCTGGTCGATGTCCTTGAGGATCACCGGCAGGCCGGAGTAACTGATGACCTGGGCGATCTCCCCGCCCATCGTCCCTGCACCGACTACCGCAGCCTTAAAGATGTACATCGGGCTTCCTCCTCACTAAAGATTCGCCACTCGCAATTCGAGACACAAGGTTCAAGGTGCAAGGTACAAGATGCAGGATACAGGAGACGGGTTGCAAGACACCCGTTTCCTCGCTTCCCTGCTTCCTACAATTGTTCCCTGCCCTTACTCCTCCTCCAGCGGGATCCGCTCCAAAATGAGGCACCCGCCCTGCCCGCCGCCGACACACATCGTGTCGATGCCGTAGCGGACCTTGCGGCGCTGCATCTCATGGGTGAGGGTGGCGACCAGTTTGGCGGCTGTGCAGCCGACGGGATGGCCGAGGGCAATGGCACCGCCGTTGACGTTGACCTTCTCCCAGTCCCAATTGTAGCCCTGGTTCTCCATCTCCCTGCCCACGGCCAGGACCTGAGCGGCGAACGCCTCGTTCAGTTCGATCAGGCCGATGTCGTCCAGATCGAGCCCCGCCCGCTTGAGCGCCTTGGGCATCGCGTAGGCTGGACCAATGCCCATGTAGGCCGGGTCGACCCCCGCATAGGCGTAACTGACGATGCGGGCGGTGGGCTTCAGCCCCAACTCCTCCGCCTTCTCCGCCGTGCAGACGATCATCGCCGCCGCGCCGTCGGAGATCGGGCAGGAGTTGGCTGGGGTGACCGTGCCGTTTTCCTTGAAAACGGCCGGGTAGAGGGCCGCCTTCTGCACGGTGAGGCCCGGGTTGATGGTCTCGTCCTGGGTGATCTTCTCCCGGGCCACCTCCTTACCGGCGACCCGCTTGACCACCTCCACGGGGACGATCTCGTCGTCGAACTTCCCCATCCGCTGGGCCATAAACGCTTTCTTGTGGGATTTCACCGCGTACTCGTCCTGCTCCTCGCGGGAGATGTCGTACTTCTCGGCGAGGTTCTCAGCGGTGCGCCCCATGATCTGACCGCAGATGGGGTCGGTGAGGCCCTCCCAGATGGCGTCGGTCAGTTCGCCGTGGCGGAGCCGGTAGCCCCAACGGGCCCCCTTGAGGATGTAGGGGATGTTGCTCATGCTCTCGGTACCACCGACCAGGTAGATCTCCCCGTCCCCCGCCTGAATCGCCTGGTAGGCCGAGGTGATGGCCTGCATGCCGGAGGCGCAGTTGCGCTGCACGGTGAAGGCGGGCACTTCGATCGGCACCCCCGCCATCAACGCGGCGACCCGGGCGATGTTGGCCGCGTCGGAAGGTTGCCCGATGTTGCCCAAGATCACCTCGTCCAACACCGCCGGATCGATCCCCGTCCGCTCCAGCACGGCCCGGAAGACGATCTCGGCCAGGTCCTGCGCCCGCAGGCTGCGCAACGCGCCGCCATGAGCTCCGACGGGTGTGCGTACCGGACTGACGATGACGACCTCTTTCACCACAGCACCTCCTTGCCTGCAAATGTGGAAGCAACCGATCCGACCAACCTCCCTGCTCCCCTGCTTCCTCGCCACCCTGATCCTCGAGGGGAAGCACGGAAGCCAGGAAGCAAGGGGAAGTTACCGCAAGCCTCGAATGACGGTCTCGATCGCCGTACGGTACAGCACGTCTGGGGTTACGCCGACCATCTCCTGCCGAAGCGGATGGGCCATCAGTTCCAGCACTCCGTTGAGGGTGGCCCAAAGGGTGGCTGCGGCCTGACGGGCGTCACAACAGTGGAAACTCCCCTCTTCGATGCCCTGCTCGATGGCCCGCACCACCCAGTTCAATCCTTCCAGACTGGCTTCGAGGACCTGGCGGTAGGTTTGGGGGGAGACCGTTTCCCGGAACCGGCCCCGGTCCACGGCCATCAAGAAGCGGAAGTAATGGGGTTCTCGTTGGAAGAATTGGAGGTAGGCCCAGCCCAGCCGTCGCAACCGCTCCTCCGCGTCGAGAGTTCGATCCGGCGCATACGCCTCTTCAAGGTAACCCAGAAGGGCCGCCAGCCCCTCCAGAAGCAAATGAGCAAGGAGGGATTCCTTGCTCTCGAAGTAGAGGTAAACTGTCCCTTTGCTGACCTCCGCACGCTCGGCGATGCTGTCCACCGTGGCACGGTGGAAACCTTCCTCCAAGAACACCTCGCGAGCGGCACGGAGGATAGTCTGTCGGCGCTCTTCTTTCTCACGTTCGCGACGCGCCCGGGTCGTCAATGAGCCTCTCCCGTCACTAACCACGGGTCATATACTGACTACAAGTCATTATACCATATCGGAAGGGGAGATGTCAATAAGAACACAAAGAATTTTAAGGTTTGGACACGATTCCCCTTGTATTTTGGGGACATCTCTGATATAATATTAGGTGATTCAACCCACACAATGTGGGTGTTTCACCCCAGCAACACCCATCCACAGTTTTTAAGGAGGCGCGGACCGATAAGCCAGAAGTGAACCGCCCAAAGTTGCAGACATCGCCACCGTACCTGTGAAATGTACGCACACCAAAATTCCGCTGAGGGAGGAGTGAAAAAATGAAAAAGATATGGTCCGTCACTCCGATCGCCGTCGCGGTAGCGCTGTTGATCGCAGCCGTTTTAGTCGCCTGCCAGGCTCAGCCTGGCCCCCAGGGACCGCCGGGGCCGCCCGGCCCTCAGGGCCCAGAGGGACCGCAGGGGCCTCCAGGGCCGCCGGGTGAGGTGCCAGCGGCGGAGTACGTGGGCAGCGAGACCTGTAAGACCTGCCACGAGGACATCTACAACGAGTTCATCCTCTCCGGTCACGCCTGGAAACTGAACCCGGTCGTGAATGGGCAGCCGCCCGACTACCCCTTCACCGAGGTCCCCGAGCCCCCTGAGGGGTACACCTGGGACGACATCGCCTACGTCATCGGCGGCTACAACTGGAAGGCCCGTTTCATCGGGCAGGACGGTTATATCATCACCGGCGACGAGAATTCGGCCACTCAGTACAACTTCCCCAACCCCATCA
>DUEL01000060.1 GCA_011192125.1 Thermoflexia bacterium
TCCCCCCGCCACCGCCGTCGCCGCCACGGTCCAGGCGGGCGAGGTGGCCCTCGTTGCCCGATCCCTCGAGCCGCTGTGTCTGCTCTGGAAGGACGCCGACGACGACGGCCTGCCTGAGTGGGTGGGAACGTATCTCTCCCCCGGGGACCCACCGCGCCTGATGGGTTTCGTGCTGGACGGCGAGATCTGGCACACGTTGACCCCGCCGGAGAACGAGGAGATCCAGAGCCTGGGGACCCTTCCCACGTGTGATGTGGAGGTACGCGACCTCAACGGTGACGGTCGAACCGAGGTCGCTATCTGGGGCCGCACTGGCGAAGCCGACCGGCTGCACATCTTCGCCTGGGACGGTGCGAAGTACGCCCTCCTGGGAGCGTTTGAAGGGCCGGGAGGGATCCGGATGGAAGAAACGGATGGGGATTTGATCGAAGAGGTCATCGTGCGACTGCGGCCGGATGGGGACCTGGTGTGGGAGATCGTCTACACCTGGAACGGGAGCCACTACGCCTGGACCTGGGATCGGTACGCCTGGTACTACCCCGACCGCCCACACGTGTTGCGAACCGACACCCCCGTCCACGCCGTGGCCTCCTTCTACCTGGCCCTGAACGACCGCGACCTGCCGGGGGCCTACGGCCTGCTCTCCCCCGCCGCGCAGGCGGCCCGCCCATACGAGACGTGGGCTGTGGGGTTCGCCACCACCCTCGCCGTGGAGGTCAGTGGCCCCCGCGTCGTCGGTCAGGATAACGGTTGGGCGACCGTCGCCGCCCAGGTCCGCGCGGTGGACAACGTCGACGGCCGCGTCGTCGCCACGCTGTACGACGTCGAATGGCAATTGGTGCAGACTGAAGCGGGTTGGAGGTTGGATAGTGGCACAATGGAACCTCTTGAGCAGCGCGAACTACCCTACTATCGCTGACCTGCCGATTCGCTGATCCGCCAAGGAGGCACGAAAATGCCCACTGGCTATGTTTACCACCCCGTTTACCTAGAGCACAACCTGATCGGACACCCGGAGAACGCCCATCGGTTGGAGCACATCATGCGAACGCTGGAAGAGACGGGGGTTCTGGCGCGGCTGACCCCCATCGAGCCCCGACCCGCGACAGAGGAGGAACTCCAGCGGGTCCACACCCCGGCCCTCGTCGCCCAGGTACGCCGGATGGCGGAGCGGGGCGGAGGGCACCTCGATCCAGATACCTACACCAACGCCCGCTCGTACGACGCCGCGCTGATGGCAGCGGGGGGACTGCTGGCGGCGGTGGAAGCCATCCTGTCCGGTGAGATCAAGAACGGCTTTGCCCTTGTCCGCCCGCCAGGCCACCACGCCACCCCGTCCCGGGCGATGGGCTTCTGCCTTTTCAACAACGTCGCTATCGCCGCCCGCCACGCCCTCACTTTCCCCCCTATCAGGCGCGTCCTCATCGCCGATTTCGATGTCCATCACGGCAACGGAACCCAGGACATCTTCGAGGCCGACCCCCTCGTCTTCTACGTCTCCACCCACGAGTACCCCTTTTACCCCGGCACTGGCCACTGGACCGAGGTCGGGCGGGGTGAGGGAAAGGGGACCGTCCTGAACATCCCCCTACCGGCTGGCGTGGGCGACCAGGGATACCACCGTGTCTTTCAAGAACTGATCTGGCCCCTGGCCCGCCGCTTCCAGCCGGATCTGATTCTCGTCTCCGCCGGGTACGACGCCCACTGGCAGGACCCGCTGGCGATGATGCGGCTCACCCTGACTGGATACGGTCAGATCGCCCGAGAACTCGTCCAAATGGCCCGGGAACTCTGCGCCGGCCGTATCCTTTTCACCCTGGAGGGCGGCTACAACCTCGACGTCCTGGCCCACGGCGTCCTCAACACCTTCTACGCCCTCCTCGGAGAGGAGACCGTCTCCGACCCCTACGGGGCCCCGGCGGCCGGTGAACCCGATATATCCGATCTGATCGAGCGTATCAAGGAGGTCCATCAACTGGGGGAGCCAAGCAGTGAGCGCTGAACTCCTCTTCTGGACGGCCCATCTCCCCTTGATGCTCCTCCTCCTGGCAGGGCTGGGATACATCGTCAGGTTGTGGTCGAAGGGGAAAGCGACCAGCGGTCCTCGACCGGCCCGTGACCTTCTGAGCCTCCTTCGCGCCTTCGTTACCGAGGCCTGGTTCAACCGCCGCCTCTGGCGCAACGACCGATGGCGGTGGGCCGCCCATTTCATGCTCCTGACCGGCTTCCTCCTTCTGATGACCCTCTCCGGCATCGCCGCCCTCTCCGAAAAGGTCCTCTACCACCTCCTCCACCTGGGCCACATCCCCTGGATCTCGATGTGGTACACCGCCGACCACCCGGTCACCGCTCTCCTCAACGAGATCGGCGGTGTGCTGATGACAGTCGGTTTTCTCCTCTTTGTCGTGCGCCGGTACGTCCTCCGCCCTGCCCAACTGCGCACCGGCCCGATGGACCACTGGATGGTCGTCGGGCTGGGACTGATCCTCCTGACCGGCTGGATCACCGAGGTCGTCCGCCTCAACTCCTCCCACATCGGCCCTGCCCCCCACATCGCCTTCATCGGCTACCCCCTCTCCCGTCTCGTCGCTAACCTGCCGGTGGCCTGGGACCGATGGTTCGATGCTCTCTATCTTGTCCACGGCCTACTCACCTCAGCGATCATCGCTACGATCCCCTTCTCCAAGTTCATGCACGCCATCGCTGGTGGGTTAACCACCGTCTTGAACGAGGTTGTGCCGCCCGCCTTCATCCCGGCCCGCCCACCAGCAAGCCCTGGCGATTCCTTCCCTTATACCCGCCGCCAAATGATCGAACTGGACGGCTGCACCCGATGCGGAGAGTGCGTCATCTGGTGCCCGACCTTCGCCGAGAAGCCAGATCGGGACGGCATCACTCCCCTGGTCAAGACCGAGAAAGTCCGCAGTTTCGTCCGCCGGGAACACAGCCTCCGTCCCCGTCCCCCCGACTCCACCGCCCTTCAGATCCACTCCGAGGACACTTACGACTGCACCCTCTGCGGCCGGTGCGGGATCGTCTGCCCGGTCCACATCGACACCCGCCACCTGTGGATCGCGATGCGGGAAGACCTGGTGCAGCGCGGGGTCTATCCAGAGGCGCTGAATCACCTCCGTGAGACGGTCACCACCCACCACAACATCTCCGGCGACCCCAACGCCGAGCGGCTCATCTGGAGCCAGAATCTCGATCGGATTCCGGACGGGGTGGGCAAGAAGGATCGGGCAGAAGTGGTCTACTTCGTCGGCTGCGTCTCGTCCTTCTATCCCCAGACCTACTCGGTACCCCAGAGTATGGTCGAGATATTGGACCAAGCAGGGATGGATTTTGTGGTGCTGGGACCCGAGGAATGGTGCTGTGGCTTCCCCCTGATCATCGCCGGGATGGGGAAGGCAGCGGTCGAATCGGTGCGGCACAACGTGGATGCGGTGCGCCGGACCGGTGCCAAGTGGCTGGTGGCCACCTGCCCCTCCTGCTACCACACCTGGAAGCACGACTACCCCCGCATCCTCGGCGAGCCGCTGGGCTTCGAGGTCCTCCACGCCACCGAACTGCTGGCCGAGATCCTGCGGGAGGGCCGCCTCCACCTCCAACCCTTCGAACAGACAGTCACCTACCACGACCCCTGCGACCTGGGACGGACCAGCGGGGTCTACGAGGCCCCTCGCGAGGTAATCCGCGCTATCCCTGGCGTCACCCTGGTGGAGATGGAGCATCACCACGAGTACTCCCTCTGCTGTGGCGGCGGCGGCGACGTGGAGATGGCGGACAAAGGGCTGACCGAGGCCGTCGCCCGGCGACGCATCCAGGAGGCCCAGGCCACCGGCGCGAAGGTCCTCCTCTCCGCCTGCCAGCAGTGCAAGCGCACCCTGATGGGCGCAGCCCGACGGGAGAAGGTGCGCGTGAGGGTGATGGATGTGGTAGAACTGGTGGCCCGGCAACTGGGGGATTAGGCGCGGGCGACTGGATGACTGGGCGATCGCTGATTCGCTGATTCGCTGATTCGGAGGCATACGATGAAACTTTACCGACTCGAAACCGTCTCTTGGCAAGATTCGCAACTTCTTTACCACGCTCTACCCCGAATCAACAGAGAAGGGCTGATCCTGCTCTCTCCCGCAACCCCTTATGTCTGCATCGGTTACTTTCAGGATGCTGAACAGGAAGTGGACCTAGAGTATTGCCGCGCCCACAACATCCCTGTCTTCCGGCGGGAGGTCGGCGGTGGAGCGGTCTATTTGGACGGGGAGCAACTGTTCTACCAGATGGTCATCCACAAAGACAACCCCCTGGTCCCCCCCACCCGCGAAGCCTTCTACCGCCAGTTCCTCCAGGCCCCCATCGCCGCCTACCGCGCCCTGGGCATCCCCGCCGAGTACAAGCCGGTCAACGACATCATCGCAGGCAACCGCAAGATCTCCGGCAACGGCGTGGCGGAGATCGGCGACTACGTGGTCTTCGTCGGCAACCTCATCGTCGACTTCGACTACGAGACGATGGTCCGCGTCCTCAAGGTGCCCGACGAGAAGTTCCGGGACAAGGTCTACAAGACGCTGCGGGACAACCTCTCCACCATCCGGCGGGAGTTAGGCACCGCTCCCCCGAGGGAGGAACTGTGGGACCTTCTGGCGGAGAAGTTCGCCGAGGTGCTGGGGCCGATGGAGGTGGTGGCGGAGGTGGACGATGAATGGCGACAGGAGGCGGACCGACTGGCGAAGCGGATGCTCTCCGACGAGTGGCTCTTCCGCCGGGGCCGCCCCCAGGAGGGCCGCGCCGTCACCATCCGCTCCGGGGTCCAGGTGATCCAGCGGGCCTACAAATCCCCCGGCGGCCTCATCCGCGCCGTCGCCGAGGTCCACGAGGGGATCATCGCCAGCGTCTCCCTCTCCGGCGACTTCTTCTTCTATCCGGCCGAAAAACTGGCCGACCTGGAGGTCGCTCTGATCGGTGTGCCGCTGGAGCAGGTGGAAGCAACCATCGCCAGGTTCTATGCCGAACACGAGGTGGAAAGCCCTGGCGTGACGGCGGCTGATTTCGCCCACGCGCTGGCTGGCTCAACAACCGCTTGACGCCCTAAGGCTTTATGGTAGAATAGCACCGCAACGCCCCCATCGTCTAGCCAGGTCTAGGACACGGGCCTTTCAAGCCCGCGACACGGGTTCAAATCCCGTTGGGGGCATCCCGCCTCCCCCGCGTGGGGAGGCGTCTTTCTTTCCCAAGGAGAACAACCACGGAGACACGGCGAACACAGAGAGGCCACCGAGGAGCCACAACAGGACAGGAGGCGAAGGAATGACGAGGCACCTACAGGTCGTCACAACGGTGGACACGGAGGAAAAGGCACAGGAAATCGCCCGCGCGCTGGTCGAACGGCGGCTGGTCGCGTGCGCCCAGGTCCTCGGTCCGATCACCAGCACCTACTGGTGGCAGGGCCAGGTCGAATCAGCCCAGGAGTGGCTCTGTATCCTCAAGACCCGGAGCGACCTCTACGAGGAACTGGAGCGGACGCTAACGTCCCTTCACCCCTACGAAGTGCCGGAGATCCTGGCCACCCCCGTCGCGGCAGGGAACCCGGCCTACCTGGCGTGGCTGGACGAAACGCTCAAGCGGTAGTAAAGGAGCCTCCCGCAGGTTATAAGGAGCCTGCGGGAGGCTGGCAAACTGTCGGGCAGCCGGGTGACAGAAGAGAGGTCTCTAGAAACTCTGTGCCCCCCGTGTCTCCGTGGCGTTCCCTATCTCTTCCAGCAACCGTACCTGTGCCTCGGCGTGGAAGGAACTGCGGACCAGGGGGCCGCTTTCTACCCAGCGGAACCCCATCTCCATTCCCCGCTCCCGGAAGGCGTCAAACTCCTCGGGGGTGTAATATCGGACGACCGGCCAATGGCTACGCGAAGGTTGGAGATACTGGCCGATGGTCAAGATGTCCACCCCCGCCCCCCGCAGGTCCTCCATCACCGACAGCACCTCCTCTTCCGTCTCGCCCAGGCCGACCATCAGCCCGCTTTTGGTCAGCGCGTTCGGCCACAGCCGCTTCGCTTCCTCTAGAATACGGAGCGACCACTCGTACCGGTTGCGGGGCTGGATGCGGGGGAAGAGCCGGGGAACCGTCTCCACGTTGTGATTGAGCACGTCCGGACGGGCCTCCATCACGATCCGCAGCGCATCCACGTCCCCCTGGAAATCCGGGATCAACACCTCCACGGCACAGCCGGGGACGAGGGCCCGGATCTGCCGGACGACCTCGGCGAAGACCGACGCCCCGCCGTCGGGGAGGTCGTCCCGGGTGACGGAAGTGATGACCGCGTGCCGCAACCCCATCTCCCGTACCGCCTCCGCCACGTGGCGCGGCTCCTCCGGATCGAGCGGACCAGGCCGTCCGCTCTGGACGTTGCAGAAGCGGCAGTTCCGCGTGCAGACGTCCCCCAGGATGAGGAACGTGGCGGTCCGATGGGCCCAACACTCACCGATGTTGGGACAGTGCGCCTCCTCGCAGACGGTGTGGAGGTGTTTGGACCGCATCAGTCGCTTCAGTTGATGGTACGTCTCATCGGTGCGCAGCCGAACCCGCAGCCACTCCGGCCGCCGCTGAGGTTGCTCTCTTCCCTGCTTCATTTTATGTCCTGCACTGACATCCTGTACCTTACATCCCGTATCCTGTAACCTCGGCCTCCACCAGATACCGATCGTTGCTCCCATCGTATGCCACGTCGGGATGCATTTCGTTGCAGGCGTTGGACCCGATCCACTCCCAGATTGGGAAGTCGGGGTCGGTAGGGACCGAACCACCAGTAGCAGGGGATCGCGCTGCGGCCCTGCCCGCAAGGAGGAGGGCGACGACGACCGTCAGCAGAACCCCTCCTCCTACGACCAATCCAATCCTTTTCATCTCTCTCCTTTCACCCTATGCGCACGACCCCCACCGGCGTCCGCCGCCGAAAGAAGGTCACGCCTCCGAACCCCGCCTCCCGCACCATCGCCAGGGCACGGTCCAGCCCCAGCCCCACCTCCTCAGGTCGGTGGGCGTCCGACCCCAGGGTGACGATCCGTCCCCCTTCCTCCCGGAACCATCGGAGGACCTGCACAGAAGGACCGGGAGCGCCGATCCCCTTTCGCAGGTAGGCGGTGTTCACCTCCAACCCCTTCCCCCGCTCCGCCACGATGCGCAGCACCCGACGCACCCGCGCTTCGTGGGGGCGAAGGTCCAACCCCCGTTTCTTGAAGCGACGATACACAGCCCGCCGGATGATGTCCACATGGGCCAGCACGTCGTACTCCCCCTCCTCAGCCAACCGGGCCAACTCCTCAAAGTAGAGGGCGATCCCATCGTCCAGGCTGAGGCCGTCGAAGAAGGACTCCCGAAACAGGGGACGTCCGTCGGCCCAGTGGAGCGAGCCGAGGACAAAGTCATACTCATAGGCGGACAGGAGCGACCGCACCTCCTCTAGATACAGATGGGATTCCCCCACCTCAACGCCCGCCCGAATCGTGAGAAGGTCCCCGAACATCTCACGGCACCGCTGCAAAGCCGACCAGTACCGCTCGGCCTGAAAGTACATATAGCAGGGGTCCTGGGGAGTGAAGTCCACGTGGTCCGTTATGGCGATCTCCTCGATCCCCTGCGCCAGCGCGGCCCGACACACCGCCTCCATCGAGGCGTCGGCGTCGCAAGAGAAGTAGGTGTGGAGATGGTAGTCGTGGATCACGGGACCAGTGCCTTTTCCACCGCCTCCGCCACCGAGCGGACGGGGACGAGTTCCAATCCCTCCGGCACCTGCAGCCGTGCGCGCCGGACCGTGCGGGGGAGGATGCAGCGGCGGAAGCCCAACTTGGCCGCCTCCCGCAGCCGGGCCTCCATCTGACTCACGGCCCGCACCTCGCCAGAGAGCCCCACCTCGCCGACGAGCACTACGTCGGCCGCGAGGGGCTTTCCGTGGACGCTCGACCCGATGGCCGCAGCCACTGCCAGATCGGCCGCCGGTTCGTCGATCTGCAACCCCCCCACTACGTTGACGAACACGTCCTGGTCGAACAGCCGCAACCCTACCCGCCGGCCCAGCACCGCCACGATCAGCAACAGCCGGTTGAAATCCACCCCGTTCGCCGTGCGCCGCGGGTGACCGAAACTGGTGTGACTGGTCAGGGCCTGCACCTCCACCAAGAGCGGACGGGTCCCCTCCATCGTCACCGCGATGGCGGAGCCGGGCGCGTTGACCATCCGCTCCGCCAGGAACGCCTCGGAGGGGTTGGCGACCTCCACCATCCCCTCTTCCCGCATCTCGAACACGCCCACCTCGGAGGTGGCGCCAAACCGGTTCTTGGTCGAACGGAGGAGACGATAAGTATGGAAAGGATCCCCCTCCAAGTAGAGCACGGTGTCCACGATGTGCTCCAGCACCTTCGGCCCGGCGATGGCTCCCTCCTTCGTCACGTGCCCGACGAGGAAGACGGTCGCCCCGCTGGACTTGGCCCACCACTGGAACCGGGCCGCCGCCTCCCGCACCTGGCTGATGGACCCCGCCGCCGAGGTCAACTCCCCCGACGTCACCGTCTGGATCGAATCCACCACCATCACCACCGGGTCCAGTCGGTCGGCGTGGTGGAGGATGGCCTCCAGGTTGGTCTCGGTGAGGACGAAGACCCCCTCGACATCCAGCCCCAGCCGTCGGGCCCGCATCTTGATCTGCCGGGCGGATTCCTCCCCGGAGACATAGAGGACCGGCCGACCGGTGGTCCGGGCCACCAAGTCGGAGACCTGAAGGAGCAGGGTGGATTTGCCGATGCCCGGCTCGCCTCCCACCAGGACCAGGGAGCCGGGGACGAGGCCCCCACCGAGGACGCGGGAGAACTCCCCCATCGGCAAGGGGAACCGCTCCAGCCCCTCCATCTCCACCTCTGCCAGGGGGCGCGGCTCGCTGCCAAGGGCGAGGGCGGGAGCAGCCTGGGCCCGCTCTTCCACCACCTCTACCATCGTGTTCCACTCCCCGCAGCCCGGACACCGACCCATCTGGCGCGGGCTCTTCCGCCCGCACACCTGGCACACCCAATATGTTCGCGGCTTCGCCATCGTCACCCTCCGCCGGGGATTATCTACTAAAGTGATACCGGCGTCAAGTTGTCAAAATCCTACCCCTGTGCTAGAATACCCCCCGCTTTCCCAAACCCGACCGTCCTGAGGGATGCGGAAGGCGCTTAACGGCGGCCTCTGGGCCGCATTTTAATGTAGGGACCCTATGGTCCAATCTCGCGCGGAGGTTCAACCTGATGGAAGAGCACAGGGTCGAGGCCGAGGGGATCGACGAGGTCGAGGAGCCCACACCAGGGGATTCGGCGAACGCCGAAGAGACTGTCACCGAGACAAGCCCAGAACCGGAACGGACTCCTGAACCGGATATGGAGGCCGAAGCGTCGCCTCAGCCCGAAACTGCGGAAGAACCCCTCTCACCTTCCCCGTTCACAAGGACGTTGACGGCTGCGACGACCTGGCTTCGGGGAAACTGGATCTACCTCGTGATCGCCGGGCTGGTCATCGCCGCCCTGCTCCTCCCGCCGATCTCCCTTCCCGAACGTCTGGGCTTCGGCTACACTCGCCTGACGGCCGACAATCCTTCCACCACCTTACCCGACACCGGCTTCTCCCTCTCCCTGCCCCCCGAAAGCGAGGGGCGGCTCTGCGTCAAACTGGCTTCGGCTGCCCCGGAGGACGTCAACATCGGAACCGCCGGAGCCGACCTTCAGACAGCCGCCGCTGCACTTCCTCAGGTCCTGCAGTTGCAAAGTCCCTACTACACTATCCGTACCTGCTCCCGCACGACCGGCCCTGCCATCGTTGAGGTCGCCATTCCCGACGGGGTTGAAACGACCGAGACGTTGGACCTCTACGGCTGGACCGGCGAGGCGTGGGAGTGGATCGGCGGGGCCGTCGACCCCGATCGCGGGGTGGTGACCGCCCAGGTCGTCGAACTACCTCAGGCGGTCGCGCTGGTCCAGACGACGCCGGTCGTCCCCGCCATCGGGACGACGATCTCCGGGCAGGAGCCCCCCACCCTTCCGGAAGGCCTCACCGAGGTCGCGCTACCCGGCCTGTATCTGGGAACCGACGGCCTGGTCTTGGGAGACATCCCTTCCATTGAAGCCGAGGGGGTCGAGCGGATGCCCCTCCTGCGGAACTGGCAGGAGGACAAACCCCTTAACACCGCCCTCATCAGCGACCTCCTGGCGGATACGGCGATCCAGCAGACGCACATCCAGGCGATCGTCGCCAAGGTGTCCGAAAGCGCAGGTGTCATTCTGGACTACCAGGGAGTCTCCGTCGACCAGCGGGACGCCTTCTCCACGTTCGTTGCCAACCTGGCGGACGCCCTGCACGCGCAGGGGCTCCGGCTGGAGGTGGTCGTCCCTACCCCAGCCACCGATGAGGGCGGCTGGGACAGCGGAGGGTACGATTGGGCCGCGCTGGGCCAGGCCGCCGACGCGTTGATCTTCTCCCTGCCGGACGACCCCGCCGCGTATGCAACAGGCGGAAAAGTCGCTTCCCTCCTGCGCTGGGCTGTCGGACAGGTCAACCGGTACAAACTCCGCATCCAGGTCCACGCCCTCAGCGCGGACAGCGACGGGGAGACCGTCCGATACGTGAGCCTGGAGGAGGCCCTATCTCCCTTCGGGCAGGTCCAGGCCCCCTCTCAGGAGACGCTGGAACCCGGCGAGGAGGTCGTTTTCTCCCTAACCGGCGATGTCACCAACATCATAGCCGATGAGGAGGCGGGAACATACGCTATCACCTACCGAGCAGATAGTGAGACAACCCACACCGTATGGCTGGGGACCCCCTCCTTCCTCGCCCGCAAACTAGACTGGGCGCTCCGGTATCATCTGGGTGGCGTGATGATCCCCGACCTGTTGGACGGGGGGAATATGCCGGGGGTGGTGGACGCGGTGGAGGCGTACCGGGTCGCCGCTGGCCTCCCCGCCCCCACCAAACTGGAGGTCACCTGGGCGGTAGAAGGACCGGGCGCGTCCACATCCGCGGAGACGGTCACTTTGGAGCAGCCCGATTTCCGGTGGACCGCGCCGAAAGAGCCAGGGACCTACACCATCTCAGCGGCCATCGCCGATGTGAGCCGTGGCTCCGTCCAGATCGAGGTCGCCGCCCCCACACCGACCCCCACACCGACCCCGGCACCGCTCACGGCCGCTGAGGCCATCTGCCTGCGCGCCGCCTTCGTAACCGACGTCACAGTCCCCGACGGCACGCAGTTCGACAACGGGGAGGTGTTCACCAAGACCTGGCGGCTGCGCAACAACGGCTCCTGCGACTGGCCGGAGAACACCACTCTGGTCTTCATCAACGGGGCACAGATGGGCGGGCCGGAGAGCGTGGAAGTCGGCGCGGTCGAGGCGGGTGAGACGGTGGACATCAGCGTCAGCCTGGTGGCTCCCCAAGAATCCGGCCGCTACACCGGCCTCTGGGCTCTCTGGGCCGGCGACACGAAGATCCCCGGCAGCGAGGTCACGGTGGTCATCCAGGCCGGTGAGGTTGCGGCCGCGCCGCCACCTGCCGCCCCGCCCCCGGTGACCGGGACAGCGTTCGAACTGGGCGGGCATGTCCACGATCTCTCCTTCCCCTACGCCAACCTGATGCACTACGCCGGGATGACCTGGGCCAAGACCCAGGTGCACTACCCCAACGACGCCACCGGCATCATCCAGGCCGCCCACGCCAACGGGTTCAAGATCCAGTTGAGCGCGCTGGGCAAGCCGGAGATGGTAACCCAACCGGGGTTCGAACAGAACTTCGCCAACTGGGTCGCCAGCCTCGCCGCCGCGGGGGCGGACGCCATCGAGGTGTGGAACGAGCCGAACATCGATCGGGAGTGGCAGTCCGGCTACATCGACCCGGCGGCCTACACCCGGCTCCTCTGCACCGCCTACCAGGCCATCAAAGCGGCCAACCCCAACACCATTGTCATCAGCGCGGCCCCCGCGCCGACGGGGTACTTCGGCGGGTGCAGCCCGGCCGGCTGCGACGACAAGCCCTGGATGGAGGGGATGTACAATGCAGGCGCGGCCAACTGCATGGACTACATCGGCGCGCATCACAACTCCGGCGCAACCCCACCATCCGCCCGCAGCGGTCATCCCGCCGACCCCGGCGACCGCCACCACTCCTGGTACTTCCTGCCCCAGACCGAACTGTACTACAACATCTTCCGCGGCACCCGGCAACTCTTCTACACGGAGATGGGATACGCCTCCCAGGAGGGGGTGCCGCCCTTCTCCGACATGTTCGGTTGGGCACGGGGCAACGACAACAGCGAACAGGCCGCCTGGCTGGCCGAGGCGGTCCAGTTAAGCATCCAGACGGGAATGGTGCGCTGCATCATCGTCTGGAACATCGACTTCCCACGGTTCGGATACGACCCACAGGACGGCTACGCCATCGTCCGGCCCGACGGCTCCTGCCCGGCCTGTGACGCTCTGCACGCGGTCCTGGGGACGCGGTAACGAGGAGGTATCGATGCCTGTCACGAACGAGGACCGCCAGGTCAAACAACGGTTCGCCATCGCCGTTGCGGTGTGGGTGGTCATTCTCCTGTTGGGTTTGTTCTGCGTGTGGTGGGGCTTCTTTGGGCCTGGCGCCGAGCCAGCCCCAGTCTCACCCTCGCCCTCTCCCACCGCGGCCGGTGGCCTGGTCCCCCTCGCCACCGCGACCTTCCCCGCCCAGGCGGTCCCACCCACACCCCAGCCCGCATCCACCGGAGGCGGCGCCCAGACCCCCGCCGCCACTCCGATCCCCTCCGAACAGTCCGGCCAGGAGACATCGACGCCCACCTCCCAGCCCACCGTACCGCCGCCGACCGATGAGGTGTTCGGTTACGGCATCGCCGCCGACGCGCTTCCTCTCCCTGACTACACAATGGGGCAGGTCAAGAGCCTGGGCCTAGGCTGGGTCAAACAGCAGGTCCAGTGGGGCGACTTCGAGCAGAGCCCTGGGGCGATGGACTGGAGCGGATACGACGCTGTGATCGATGCGGCGAACCAGCAGGGACTGCGGGTGATGCTCAGCGTGGTGGACGCTCCGATGTGGAGCCGCTCCTACGTGGACGCGAACCCTGAGGGCGCTCCGCCCGACGACCTGGCCCTCTTCGCCGACTTCCTCGGCCGGCTGGTAGATCGATACAAAGGCCGCATCCACGCCATCGAGGTCTGGAACGAGCAGAACCTGGACCGGGAGTGGGACACCGCCGAGGGGGTCAACCCGGCGCGGTATGTGGAGATGTTGCGGTTGGCCTATCAGGCGATCAAGAGCCGCGACCCCAACATCATCGTCATCAGCGGGGCCCTCTCGCCCGTCGGCGCGACGGCCACCGATCCCAACAACCCATCGCGGATCATCTATATGAACGACCGCCAGTACTTCCAGGAGATGGTCAACCTGGGCTTCCTGAGTTATGCCGACTGCGTGGGGGTCCATCACAACGGCTACAACATCCCCCCGAACGTGCGGTGGAACGACCCCTACCAGGACAACACGGCAGTGTTCCGCGGCTTCTGGGACAACCCCGACATCAGTTGGTCCTTCCGCAGCACGCTGGAGTGGTACAACCAGGCGGTCTCCGGGATGAAGCCGCTGTGCGTGACCGAGTTCGGGTGGGCCTCGGCTGAGGGGCTCGGAGGGGCCCCGGTCGGTTTCGAATTCGCGCTGGATAACACCCTGGAAGAGCAGGCGCAGTACGACGTGCAGGCGTTCCAGTTGATGCGACAGTGGGGGTTCGTGCGTCTGGCGTTCCTCTGGAACCTGAACTATGCCAACACCGGCCCCCGCACCCCTGATGACCCGAACGCCCCGTACAGCCTGATCGATTACATCGGCGCGCCCCGCCCGGCCTTCTTTGCCATTCAGGAGATGGAGAAGCCCTGAGGCCGATGGCGGGTCCCCTTCCGACGGGCCGATCGCAGAAGAGCCCCCCCCATTGGATCAGCCTCATCGTGGGGCTCTGTATCCTGGGGGGGCTTCTCTTGCTGACCCAGAGAGGCTTGGGTGGGCCGCGGGCCGGGGTCAGCCCTGCTCCCTCCCCCACCCCAATTCCCCCTACCCCCACCTCCTGGCCCCGCACCCGGCTCCCTTCGCCCGACTACGGGATGCAGGCGTTCCTCTGGTGGCACGTCAACATCGCCGAGCGGGATCTGCAACTCATCGAGGACGCCGGATTTCGGTGGGTCAAGCAACTGGTCGCCTGGCGGGACATTGAGGGGACGGCGCGAGGCGGCTTCGAATGGGCTAGGACCGATTACATCGTCGAGCGGGCCCGCGCCCACAACCTCAACATCCTGTTCCGGATCGACGGACTCCCGCTCCCGGATTGGGTCGAGCCACCCGCCGATCCGTCGGTCCCCGTTCCCCCAGCGGAGTTCGCCCACCTCTGCGGCGCGCTGGCCGAGCGGTACCGAGGACAGGTGCAGGCCTACCAGGTCTGGAACGAACCCAACCTCTCCCGGGAATGGGCCGGGCAGCCCCCCAACCCTGCCGGCTACGTCGACCTCCTCCGTGCGTGTTACGTCGCCATCAAGCGAGCCGACCCCGACGCGCTGGTCGTCTCCGCAGGACTGGCTCCCACCGGCACCGGCCCCCCGGAGGCGATGCCGGATACGGAGTTCCTGATCCAGATGTACGAGGCCGGGGCCAGCCCCTACTTCGACCTGCTGGGGGTCCACGCGCCGGGGTTCCGCGCGCCGCCGGAGACCTCCCCCGAGGAGGCGGCGGGCAACCCGGAATACGGCGGGCAGCGGTTCTTCTGCTTCCGGCACGTGGAGGACCTGCGGGAGATCATGGTACGCTACGGCGACGCCGACAAACAGATCGCCATCCTGGAGATGGGCTGGACCACCGACCCCATCCATCCCGAGTATGCCTGGTTCGCCGTCACCGAGGAGCAGAAGGCCGACTACCTGGTCCGCGCCTTCCAGTACGCCCGCGAGCACTGGCGCCCGTGGATCGGGCCGATGTTCGTCTACACCATCGCCGATCCCTTCTGGACGCCGGATGACGAGCAGTATTGGTGGGCGATCACCGAGCCCGGCTGGCCGGAGACCATCGTACGCCCAGCGTATGAGGCGCTGAAGGAGATGGAGAAAGAGTAAGATCGGCGAATCAACGAATCAGCGAATTCCCCAGTTCCCCAATCACCCAATCACCTCGTAGATCCGCACCCCCGCCCTGTCGTACACCACCCGCAACATTCCCAGATCGACCATCTCGTCGAACTTAGCGAGCCCTTCGGGGCTGTAGTAAAGCCGCTCGTAGGGGCCCACGTAGATGTAACGGACGTCGTACCGTCGGAGGATCTCCTCCGCTCGGAGTAGGTCCAGCGTCTCGTAACACTCGTTGACGTCCAAGTGGCGCTGCTCTACCTTCGCAGCACCCGCCGCCATCCGCTGCTGCACCTGATGCCACCGCCACCCGACGACAGCGGGTAAGCCCGTGTAAATGGAAACCCGGTTCCCCCAGAGGTACTCCCGCGCCCCCAATCCCTCCAGGATCACCGGGGAGCCCTCCACGTTCTCCTGGAGCCAGACGATCGCCTCGTAATCCGGTCGCAGGTCCACCTCCCCCAGCACATCCCACACCCGACCGTACCGCATATAGGCCATCCCATCCAGCGTGGGTCCAGTGGCTTTGGTGATCCGATCCTTCACCCGGGCCGGGATGGACATCAGCGGGAAGAGCACAGCGGAGAAAATGAGGAACGCAGCGACGGCAGCCCACACCTGCTGCCACTCGACCCTCCACATCGCGCCTCGCTCCGCCGCCCACACCGCCGCCGCTGCCGCCCCCACCGCCAGCAGGGTCCACACCTGGTAGTAAAACTTGAAGACGGTGTTCATCCGCCCGATGTCCCCCTCCAGTACCACCAACTCCACCCCCAGCGTCAGTCCCATCGCCAGCGCCAGCCACAGCCAGACCACCCGCCGCTCCACCGGCTGCTCGCGTTGAAGCGCAACCGCGACCGCCAATCCGCCGACCGGCACGGCTATGAGAGCAACCGGGACACCGAGGAAGGCCAGAACTACGGTGAGAAACAGCAACCCTCCAACTAATACCGCCACCCCGGTCCGTCTCCCTCGGTCCCGGATCTCCATCGCCGCCCGAGCCATCCTGCGCACCTCGGGAAGCAACGGGGTCAGCAGGACGAAGAGAAAATGACCGAGGTGGTAAAGATAGAGATGCAAGGGGGTCCGCAGCCCATCCCACAAGTGGAACCGGGTATAAGCGATCACATAGTAGCGAATATAGGGCGCAAACAGCAACAGACTCCCCACGAACAGGGCCGCTGCTCGCCACAGAAAGGCCCCTGCATCCCTCCAGGATGGTCGCTCCCCCCCCAGCGTGCCCAGGGCCACCCCCGTCCATCCCACGAGCAAGTACGTCGGATAATCCCAGGTATTGGCCGCCCGCAGACAACCAATGAGCAACCCACCCAGCAGCAAAGAGCCCGCCGACGGACGGCGACGCCGCGCCCACTGGAGAGTCAGCCCCAGCATCACCAGGGTATACGGCAACGCCAGCATATGAGCATGGAGGTCGCCATACAGAAACGTAAAGGAGGGGAACTCGGTGATCGGCCCCACTCCCAGCGGATCGGCCGGGTACATCCGGGTGGGGTCCCAGTAGGGGGTCTCGGGCCGGAACGGCAGGGGAGCCCCTTTCACCACGAGCCAAAAGCCCCGCAACGCCTGGACCAGTTCGGCAAAGCCGGGAATGGTGCTCTCGAACGGCGGCTCACCCGCCACGAGCCGGAAACCGTTGATCAGCAGCCGCACCTCCCCCAGGTTGCCCAGCACGAGGAGGAGCAGAACGGCCAGAAAACCAGCGACGTAGGCTCGGTCGGAGGGTTCATCACGGCCGACCAGATTGAAAGCCACGCAGAACGCCGCCCCGCCCGTCAGGGCGTAGAACAGGGAAAGGGCCAGGTTGTAAGCGACGGACGGCATCACGCCCAGCAACTTGGAGAGGGTACTCACCAGCACAAAGCCGAAGTAGTAATAATTGATGTACCCGCCTGCGAACCAGGGATCGTACGGGGGGAACCAGGTGGACTTGATGACCGCGTTGAGGTAGGCAAAATCCATCGGCTTCTCCCCCCCCACGACCGGATGCCACAGGTCGGGATTGAGAAGCCGGATCCAGGTCCAGAAGCCGAACAGGACCAGGAACAGCCCCTCGTACACCGCTATGGTCCGCCAGCGCTGACGGAGGAAGCGAGTCAGGTCCTCCCACCGTCGCCAGGCTACGAGTCCTCCTGCCAATGCCAGCCCCGTCACCGAGACGAGGATCGTGCCCCGCGTGTTCGGCAGGATCCGCAGGCTGGCCAGCAACCAGGTGAGATAGGAGACGAACAACAGTCCCAAGGTTCGGCTGAAGCCATACCCTCGATCGACCAGCCTCGGGAAGAGGGCAAACAGCAAGGGGAAAGCCAGCCACCCCAACGCCGCCGCCGCTCCGTACCAGACCAACGCGGCAAGGAACCAGGATCGGTTGAGAGGACTCTCCCGGTCGAACATCTCCGACCACGTACCGCCCGCACGCTGCTGTGCCCAGGTCTGCGGGTCGAACACGGGCTCGTGCACCCCGCGGGTCGCCTGCCGGGGCGTCACCCAGACCACCTGCTCGACGAGGGACGGCGGCAACAGAGCCTCCGCCCGTGCCCGCGAGTAGGCCGTCGTCTTCCGGAAGACGAGCACCCGCGGATGGTCGTACACGCTGAACGCCTCCTCCGCCGGAGGCATCGGCACAGAGATCGGAGCCGCCCGGTATTGGTAGGCGGCCTCAGGAACGGGGAACGGCTCCTCCGTGTCCGGGAACTGGAAGGGGCCCAGAGCCGGGTAGGAAGTGAAGTCGGCCACCAACTCGAACCCCAGGTCGCCGCTGAAGAGCGCCTGGTAATAGGCAATGGTCAACGGATACCGGGTCGGCAACCGTGGGATGGAGGCATAGAGCCGGTTGCTGCCGATGATGATGTAGTCCGCTTCATCCAGCCAATTCAGCAGGCTCTCCCGCTTCTCCAGCGTGTCGTCGTGGTACAACTGCAACGTCCCGTCGGAACTGGAGGAGAGGCCCTGGTACATTCCCCCAAAGGGGTCCTTCCCGTCCACCCGCAGCGGCGGTGCCCAGTCCCAATGCTCCGTGGCGAGGACCGAGGTGAACAACTGGATCGACCCACCCTCCACGACCTCCACCACCAGGTAATAGGTCGCATCCGCTTGGAGCGGCACCGGAGTCAGGGAAAAGGTATACGCCTCTCCTTTACGACCGCCAGGCGGTTCGATCCGCTGGGTCGACTGTGCCAACCGCTCCCCACCCGCGGGGTCTGTGGCTATGGCGACCCGCACCACCTCCGGCTCTGGGTCGGCCTCCGGATCGACTACATGGTTAAGCATCACCGCCGTAACCGTGGGAGACGTACCGCTATTCCCGCCGACCTGGAAAGGCACGACCAGGGGGGGACCTTCATAGCAGAACGTGCCCGACGGGATCGTCACCTGCACGCGGCGCTCGCCGTCCGGCGTCTCCAGCCGAAGGGTGGCAGCCGTGGGCACGTTCTCGAAGATCCAGCGGGAGGCGGCGATCCGGGTGTGAGGCCGGGCGTATACCGAGGAGAAAGCCAACGCCCAGAGAAACGCGCCGACGACCGCTACGCCTCCCGCAGCCAAGCCCAAACGTCGCTTCCTCTGCCCTTTCCTCCACAGACAGACCACCAACCAGGCCGCCAGCAGCAGGAAGGCGGGGTACACCGGCAGCAGGTAGCGCATCGACTTGACCCATTGGGTGCCCTGGTAGAGGAAATACCCCGTCGCCCAGACCCACACCAGCCCTACCGCAGCCGCCTCTTTGTCGGGAGGTCTTGAAGAAAACCACAGAGACGCAGAGGAGACAGAGGCTCTCTGTTCAAGATGAAGATTTCTCTGTGCCCTCTGTGCCTCTGTGGTGAAATCCTGTACACGTCCGGCGGTGACGAACCAGCGGAGCCCCACGACGCCAGCGGCTGCCCACGCCGCCCAGGCCACCAGCCCCAGGGGAAGCCCCAGCCCCCAGAAGACCATGTTAACCCAGGGGAAGGCCAGCGGTGTCCGGTCCGTCCACTGATGGCCCGGGTAGGTATCCACTTCGCCGGACATCAGGCGGCGGATCTCCGCCATGTTCTTCACCCACTGCTCGTTGGGGCGCAGGCCAAAGAAGCCAGGGCCGGTGAAAGCGTACGGCTGGGCGACCCGGAAGACCATAAGAGAGAGCAGGCCAGCGACGATCACACGGGCCGCGACCTGCCCCCAGGATACAGACCCATCGGCGGAGCGCGGGGCGTACCACCACCCCCACGCCAACCCGGCCAACCCTATCAGCAGATCCAACGGCCAGACGCTGATCTTGCAGGCGACCCCCAACCCTGTCGTCACACCAGCCAGGAGGAAAAAGGCCCACCCGCCGGTCTGCACAGCGCGGACCACCAGATACAGCGTCGCGGCGACGAAGAAGTTGGCGAAGGCGTCCACCGTGTAGAAATGGGCCTGCTGAATCGGGAGCACAGCCAGCGCGTAAAGCAACGCAGCGAGCGGGCCGATCCAGCGGGAACCCAACCGCCGCCCAGCGAGGAAAACGAAGAACACGCTCCCCAAATCGAAGAGATCTGCCAACGCCCGGCCCACCATCCGAGCGTCCAGCCCCCCACCTCCCGGGGCGAGGAACGTCACCGTCGACACTTTCGCCAGCCCCTCCAACACCGCCCGCGTGAGGAAGAGGGGGAACGTCCCATACACGAAGAACCCGTACCCTCGATTATAAGGATTCAACGGCGAGTTGGCCGTGTCCAGATAAAGAGACAGTCGATCCGGCAGGCGGACCGCCGTCGTCACCTGCCGCAGGAATTCCTCATCGGGGTGGATCGGCTGGCCCTCTCCCCAGCCCAGCCCCGAGAAGCGGAACGCCGCCCCGACCAGAAGGATGCCAACCAGCAACAATGTCGTGTCCAGACGTCGGAACCCTCTCACAGTCGCCTCCAGAGATCCAGGAGTGAGGTGTCGGAAGAAGGTGGAACCTCGTAGAGGATGAACAGCAGACGACCATCTGCGTCAGAGTAATACTGCTCCAATCTTCCTCCGGGGAACACTGAGCGCACCTGCTCCAGATCGTCGGCTTTCTCCCCCAAGATGACAAACAGCGCCCCCCGCTCCGGCTCCACGCCCCAGAACCACTCCTCCGGCGAAAAGTCCGTCCCCTCCAAACGGCGCAGGCGAAAAGCGATGGCTCCGAAGTCCCAGTACATATACGGCGCGCCGTCGAAGAAGATAGGCGGAACCTCCTCCCGCCGTTCCAGCACGTCGCACAGCACGTCCGCCACCTCCGCCGTCGGGTTGCCGTAGACACGGGTGGGCGCGTAGTGCAGGAAATAGTAGCCCAGGTTGAGGGAAACCGCGACCGCCACGATCCCAGCCCCGACGCAGGCCCAGACGACAGCCCTGCCACCGACCAGACTCCGGGTCAGCCGGAGCAGCCGATCGAGTCCCAGAGCGACCAGGGAGGCCACCGCAGGTGTGACGACGAGCAGCCGCATACTGCTGGGCGGGTTCTCCGTCAGCGTCCAACCCATCACCACGGCCAGCCAGAACCAGAGGAGGAGCAATCCGTTGGCCGGCCACCGCCACCGGACCGTGGCCCATACCAGGCCGATGATCATCAACACCCCGCTGACAAAATCCAGCAGAGGGATGGTAGGGTGATACCAGAAGGTCGGATCAAGGGTGTAATGGAAGGCAGAGATCGACTTCCAGAACTGCTCCAGCAGGAGGCTTAGCGCGGTGCGACCGGTTATCTCCTGTTCCCGCGCCAGCCATCCCGAGGCGAAGATGCTCACCTGGTCGTACCGAGCGGTGAGGGTCTCGGGATGGGTCAGGTAGTGGAAGAGGAGCGGGGCGAGAACCACCAGCCCGGCAGCGACCATCGCCGCGAGGTTTCGTCCCTGCCGTCGCAGGAACCGGGGCTCGACGAGGACCCGCCACAGCAGGTACAGACCGGCGAACACAGGGACAATGCGGGCCCCGAAATACCCGTACCAACCCGCCCCCATCACCGCCCCAGATAGCGCCAGGGTGCCCCTCCCGCCAGAACGCAACCCACGCACCAGGAGCCACAGGCCGAGCGAGGCGAAGAGGGCGTCGCCGATCTGATTGGAAGCCAGCCGACTGAAGTGGAGGTGGTAGTGTCCGAAGGCCAGGAAGAGAGCCGCCAGCCATCCCACCCGTCTTCCCCCCAACTCGCGGGCCAGGAGAAAGGTGGTCAACACCGTCGCCGTGCCGACGAGGGCCGAGAGCATCCGCGCGCCAGCCACCGTCGCGCCGAAGACGCGCATCGCCACCCCATAGGCCAGGAAGGACATCGTGGGCACGCTGTACCAGCCGGTGGAGAAGGGGTTCCCCAATGGGGGTTCCACCAACTTCAGCGCGGCGAGGGCCTGGGTCCCCTCATCGCCACCGAAGTTACGAGGGACCTCCCCCAACGCTACCGCCCGCACGAGCAGGGCCGCGGCCAGCAGGGCAACCATCCGCACCCAGTCGCTCCGCCGGTCCCGCAACCATACTAAGAAACGCTGGCGCCAACCCACAGGCAAGGAAGGGGCAAAGGCGAGAAGGAACCAGAGCACACCGATGAACCACAGCCATAGAGGATCGTCGAAGGCCGCGTCCGAGGGACGGCGAGCCGCCGACCAGCCGGCCCAGAGGGACAGCACCGCTCCGCCGACGAGGGCCAGCGTCCGGCGAGGGTGGGCCCGCACCCACCGCCATCCCCCTGCCCGCGGCAGCCGACGCCTTGCCCTGCCCACCCGCTGCCAGAGCAACGTAAACATCACCAACGCCACCCCGTAAAAGACGATGCCGTCCCGATAGAACGGCCGCCTGAAAGTAAAATAGTACTGCCCCAGGCAGGCAAAGGCCAGCCCTAACAGTAGATAGATCGCCCCTCTCCGATCACGCTTCCCGTTCGCCATCACCGCTTCGCTCAGCCACGAAGAACAGGTAAGCCCCCTCCCGGGGCAACGGCTCCTCATACAAAGGTCGCAACAGCCTTTCCGTCAACCAAAGGCTGGCACGCGACGGGCAGAGCACCCACCGCCCGCACAGCCGCTTGACAATGAGAGAAGGCAATCCCAGATAGTGACCCCACTCCAGAGCGGTCAGTGCGCGCCGGGAGAAGTACGGCCACCACCGAACCAGCCGGAGTCCTGCGTTTCCCAGCCGACGCCGCCAGACCTCCGGGCCGTCACAATGGTGATGCCGGGAGATCCGGTTGAAGAACGACCGGTACAGGCTCCCTACGCTCCGCAGCCCTATCCGGTCCAATGCTCGACCGATGGAGAGGAAAGGCAGGAAATTGGGACCGGGAACGCAGAAATAGAAGGCCCCCCCGCGCCGAAGGACCCGCGCCACCTCCGCCAACACCGGCTCGACGTTCGGAATGTGCTCCAGGACGGAGTTGCTGATCACCGTGGCGAAGAAACCGTCCGGGAAAGGGATCCGCTCCCCCCCAGCCTGGATCAGCAACCGATACGCTTCTCTGCGACGGGCCTCCGCCAGCGGCGCAGCCCACGGATCCAGCCCCACTTCCGGAGGAGAGGGCAGTGCGACTGCACCGAAATGCCCGTCCCCACAGCCCAGGTCCAGAACCGGTTTCGCCAGCGGCAGGTCGGCGTAGAAGCGAGCCTCGGTCGCCCGCAGCAACGCACGGAAGGCTGGAAGTTCCCGCAGGTGAAGCCAAAGCAGGTCCTCTCCCACGGCGTTGAGTATACCTTATGCAGCCTATTCGTCAAACTTCCTGATCCCTCGGCAATATCCCCGAGACTCCCGCCCCACACTAGTGAACGGCGGCCCTTTACGGACCGCCGCTCACTGCAAGGACCGGAACCTGCGTCCTGTATACGCGATCCCTCAAACCACCTCACTTTCCCGGACACTGAGCGACGACGGCCGGATCGATGTTCTTGTCACCGTAGGCCCGGTCGAAGTGGTCGCTGAAGTCCTGCGCCAGTTTCCGTGCCCGAGCGTCGTAGGCCTCCTTGTCCGCCCAGGTATTGCGAGGGAAGAGGACCTCCGAGGGAACGCCAGGGCAACGCTTGGGGATCCAGATGTGGAAGAGCGGATCCTCCACGTACTCCACCTCCTCCAGCGCGCCAGTCAGAGCAGCGTGGACGATCTCGCGGGTCAGGTTGATGTCCATCCGCTCTCCCACGCCGAAGGGACCGCCGGACCAGCCGGTGTTGACCAGATAGACGCGGGTGCCGTGCCGCTCCAGCCGCTCCCCCAGCATCCGGGCGTAGACGTCCGGGTTGCGGGGCATGAAGGGCTCGCCAAAGAAGCGGGAGAAAGTAGAGACCGGATCGACGATCCCCGTCTCCGTACCGGCCAGTTTGCTGGTGTACCCCATCAGAAACCAGAGCATCGCCTGCTCGGGGGTCAGTTTGGCCACCGGCGGCAACACCCCGTTGGCGTCGGCAGCCAGGAAGAGAATGGTGCGGGGATGACCGCTCATCGAGGAGATCTTGATGTTGGTCAGGAAGGAGAGGGGATAGGAGGCACGGGAGTTGGGCGTGAACCGATCGTCGTCCAGATCGAAGGTGCCGTCCGGATACATCATCGCGTTCTCGACGATCGCCCCGTGGTCCAGGTAGTGGGCCTCGTGGAGGACCGCGTACCAGATCTCCGGCTCCTTGTCCGCTCGCAGGTTGATCAGTTTGGCGTAGCAGCCGTTCTCGAAGTTGGCGATGCCATTGTCGCTCCAGCCGTGTTCGTCGTCGCCCAGGAGAGCGCGACGGGGATCGGCGGAGAGCGTCGTCTTGCCGGTGCCGGAGAGGCCCAGCAGCAGGGCGCAATCGCCCTCCGGCCCCTCGTTGGCCGAACAATGCAGTGGCAGGATCCCCTCGCCGGGGAGGATGTAGTTCATCACGGTGAAGATCAGCTTCTTGACGCTGCCCATGTAGGCGGAGCCGTAGACCACGCCGAGCATCCGGTCGAAGTCCATCGCCACCGCCATATTGGAGGTGCGACCATCAGGGAGTTTCCGCAGCCGTCCCTCGTACCGGGTGCGGTCCAGTTTGTCGTAGGGACAGACCAAAAGGGTGAAGCCCCGGCCGGCGAAGATGCTCCGGTCGATGTCGTCCGGGACGGGCCGGAACATGTTGTCGGTAAAGAGCGCAGTGAGAGCGCGGTCGGTCACCACCCGAACGGGAAGGGCGTAAGACGTGTCCGCTCCCACCACCCGGTCGGTCACAAACAGCCGAGGCTTGCGGAAAAGAGCCTTGACGGCATCCTCGAAGAGCATGTCGAACGTCTCAGGCTCCATCGGGATGTTGTTGGGGGAGTCCCAGTCGATGGTACCCTCGCTCTCGGGATGACGCACGATGTAGGTGTCCTTAGGGCTACGTCCAGTGGACTCAGGAGGCGTCCATGTCGCCAATGCACCGTTGGCCGCGACCAACGCCTCCCTGTGATCCACCGCCGTCTGGATCATCGTCCTCCGGTCGGGATTGTAGAAGACGTGAGGATGTCGCATCAGGATCTGAGCAAGATTGCGCTTGTGCTCCAACTCTGTCACGAGTGACCTCCTGAACGTGATACGTGATCGTAACGCGTGTCACGGCAACACTTTTCCTGGATTCATAATGTTCAGCGGGTCCAGCGCCTGCTTGATCCGCCGTTGCACCTCCAGGGAGAGAGAACCTAACGCTTTCTCCATATAGGGCCGCTTGAGGGTGCCGACGCCGTGCTCACCGGAGAGGGTGCCTCCTAACTCCAGCGCCACGTCGAAGATCTCCCCCACCATCGACTCGACTTTGGACCACTGGTCGGGATCCCGCCTGTCAAAGAGGATGTTGGGGTGGAGGTTGCCGTCGCCAGCGTGACCGAAGACGACGATGGGGAGGCCGTATTGGGCGCTGATCGCTTTGATGCGGCGGACCGCTTCGGGAATGGCACTTAAGGGCACGGTGATGTCCTCCCCCAGTTTGTTAGGGGCTTTTCGGGCCAGGGAAGGGGAGACCGACCGACGAGCCCGCCACAGTTCGGCCCGCTCCTCCTCACTTCGCGCCACCTCCACCGCGCGGGCGCCGTTCTCCCGACAGATCCGGGCCACCGATTCGATCTCCCGCACCACCGCATCCTCGTCCGAGCCGTCGGTCTCGATGATCAGGATCGCTTCCACATCCAACGGCAGACCCAGCCCCATCGCATCCTCAATGCAGGCGATGGCCGTCTCGTCCATCAGTTCCAGCGTGGCCGGGACAATGCCAGCGGAGAGGATGGCGTTGACGGTGCGGGAGGCGTCGTCCAGCGAGGGGAACTCGGCCCGGGCAGTGCGCACGAACTGGGGCTTGGCGACCAGTTTCAACAGCGCCTCGGTGATGACGCCCAGCGTCCCCTCCGACCCGATGAAAAGAGAGGTCAGGTCGTATCCGACCACGTTCTTGATCGCCTTGCCGCCCGTTTTCAACACCCGTCCATCCGCCAAAACGACGGTGAGGCCCAGCACGTAGTCGCCGGTGACCCCGTACTTAAGGCAGCGAGGACCACCGGCGTTGCAGGCGATGTTGCCGCCGATGGTGGACTGCCTGTTGCTGGAGGGGTCGGGCGGGTAGAAAAGCCCCCTCTTCTCCACCTCGGCCTGGAGGTGAGCCGTGACGACGCCCGCCTCGACCCACGCGGTCCGGTTCTCTTCATCGATCTCCAGAACACGGTTCATCCGTGTAAGGGTGAGAGCGATACCGCCGTCGAAAGGGACCGACGCCGCAGCCAGACCGGTGGCCATTCCGCGGGGGACCACCGGGATCCGCTCACGACTGGCGATCTCCAAGACGCGGGCGACCTGCTCCGTCGTCGTCGGCAGCACCACAACGTCCGGTCGATGCTCGGCAAAAGTGCCGTCATAGGCATACACCGCCAGGTCCTCTGGCGAATCGAGCACGCCGTCCCGCCCCAGTATCTCGCGCAGTTCTCCGATCACGTTCGAGGAAATCATAGCGATCTAATCCTCCTCCAGACGATAGGCCCGATCCAACAGGACGACCGGATGGACCACTTCGATCGAAAGCCCCCGCCGCCGCACACCGACGTGCAGCTGCATCTGACAACCCGGACACCCGGAGGCAACGACCTGGGCCTGGGTGGCTTCGATGTGGTCCATCTTGCGCTTCAGGACCCTGAGCGAGGTCTCCGGATGGGTGATCAACTGGCTACCCGCCGAGCCACAGCACCAGTTCGCCTCCTCCATCTCGACGAACTCCACGCCGTCGATCATCTCCATCAAGGCCCGCGGCTGCTCCCATACCCCCTGTCCCCGACGCAGGTGGCACGGGTCGTGGTAAGTGACCCGCACGTCGAGCCGGGCTCTGGGTTTCTCCAGCGGGATCTCCATCAGGAACTCGCTGATGTCCCGCACCTTGTGGCTGAACGCCGCTGCCCGCTCCGCCCACTCGGGGTCATCCCCCAGCATCTCGGCGTACTCCTTGAGCGTCGAACCGCAGGTAGCGCAGTCGGTGACGATGAACTCGACGTTGGCCCGCTCGAAAAGGGCGATGTTGTGACGGGCCAGGTCGAGCGTCACGTCCCGCCGACCGTAGCCGACGGCGGGCATGCCGCAGCATTTCGTCTCCCTGGGGGTGATCACCGTGCACCCGTTGCGGTTCAGCACCCTGACCGTGGCCGCGCTCTCCTCGGCGAACATCAGGCTCTGAGCACAGCCGAGGAAGAACCCCACGCGGTACCGCTCCTCGCCGCGGGCGGGGGAGACCTCCGGGAGCACGCGCCGGAGCGGGCGCTGCGGAAGATGAGGGAGCATCGCCTCCAGGTCGCGCAGGCGCGCTGGCATGAGGCGGCGCAGCCCCAGGGCGTAGATCAGCCGACGCAGGCCGAGCCGCTCGTAAAGGCGGAGGGGAAGCGTGACCCACTCCATCCGCGAGGGATGGGGGATCAGGCCGCGGAAGAGCGGCCGCTTCCATCCTGCAGGCCGTACCTCCTCCTGCACCACCCGCATCTCCAGCGCCAGATCCGCCGGCCGGATTCCCACTGGGCAGATCTCGTTGCACGCCAGGCAGCCGAAGCAGGCGTACATCTGCTCGAACAGATTGGGGCTCAGCTGGAGTTCGCCTTCCAATCCTTTGCGGGTCAGGGCCACCCGTCCGCGCGGGGAGGCCGTCTCGGTAAGGTACTCCCGATAGGTCGGACAGACCGAGAGGCAGAGACCACAACGTATGCAGTAGAGATATTCCTCTTCGGAAATGTGGGTCGTGGAAGATTGCGTCATAGATCTCCCTCAGGGTTACAGAGTCGCAGGGCCGTCAGAGAGCAGGAGCACAAGATCATCGCTCGTCAGGTGCTTTCACCACCGGCAACGTCAGCAGCGCGTGGGGGACGATCAGCACGTCCAGTTCCGGCCCTAGTTCCCGCGCCGCCAGCGCCAGGGCTTCCTCCATCGTCGCGGCGGGGATCATCTTGCAGGCCTCCACCACCTCCGGGCACTCGCTGCCGACGATGACCACCCGCGCCTGCTCCAGCACCTTCGCCATCACGAAGGCCCGCTGCTGGCCCGGCGGGTAGCCGTGGGCACGGGCGTCGTCCAGGATGGCTTGCACGCTGGGCGCATCCCGCATCGCGGCGAAGAACCGCTGCTCCCCCACCCCTTCGCCCGCTCCCTCCTCACACCGGGCCGGCACAATAAGAAAACCCCCGGGACGAACCACGGGGGTCGGTGCGAAGAAAAGATAAGAGGCCGCACGGCTTGCCTGGTAGAGATTGGTATCCTTCGGATACCCCACCCCACCGACGACCACGTCGTACTGGTGGGGGATCTCCACCTCGTAGACGGTGCGAGCAAAGGCTACCAACTCCTGAAAGGCCGCCTCCGGCTCACCAGCCGCCACTTTGAGGATCCGCTTCTCGTCGTCCAGCACCACGTTGAGGATGAAGCGCAGCCCCGCGCGACGGGCTGCCTCGGTGATCGCCTCGTGGAAGGGGTTCCCCTCAATGCGGCCCAGCCGCGTGCCGGGATGGTCAACGAAAGCGGGGCCATGGGTGTGGGCGATGAGCGGCTCGCCCGCAGCCCCCACCGCCACCGTCTTCCGGCCGCCGGAGTAGCCAGCGTACTGGTGCGGCTCCACCAGCCCGGTGGCGATCAACAGGTCCGCCTCCACCGTCGCC
>DUEL01000061.1 GCA_011192125.1 Thermoflexia bacterium
TTGCCGGACTGCCAGGTTGCTGTCTATGATTATAGGGCGCAGTCCAAGGTTGTCAATAACGGAGTTGCGCAGTTATAATGGAGAGGGTTTGACATCTGGGGGAAAAAGTCTATAAGGGGGTCCAGGGAGAGTGCAGTCTCGATGAGCGAACCGATCGTATCCGTGGTGTCCTGTGCGACCTATGACCCAGGCGGGGTGCGGAGAGCCGTGGAAGCGGTGTTGGCCCCGTTGGGCGGTATCCGTCGCTTTGTCCGCCCCGGGATGAGGGTACTCCTCAAGCCCAACCTGCTGTCCGCCGTCGATCTGGACCGGGCGGTGACGACCCACCCGGCGGTGGTCCAGGCTGTGGCGGAGTTGGTCGCCGAGGCGGGCGGAGAGGTCTGGATCGGCGACTCGCCCGCTGGCCCTGTGGAGAACGGCCCGCGGGTCTGGCGCAGGAGCGGTATGGTGGACGTGGCCGCGCGGACCGGCGCGCGGCTGGTGCCGTTCGAGGGGGTGGAGTGGAAGCGGACGGGCGGCAACGACTACTTCATCGCCCGACCCGTCTTCGAGGCCGATCTGGTGATCGACCTGCCGAAACTGAAGACCCACGTCCTCACCCTCTACACCGGCGCGGTGAAGAACCTCTTCGGCACCATCCCCGGCACCCGCAAGCGGGAGGTCCACCTGCGCGCCCCCGGCATCCAGGACTTCAGCCGGGCCCTTGCCGACGTACTGGCGTTGGTCCGGCCAGGGCTGACCATTATGGACGGGGTGTGGGGGCAGGAGGGGAACGGCCCGGGCACCGGCGGGACCCCCCATCGGTATGGCTGTCTGGCGGCGTCGACGGACCCGGTGGCGCTGGACGCGGTGATCACCCACGCGATGGGGTACCGGCCCGGCGAGGTGCTCCATCTGGTCGAGGCGGCGCGGCGTGGGCTGGGCGTGGCCGACCCTCAGGCGATCCGGGTGGAAGGGGACCGAAAAACGTTGGATTTCGGTCGGCTCGACCTGCCGAGGGCCCGGTGGTACTTCCGGATCCCTGCCTGGATGGGCGCGCCCCTCTACCGGGCGGCCCGGCTGCGGCCGCGTGTGGTAGCCGCCCGTTGCATCGGCTGCGGTCGATGTGTGGAGGTCTGCCCCCAGGACGCCATCGAGGCGGGCAAGCCTCCCCATTTCGACCTGGACCGGTGCATCGGTTGCCTCTGCTGCGGTGAGGTCTGTCCCGAGGGGGCCATCGAGCCCCACCGCGGGCTCCTGGCTCGGTTGATCGGCATCAGCTATTGAGCAGGGAGTAGGAGACGGGAGACAAGAAGGGCAGATGAGCAAACCTCTTGTGGCGACCGAGGATCTGGAGGCGGTCATCCGCCGGATGCCGGAGGCGTTCACCATCCTCGATTTCGTGGAGGCATTCCAACAGATGTTCCCCGACCTTTGGCGCGGGCTGGTGGAGCGGTATGGGCTGTACGGTTCCGGGACCCGGTATTCGGCGCTCACCTACCTGAGCAACCGGCTCAGCGCCTACTCCAGGCGAAAGACGCCGGGGCTGCTGGAGCCGACGCCGGTGGGATGGAAGCCGGAGGAAGGGCGCTACCTGAGGCGCACGACCCGTGAGGAGCGGAAGCGGTTCGGCAGTCCCTGGATCGTCATCTACCGACGACGGGAGGAGAAACAATGAAGGCGATGGTCCTGCGCGAACCCCGGCCAGTCGAGGAGCGGCCGCTGGAGTTGACCGATCTACCCCTGCCAGAGCCTGGCCCCGGCGAGATCCGGCTGCGGGTGCGGGTGTGCGGCATCTGTCATACCGACCTGCACACGGTGGAGGGGGATCTGAGACTGCCCAAACTCCCCGTCGTTCCCGGACACCAGATCGTCGGCGTGGTGGAGGCGCGGGGTGAGGGGGCGGACCGGTTCGAGATCGGCCAGCGGGTGGGGGTCCCGTGGCTGTACCGGACCTGCGGGCGGTGCGAGTTCTGCCAGCGGGGGCTGGAGAACCTGTGTCGGGAGGCCCGCTTCACCGGCCTCCACGCCGACGGGGGGTACGCCGAGGCGATGGTGGTCCACCAGGACTTCGCCTACCTCCTGCCGGATGGGTACTCGGACGTGCAGGCGGCTCCGCTCCTCTGCGCTGGGATCATCGGCTACCGCGCGCTCAGACTGAGCGGGGTGGAGCCGGGGCAGCGGCTGGGGATGTACGGCTTCGGCGCGTCGGCCCACGTCACCATCCAGGTAGCCCGGCACCGGGGGTGTGAGGTCTACGTCTTCACCCGCAGCGAAGGCCACCGGCGGCTGGCCCGGGAGTTGGGGGCCGTCTGGGTCGGCGGGGCGGAGGACGACCCGGGGGTCAAGTTGCACGGGAGCATCATCTTCGCCCCGGCGGGACATCTGGTGCCGGAGGCGTTGCGAGTGCTGGAGCGGGGCGGCACGCTCGCGCTGGCCGGTGTGACGATGACGCCCATCCCGGAGTTGGACTACGACCGGCTGCTCTACTGGGAGCGGTCGATCAAGAGCGTCGCCAACTTCACCCGGCGGGACGCGGAGGAACTGCTGGCGCTGGCCCCGGAGATCCCCATCCGAACCACAGTGCAGACCTTCCCGCTGGATGCGGCCAACGAGGCCCTCTTGGCCCTCAAGCGGAGCGAGATCGACGGGGCGGGGGTGTTGGTGATCGCTTGACGGGGGTAAACCGTGGGGGCGCGACGAACGCGCCCCCACAGATGAATCGCGCCTTCTGCAACGGACTGCGTCCCTATGCCCCGAACTTGGTCAACCGCTGCGCGTGGGCCAGTGCCAGGGGCATCAGGTCCACGTGGCGGATGTGGCCCAGCCCGCCCCGCATGCAGGCCCGTTCGCCAAAGGTTTTCACCCCGTCCGGGCGCACGTAGTGCGACCAGAGGAGGACGGGCAGTTCGTGCCAGGAGTGGGCCCTCCACTTCGCAGGGGTGGAGTGGTCGCCGGTGACGATGACTACGTCCGGCTGCAGGGCCAGGATCTCCGGGAGCACCCGGTCGAAGTGCTCGATCACCTCCACCTTGCGCTCGAAGTCCCCATCCTCCCCCGCGCTATCGGTCTTCTTGACGTGGAAGAAGAAGAAGTCGTACTCCGCCCAGTGCGCCTTCAGGGTCTCCACCTCGTCTTCGATGGTGTCGCCTGTGGGCAGGACCTCCATCCCGGCCAGTTTCGCCACGCCCCGGTACATTGGGTAGGTGGCGATGGCGCCACAACGGAGTTTGTAGATCTCAGGCATCTTGGGAAGGCCGGGGTCCTTGGCGATACCCCGGAGGTTGCAGCAGTTGGCCGGATACTCGTCGGCGAGGAGGCGGCGGGCGTGGGCCAGCCAGCGGTTGAGGAGATCGGCGGTGGGGGCCGCCTCCGGCCGAAGGGGCTCCACCGGCAGTGGCGGCACGCCGGTCCGCTGCGGATCGGTCTCCGTCAGCCCATCCTCCAGCCCCTCCCCGCGCAGCACCAGCACGAACCGGTACTCCTTCACCGGCTCGACGAAGGTCTCCACGCCGGGCAGTTTGATCGTCCGTAGTTTCTCACACAGCCGCGCGCCGACCTCGGTGGGGATCCGACCCGCCCGTCGGTCGGTGATCACGCCGGTCTCGGGATCGACCGTGCAGAAGTTCCCCCGCGCGGCGATGTCGTTCGGCTGGAGGTCGAAACCGATCCCCAGCGCCTCCAGCACCCCCCGGCCGATCTCGTAGCGGAAGGGGTCGTAGCCGAAGAGGGCCAGGTGGCCGGGGCCGCTGCCGGGAGAGATGCCCGGTGCGACCGGGGTGCTCATCCCGCAGATGGAGCCTGCCGCCAGCGCGTCCAGATTCGGCTTGTTGGCTGCCTCCAGTTCGGTGGGGCCGTCCGACCCCATCGGCAGGCCTCCCAGCCCATCCAGCACGATGAGGAGGATCTTCGTCTCCGCCGGTACACTCAGTTCCCGAAGTAGGTCCAGGTTGTCCATCGGTTCCCCTCGCTTTAGGTTTACGGTTCCAGGTCGCGGGGAGCAAGGAGCAGGCTAGCAGGTGAGGTGGAAGGCCCCCGCCGTTCGGCGGCGTTCCCGCAGATCGTTGTAACGGCGGATTGCCTCGCCGGTCTTGGCGATCACCAGTTCGACGCCTGCCTCCTCCAGTGCTCGGCGCGTCTCCTCCGGCACCGTCATCCGGCCGAACGCGCCGGTCCCGACGACCAGCACCTCGGGAGCGGCCTCCAGGATCGGTTCCAGGTCCGCCGGGATCAGGCGGTGCCCTTCCTTCCGCCACCAGTTGCCGATCACCCGGTCCGGTAGCAGGATCAAATCGCGCGTATGGGCCGTCCCGTCCACCACCATCCGGCCAAAGCGGTAGGATTCGATCCTGGGGGGTGCCATCCTCCTCACCTCATCGTCCGTTTTCGCCACAGAGACTCAGGAAGACTTTGGCTGCTCCGGGTTCCCCGCGGTTCCGTGGCGATTTGCTTACCGAGGCGAGTATACCGCGAATTGAGCAGTTGGCAAGATCGCCCCCCGGCTGTCCACGAATAAGACACGAATGCACGAATGCACGAATGCACGAATACATGAATGCGCGAATGCGCGAATGCATTCGTGTATTCGTGCCCCATTCGCGGCTGGCCCACTTGCGCAGAACGGCCTCCCGGGGGATAATTCAGACCGATGATACGGGAGACACTGGACAACGGCATCGTTCGCTACCGGTTCGAGACACTCGATCGGGAAGACGTGGTCCACGCCATCCTGACCCGCCTTGGCGGGGTGAGTCAGGGGCCGTTCGCTACCCTCAATCTGGGGCATACGGTGGGAGACGACCTGGAGGCCGTGAAGGAGAACCACCGACGGGTTTTCGCCGCCCTGGGGATCCCCCGCGACTGCGCGGTTAGCCCTTACCAGGTCCACAGCGCCAACGTGCGCTGGGTGAGCCAGGCCCACGCTGGGACGGTCCAACCAGCCACCGACGGGCTGATCACCGGCACGCCAGGGTTGGCCCTCCTCTTTCGTTTCGCCGACTGTGTACCCGTTCTTCTCTTCGACCGCACCCACCGAGCCATCGGGTTGGTTCACGCCGGATGGCGGGGGGCGGCGAAGGGGGTGGTGGCAGCGGCGGTGAAGACCTTTGCCCACTATGTCGGCAGCCGCCCTGAGGACCTATGGGCGGGGATCGGCCCGGCCATCGGCCCCTGCTGCTACCGGGTGGGGTCGGACGTCGCCAGAGCGGTCGCGCGGGCCTGCCCTGATGGCGTGCAGATTACTCAACGAAAGGACGACGGGGTCTATCTCGACCTCCCCGGCGCGGTGCGGGCCCAACTGGCGGCCGCGGGGGTCGGAAAGGTGGAGATGTCCGGCATCTGCACCGCCTGCCACACCGAGGAGTGGTTTTCCCATCGGGCGGAGCGGGGGCGGACGGGGCGGTTCGGGGTGGTGATGATGCTGCGGTGAGTTGGGTCCCTGTGCGGGAGGACTCGATGGAGTACGGCGAATTCGTCCACCAGAACCTCCTGAGCGTGCAGGAGCGGATCGCTGAGGCGGCGATGCGGGCCGGGCGCGACCCTGCGGAGATCACGTTGGTGGCGGTGACGAAAACCTTCCCGGTACAGGCGATCCTGCTCGGCTACGACCTGGGCCTTCGCCACTTCGGGGAGAACCGGCCCGAGGAAGGGGCGGAGAAGATCCCGCAGGTGAACGCAGCGGTGGGCGGACCTCGCCCCACCTGGCATATGGTCGGCCACGTGCAGAGCCGGAAGGCGGCCCTCACCGTCGCCCACTTCGACGTGGTCCATTCGGTGGACCGGCTCAAGATCGCCCGACGGCTGAGCCGGTTCGCCGTCGAGGCGGGGCGGGTGATCCCCGTTCTTCTCGAGTGTAACGTCAGCGGCGAAGCGACCAAGTTCGGGTTCCTGGTGGATCACTGGCAGGAGGACGAGGATCAGCGGGAGGCGTTCTTCGCCGCCTGTGCTGAGATCCTGGCCCTGCCAGGAATCCGCGTGGAGGGTCTGATGACGATGGCCCCCATCGCCGAGGATCCGGAGGAGGTGCGACCGGTCTTCGCGAGCCTGCGGGCGCTGCGGGACGCGCTGATGGAGCGGTTCCCCCAGGCCGTCTGGCGGGAACTTTCGATGGGGATGACCGACGACTTCGAGGTGGCGGTGGAAGAGGGGGCGACGATGGTGCGGATCGGCCGGGCCATCTTCGGCCCCCGTCCTGCCTGACGCTCGACGTTTGACGTTTGACGTTTGACGTGTGACGTATGACGTATGACGTTTGACACTCAAGACCGAACAGCGAGGTGACGATGGCGATCTGGCTGGTGTACCGACTGATCCGACTGCTGTTCGACCTGTACACGCTGGCGCTCATCGCGCGGATCGTGCTGCCGCTGCTGGGGATGAGTTACGCCCATCCGGTGATGCGCTTCCTGTGGAACATCACCGAGCCGCTCCTGGCCCCGATCCGGCGGCAGATCCCTATGGTGGGCCCCTTCGACTTCAGCCCGATGGTTCTCATCCTCATCATGTGGCTGGTGGAGCAGGTGATCCTCTGGGTGATTCTGTAGGGAGCAGGGGTGAAAGAACTGCGGGTTCGGGAAAGTGAGGAGGGCTGCACGTTCGGCGTGCACGTGGTCCCGCGGAGCCGCCACGACACGGTGGTGGGCCTCTACGGGGATTCGTTACGCGTGCGGCTGACGGCACCGCCGGTCGGTGGGAAGGCCAACCAAGCGCTGCAGGAGTTCCTGGCCAGGCGGTTAGGCGTGCCGAAGGACGCGGTGGAGATCCTCTCCGGCCACACCTCTCGCCACAAAGTGGTGCGGGTGCGGGGGGTGAGGGCGGAGCAGGTGAGGGCGCTTCTCAAGTGAGGAAAGCGGGGAGAGCCAGGAAATTGAGGGGGTGAGGAGGTATGGGGAGTGAGGGTGATTTGAGGGGGAAGGGAGTCTGGCTGCTGTATTCCCGGAATGTGGACCTGGCCATCGAGATGGCGCTGGCCATCGGTGCCACCCACATTTTCTACAAGACCGGCGACCGGGGAATGTTCTTCGTCGATGCGGCCCGCCGCGTGTACCGGCGGGTGCGGGAGGCAGGGCTCGTACCCTTCGCCTGGACCTTTGTCTACTGCGACGACCCCAACGCGGAGGCCGAGGTCGCGATCCAGTCGGCGCGGATCGGGTACGAGGGGATCATTTTCGACATTGAGGAGCAAGCAGCCGGGAAGAACGTCGGCGCGACAGCGCTCGGCCGTCGGCTGCTGGATGCCGGGCTGGAGCCGGAGCGGCTCTTCTATACCTCCTATCCCAACATCTGGCAGCACCTGGACATCCCGTATCGAGAGATGAACGAGTTCTGCCGGGGTGGGTTCATGCCCCAGTGCTACCCCACCTTCCACCGCACCCCGCCCACGGTGATCAAAAAGTGGGCTTACGGGGAGCACGCCCGCTGGGACAAGGAGTGGGGAAATATGCCTCCCCTCTACCCGATCCTGGCCGCTTACAAGGACGAGCACGCCACCCAACGGCTGACGCCCCAGGAGTTCCTGGAATGGGCTCAGGTCCTCGCGGACCAGGACCCGCCCTTTTACAGCATCTATCGGGCCGGGGTGACCAACCGCGATCTCTGGCCGATCCTGGCCGCGCTGGGGGAAAGCGCACCCTCTCCCCAACCGGCCCCGACGGTTGAAGAGCCCGCTCCCCCACCCGCGGAACCGGGACCTCCTCTGGGGCCTTCGGCGGAGGAGGCGGAGGAAACGGAGGAGGAACCTCCGCCGCCGGTTTACCACGTGGTCACGGTGAACGACACTCTCTGGACGATTTGCGACCGGTATAACATCTCCCGCGAGCAGTTCTGGGAGTGGAACGGACACCTGTGGGACGAGCGAGGGTTGCCACGCGACCCTGTGTATCTTCAAGAGGGGTGGCGGGTGCGAGTGGGATAGTGGGGAAGCGGGGAAGCGGGAAGGCAGGGGTGCAGGGGAGCAGGGCCGGGCAGCAGGTGGCCCGGGCAGCGACCCAGGTGGTCCTCCTCTTCGTCGTCAGCCGGGCGCTGGGGCTGGCGCGGGAGATGGTGGTGGGGGCCGTCTTCGGCACCACAGCCGCCTACGACGCTTACCTCGCTGCCGTGCGCGTGCCCGACATCCTTTTCACCCTCATCGCCGGCGGCGCGCTGGGCTCCGCCTTCATCCCTACCTTCACCGGATACTTCGCCCGGAACGACCCTGAAGGCGGCTGGCGCCTGGCCAGCGCGGTGGTGAACCTGCTCGTCCTGGTGCTCACCCTGGCCGCTGGGCTCGCCTGGCTGGCAGCCCCCCTCATCGTACCGACGATCCTCGCCCCAGGCTTCGGTCCCGACCTCCAGGCCCTCACGGTCTCCTTGATGCGGACGATGCTCGTCGCGCCGATCCTCTTCGGCGTCAGCGGGGTGGTGATGGGGGTCCTCAACGCCAGGCAGCACTTCGTCCTCCCGGCGCTGGCCCCCAGTTTTCTGAACCTCTCCCTCATCGGCGCAGCCTGGTTCCTGAGTCCCCGGTTCGGGGTGCGGGCGCTGGCCCTGGGGTACGTGCTCGGCGCGGCCCTCCACCTCTCGATCCAGTTGCCGGGCCTGATCCTGGTCGGCGCCCGGTACCTTCCGTCGCTGTACCACCCCGGTGTGCGGGAGGTGCTCTGGCTGATGGCCCCCCGCGTGCTGGGACTGGCGGCGGTCCAGTTGAACTTTCTGGTCAACACCAACATCGCTTCCCGGCTGGGGGAGGGAGCGGTCTCAGCGTTGAACTACGCCTGGCTGCTGATGCTCCTGCCCCAGGGGATCTTCGCCCAGGCGGTGGCGACGGCGGCGTTCCCCACTTTTGCCGACCAGGCGGCGCGAGGGGAGCGAGATGGGATGCGCCGCACGCTGGTCGGCACCCTCCGCGCTGTCCTCTTTGTGACCCTTCCGGCAGCGGTGGGGCTGATCCTCCTGCGCAGGCCGCTGGTCGCCTTTCTCTTCGAGCGTGGAGCGTTCCAGGCCAGTTCCACTCAGGCGGTGGCCTGGGCCCTCGCCTTCTACGCCCTGGGGTTGGTGGGGCATGCAGCGGTGGAGATCCTGGCCCGGGCCTTCTACGCCCTGCACGATACCTGGACCCCCGTCTGGGTCGGCGGGCTGGCGATGGGGTTGAACGTCGCGCTGAGCCTGATCCTGCCGGGAGTATTTGGCCGGATGGGACTCCCTCCCCACGGGGGGCTGGCCCTCTCCAACTCCGTCGCCACACTGCTAGAAGCGGTCGGTCTGGCGAGGCTGCTTCGCCCGCGCCTGGGTGATTCGAAGGAGTGGCGGCTCCGGGGAGCGACCCTTCGGAGCGGCGTAGCGGCGGCCGCGATGGCGGGTGCGCTCCTCGTTTGGCAGTGGCTCGTCGCCGGGAACGCCGACTTCCTTGTGGGGGGAGGAGGGGTCCTGATCGGGGCGGGTGTCTATTTAGGGGCTGCCGCGCTTTTGCGGGCCGAGGAACTGCAGACGGTGGCGCGCTTACTCCTCCGGCGCAGCGCGCGCGTTGAGGACTAGGGTCACGCTGTCTATCTTGACACCTCCCTGTTCTGCGTTAAAATAGAGCCACAACCGAATCCGACCAAAGGCGACGAACAGGAGTAGTAGGCCATCCCCTCAGCGAGCCGGGGGCAGTGGAAGCCCGGCGCACGGTGTCCAGGGGAGCACCTGGACCGAGGTCCAAAGGCCGAACTCGCCTGGGAGCCGCGCCGGTGAAACCCTGTGGGGGCAAGTAATCGGCGACGGGTGGCCTCCGTTAACAGGCCCAGAGCGGGAGACGCTGGCTTTGCTTGGCCGGCGTCCTCCAATCAGGGTGGTACCGCGGAGCGCCCCTTCGTCCCTGAGACGGAGGGGCGCTGTGTTAACAGTGGATAAGTGGATATAACGGGTGTAGCGGTGTGAAGAGAATCGAAGATTTGCCCAGAGCGATAACGTCTCACCTGGTCCGCTCCAGCGACCTGAACCATCACGGCACGCTGTTCGCCGGGCGGATGTCGGAGTGGGTGGTGGAGGCTGCCTTCATCGGTGCCCAACGGGCCCTGGGGATCGATCCCTCCCGGCTGGTCTGCCTGAAGATCCACGGGCTCACCTTCACCCGTGGAGCGGTGAGCGGGGACACGGTGGAGTTGCGGGCACGCCCGGCCCACGTAGGCCGGACCAGCATCACAATCCACGTAGAGGCGTTTATCCCTCGATACGGGGAGGAGGCGCTGCTGGACGGGTTCGTGACCTTCGTCTGCGTCGAGGACGGCCGATCGGCTCCCCACGGGGTCGTCGTAGAGCGCCCCACGGAGGGGGAGGCCCTCCGACTGTGGGAAGCGGTCGAGCGGTTGAGGGCACAAAGGGAGTAGAGAGTCCGAACTACGAACTCCACGGATAGAGGAGTCAAGGAATGCGCGTAGTCGAACTGACCTCCGGCGTTTTTCACCTGCAGGGTGGGGTCAATATGGGCCTGGTCGTGCAGGACGGCAAGGGCCTGCTGATCGACGCTGGGTTGGACAAAGACGCAGCCCGGCGGGCGTTGCGGGTTGTCGAGGGGATGGACGTCACGCTGGAGGCGGTCTTCCTCACCCACGCCCACGCCGACCACTTCGGCGGTGCCTATCTTCTGCAACGTCGCCTGGGGATTCCGGCCTATGCTCCGCCGTTGGAGGCGGCGATGATGGAGCACCCGATTATGGAGCCGGTCTTCCTCTACGGCGGGGCAGCCCCCATCCAGGCCTTGCGCCACAAGTTCACCCTGGCCAAGCCCTGCCAGGTGGACCACGTGGTGGGGTCCGGCCCGCTGACGATCGGGCCCTTCCAGGTGGATGTCGTGCCTCTGCCGGGCCACGCGCCCAACCAGGTGGGTGTGGCTGTGGGGGATGTGCTTTTCTGCGCCGACGCCGTCTTCCCGACGGAGACGCTCCAGAAACACAAGGTGATCTTCTGCGCCGACATGGACGACGCACTGGAGACGCTGGAGCGGCTGCCAGGCATGCCCTACGCCCACTTCGCCCCCGGCCACGGCCCCACCTACGAGGTCGGGGAGGAGATCGCGGACATCTGCCGGGCCAACCGGGAGCGGCTGGAGGCCATCCGTGAGGAGATCTACGCCGCAACGGAGTCGCCACGGGAGACGGGCGACCTGGTCCAGCATGTCGCCGACCGCTTCGACCTCCAATTGACCACGCCCACCGCCTACTACCTCACCCGCACCACCGTCCTCGCCGCCCTCACCTCGCTGGAGGGGGATGGAAAGGTCAAGGCCATCGTCAAGGACAACCGACTGATGTGGGAGCGTCAAACGTGAAACGTCAAACGTGAAACGTCAAACGTCAGACGTGAAGCGTCGGACGTCAAATGTGGAACGTTGAACATAGGACACCGAGCACAGAGCCTGGAAGGAGGGGAAGATGACCGAACCATACAAGCCGCAGGAGATCGAGCCAAAGTGGCAGAAGAAGTGGGAGGAGGACAAACTGTACCGGGCCGTTGTGGACCCGGAGCGGCCGAAGCACTACGCCCTGACGATGTTCCCTTATCCTAGCGGGGACCTGCACATCGGCCACTGGTACGCGATGGCCCCCAGCGACGTCCGCGCCCGATATATGCGGATGCGGGGCTACAACGTCCTCTTCCCGATGGGCTTCGACGCCTTCGGCCTCCCCGCGGAGAACGCCGCCATCCAACGGGGCATCCACCCCTTCAAGTGGACGATGTCCAACATCGAACGGATGCGGCGGCAGTTGAAGAGTATGGGCGCGATGTTCGACTGGGAACGGGAGGCCATCTCCTGCCTGCCGGGGTACTACCGCTGGACCCAGTGGTTCTTCCTGAAACTGTACGATATGGGACTGGCCTATCGGAAAAAGGCCCCGGTCGATTTCTGCCCCAAGTGCAATACCACCCTCGCCCGAGAGCAGGTCTGGGGGGAGGACCGCCACTGCGAGCGGTGTGGCACGCCAGTCATCAAGAAGGAACTGGAGCAGTGGTTCTTCAGGACGACCGCCTACGCCGAAGAGCTACTGGACTTCTCCAAGATCGACTGGCCGGAGCGGGTGGTGACGATGCAGACCAACTGGATCGGCCGGAGCGAGGGGGCCAATGTGACCTTCCGCTCCGAACAAGGGGACCCCATCGTGGTCTTCACCACCCGACCGGACACCCTGTGGGGGGCCACCTTTATGGTCCTGGCCCCCGAGCATCCCCTGGTGGAGAAACTGACCACGCCGGAGCACCGAGAGGAGGTGGAGGCCTACCAGTACCAGGCCGCCCGCCAGAGCGAGATCGAACGGCTCTCCACCGAGAAGGAGAAGACCGGCGTCTTCATCGGTGCCTACGCCGTCAACCCGGTCAACGACGAGCGGATCCCCATCTGGATCGCCGACTACGTGATGATGACCTACGGGACCGGCGCGATCATGGCTGTCCCGGCCCACGACGAGCGGGACTTCGAGTTCGCCCTGAAGTTCGGCCTACCGATCATCCCGGTCATCGAGCGGCCCGACGGCGTTGCCAAGTCCTTCGTCCCGGAGGAGGCGGTCGCAGAGGGATTCGCCCAGGCGCTGACCGAGGCCGGCATCTCCTTTGAGGAACAAGACGGAGGCTTCGCCGTCACGCTCCAGAAGGACCAGATCGACCGGTACGTCGCGCTGGCAAAGGAGCACGTCCGCCCCAACTCCTGGATCGAGGTGGTCGGCACCGGCTGGACCTTCGTCTTCGACGACGGGGTGGTCCCCTTCGACGGCGTCGAAGCCGAACAGGAGATCCTGACCCGCTGCCGGGAGCGGAGGCCGGAGGTGGTGGAGAAGCGGACGGTGATGGAGATGCTGTGGGACGTTCCCTTCTACCGCGACGTCCTCTTCCACGCCGAGTACGGCACGATGATCAACTCTGGTCCTTTCACCGGCACACCGGGCGACGAGGCGGTGAAGAGGGTGACCGAGTGGCTGGAGGAGAAGGGAATCGGGGAGTTCGCCGTCAACTACCGGCTGAGGGACTGGCTGGTCAGCCGTCAGCGGTACTGGGGCGCGCCCATCCCCATCATCTACTGCGACAGGTGTGGCACCGTCCCCGTCCCCTACGAGGACCTGCCGGTGTTGCTGCCGGAGGACGCTGAGTTCCTGCCCACTGGCGAAAGCCCCTTGAAGTACCACGAGGGCTTCCTGCACACCACCTGCCCCAAGTGCGGCGGTCCCGCCACCCGGGAGACCGACACGATGGACACCTTCGTCTGCTCCTCCTGGTACCAGTACGCCTATCTGAGTCCCTACTATAAAGAAGGGGAACCGGTCGGCCCCGACGACACCCCCTTCGACCCCGAGGAGGGGAAGTACTGGCTGCCGGTGGACGTCTACACCGGTGGGGTGGAGCATGCCACGATGCATCTGATCTACACCCGCTTCTTCACCAAAGCGATGCGGGATATGGGCCTGGTCGACTTCGACGAGCCGATGATCAAACTGCGAAACCAGGGGGTCATCCTGGCCGAGGACGGGGCGAAGATGTCCAAGTCTAAGGGTAACGTTATCGCCCCGGACGATCTGGTGGAGCGGTACGGCACGGACACAGTGCGCGGCTACCTGATGTTCGGCTGGCGGTGGGAACTGGGCGGGCCGTGGGACCCCCACGGGATCGAAGGGGTGCATCGCTGGCTCAACCGGGTCTGGAACCTGGTGCTGGAGCCGAGGGGATCGGCAAATCAGCAAGCGGATGAGCCTACCGAGAAAGAGGTGGCCGCCCTGCGCCGGGCAACGCACAAGACGATCAAGCGGGTCACCGACGACATGGAGGAGTTCGCCTTCAACACGGTCATCGCCGCGCTGATGGAGTTCACCAACACGCTCCAGAAGGCGAAGGAGACGCCTGTGTACGGGACCGAGGCGTGGGAGGAGGCCATCGAGACGTTGCTCCTGCTGCTGGCCCCCTGCTGTCCCCACATCGCCGAGGAGTTGTGGGTCCGGACCGGTCGCCCGTACTCCATCCACCAGCAGCGGTGGCCCGAGTACAACCCGGACCTGGTCGTTGAGGAGATGATTACCCTGGTGGTCCAGGTCAATGGGAAGGTGCGAGCCCGGGTGGAGGTCCCGGCCGACATCACGGAGGAGGCTGCCAGGGAGGCTGCCCTGGCCGAACCGAACGTCCAGCGCCACATCGCGGGCAAAGAGATCCGCAAGATCGTCTACGTGCCGGGACGGCTGGTGAACATCGTTGTAGGGTAGGTGTGTCGCATCTGCATCCGGAGTGGAGGAGAATATGGGGAGGCTCCAATGACCTTCTTCCGCGTCGCCGACTTGCCGAGCGTCGATATGATGCCAGGGGTGGTCCGGCGGGCCGTGTGGCTTGATCGGGTGATGGTGACCTTCTTCGAGTTCGCACCGAACACCGTCATTCCCACCCACGACCATCCTCACGAGCAGATCACCTACGTGGTCGAAGGGGAGATGGAGTTCACGCTGGGCGAGGAGACGCGGCGGTTGCGGGCAGGAGAGGGGGTCTGTATCCCTTCCGGCACTCCGCACGGCGCCCGGATCCTCGACCGGCGCACCGTCGCGCTGGACGCCTGGCACCCGCCACGGGAAGACTACAAGTGACCGATCGCCTTTCCACCACAGAGACACGGAGGGCACAGAGTCTCCCAAATGAACTTTCTCTCCGTGTCCTCTGTGTCTCCGTGGTGAAATCAAAAGAAAAAGCCCCTCCGAGTGAGTCGGAGGGGCCTGTTTTTCGACCAGATCCGTAGACCTCAGGCCCGGATCTCCCTTCTCTGGAACAGAACGTACCCCAGGGCGAAGATGAGGATGGTCGCCGCGATCAGCCCTGTGATGTGGGGCCAGATCAGGAGGACGCTCTGGTCGAGGGGCAACGGCGTGCCCAGTAGCGCGCCCTCCAGTTGGACCGGCAGGACCAGCCCTAAGGACCGGATGTTCGGGTTGAGCAGGGCGAGGACGGCGTCTACATAGAGGGTGTTGGGTGAGATACGGCTCAGGGCCAGGTTCAGCCGGACCTGTCGGACGACCTCCTCCAGATAGCCCACGCGGATGGGCGCCAGCACCTGGGTCAAGAGATCAGCGATCATCCCCCAGAAGACGGTGAAGAACAGCCAGACGGCGATGGACGCCAGAGCCGCCGTGGCCGGTTGGCGGAAGACGATGGAGAACAGGGTGGCGACTGAGAGCCAGATGCCGCCGTAGAAGATCACCACCAGCAGGAACCACAGCAGACGGCCCACCTCCTCGCCGCTGGGCGGCACCCCCAGGGTGACGATCCCCAGCCCGATGATGATCAGCCAGATGGTCGAAAGGACCAGCGCCAGGGTGAACAGCCCGGCCAGGAACTTGCCGAGCAGCAGCGCATCCCGGTAGATGGGCTGGGAAAGGAGCCGCGAGATGGTCCGCCGGTTGAACTCCCCGTTGATGGCGTCGAAGGCCAGCGCGATGGCGATCAGCGGGACCAGGAACCCGAGGAAGCCGACGAACGCGGGCAGCGGCTCCCGCGCCGTCGTGAACAGCCGCAAGAAGAGATAGGGGTCCCGCCCACCGCTGCGCAGGTTCTGGGCCGCCGCGTACACGGTCCCGATGGCGGTCAGTACCGTGAGCGTCTCCAGGATCGACATCCGCACACTGGTCAGGTTGTCCGCCATCTCTTTGCCGACCACGGCCCACATGCCGGTCCACGGCGAGCCCTCGCGCGCTGGGGTATGGACCGCTCGCTCAGTCTGCGCTGCCATCGTTCACCTCCTGTTCGAAGTACCGGGCGTAGACCTCGTCGAGGCTGGGCAGCTCCATATCTAGGGAGAGCAATGCACCGCCCGCCTCGTGGACCGCCCGGGCTACCTCAGCGCGCATATCGCGCCGGGCCTCGACCAGATAGGCCTTCGTGTCCATCCGCTCCACCTTCACCACCCCCTCCAGGCGGCGCAGCGATTCCTCCAGGGCCTCCTTCGGCCCCTCGGCCTCCAGGTGGATCCGATAAGCCCCACCGAGCACCTGCTGGGCCAGTTCCTCCACCGTTCCCTCCAGGACCATCCGGCCGCGGTGGAAGAGGCCCACTCGGTCGCACACCGCCTGGACCTGATGGAGGAGGTGGGAGGAGAGGAGGATCGTGATCCCCTGGGCCTTGAGGTTCCGGATGATCTCCAGGAACTCTTGAGCGACGCCGGGGTCGAGCCCCTGGGTCGGCTCGTCCATGATGATGATCTCCGGCTTCTTGATCAACACGTCCGCCAGGCCGAGCCGCTGGCGCATACCCCGGGAGAAGGTCGATACCGGCTGGTCTGCGGCGTGGCTCAGCCCGATCTGCTCCAGCGCTTCGTCGATGCGCCGGTAAGCCTCGTCTCGCCGCAGGCCGTTCAGTTTGGCGGTGTAGATCAGGTTCTCCCGGGCCGTGAGCCCCTCGTAGAACCCCAGTTGCTCGGGGAGATAGCCCACGCGCGCCTTCACGCTCAGCGGCTGACGGACGGGATCGAACCCCAGTACCCGCACCGTGCCTTCCGTCGGCTCGGTGAGGCCGAGGAGCATCAGGATGGTCGTCGTCTTGCCGGCGCCGTTGGGGCCCAGCAGCCCGAAAACCTCCCCCTGGCGCACGGTCAGGTCCAGGTGGTCCACGGCGACGAAGTCGCCGTACCGTTTGGTGAGACCACGGGCTTCCAGGACTACCTCATCCATCGTCCATCACCCCCTCCTCCGTCCGACCTCACCGACGGCCGAAGCGCATCACGGCCAGAGCGACCACGAACACCGCCACGGCGATCAGCGCCACACCGACCAGACCCCACATCGTGGAGGTCTTCACGGTGATCCGGAACTCCGCCGATTCGGTCGCTCCGTCCTCCGGGCGGGCGCGGACGGTGATCATGTAGTCGCCCGCGATGGCCTGCTCCGACGGCCGGACCTTCATCGTTACTTCGACCTGCTGGCCGGTCGGGATCTCGTCGATCCGCTCGGGATCGAACTCCACCTTCCACCCGGAGGGCTGGGACGCGCTCAGTTCGACCCCGCGGGCCGGTGCGCTACCGGTGTTCTGGACAAGCAGCTTGAGGGTCGTCTCCCGGCCGACATACGCCTGCCCGGACAACCGACCGTCCACGCCGGTGACATTCAGATCCGGCTGACCGGTCACCTCGGCGGTCAGCGTGATCGTCGCCTGAGCCTCACCGCCCTGAGCTACGACGGTGATGGGGTACGAGCCAGCCGGCAACTCGACGTAAGGCCGAGCCTCGATGCTCAGCCGCTTGCTCTCGTTGGCTCCGAGCAGGGCGCTGGTCACCTCCTGACCGGTCAGTTTGAAGGCGACCTCGAACCCGGGCGGCGTGTCGGCGAGCAGGTTGACCGTGATCTCCTCGTCGCCCTCGTTCCTCAGGGTGACGTTGAACCGGAAGGTGGTGTTGGAGGTGCCGCGCAGCGTCGGCAGATCCACGTCAAACCGCAGGCGGGGCGGCAGTTTCTCTTGGACAATGACCTCCAGGGGCAGGGAGACGGCGTCCCCTGCACCGTAGGCGACGACGTAGAACTGGTACGTCTTCGGCATCACGTCGTCCGGCAACTCGATCCGCAGATCGACCGAAGCCTCATTCTCCGGCCCGACGTAGACCGCCCGCACGATCTTGCCACCTCCTCGGAACGTGGAGGTCCAACCCTCGGGCAGATCCTGTACCTCAAGCCGGACCGTCTGGGGGGTGTCGGCCTGGATGGTCAGGTCGAACGTCACGTTGTCGCCAATCGCCGCCTCTTGCGACGGGTACTTGGCGAAGAGCACCAGGTCGTTCTGCGGTTGGTCACCGTCCTGGGCGAAAACGGGAACTGCAGTCAGCACCAGCAGGACCAGGCTGACGAGCGAGACGATGGACACCGCTTTCCGCATGGCTTCACCTCCCTAACGCAGAGTGATGTCGACAACCGTTTTTGTACCACCGTCGTGTAAGAAGTGTATAAGAGTTGGATTAGAAAAACATATGAACGAATCAGCGGGGCGCCGAGCGCCGATGTCGATTCGCTCGTTCGCCGATTGGCCGACCCGCCAGTTCTTTTGTCAACCACATCGGTGCATGTTATACTCCGTCCTGCGGAGGTGCCAAATGGAGCAGATCGAGGTCCAGACCCAGGCACGTCAGGAGTTTCGGGAGATCACCGACTCGGTCCAGAACGTCGTCCAGGCCGGTGGGATCGCAGATGGCGTCTGTTTTCTCTTCTGCCCGCACACCACCGCCGGGCTGACGCTGAACGAGAACTGGGATCCCACCGTCCGCCACGACCTGGGGCTGGTCTTTACCGACCTGGTCCCTCACCGGTCCGACTTTCGGCACGCCGAGGGGAATTCCCCTGCACACGCCAAGGCCACCCTGGTCGGCAACAGCCTGTTCCTCTTTGTGAGGAACGGGCGGCTGGTGCTGGGTTCCTGGCAAGGGGTCTTCCTGGCCGAGTTCGACGGCCCTCGGCGACGACGGGTCTTCGTTGAGGTCATCCCAACCTGATATGCAGATTCCCTGGGACCGCATCGAACGGCTTCTACTGCGTGTGCAACGCCCCGGTCGCTACGTGGGCGGGGAGGTGAACGCCGTCCGAAAGGACTGGGATACCGTCTCTATTCGCGTCTGCCTTGCCTTCCCCGACATCTACGACCTGGGGATGTCCAACCTGGGCATCCAGGTCCTCTACGACATCCTCAACCGGATGGAGGGGGTGCTGGCGGAACGGACCTACGCCCCCTGGCCCGATATGGCTGCGGAAATGCGCCGGGCGGGTGTCCCCCTCTATAGCCTGGAATCCTTCCACGCCGTGGCCGACTTCGACATCCTGGGCTTCAGCCTCCCCTATGAGGTGCTCTACACGAACCTGCTGGAGATGTTGGACCTGGCGGGGTTGCCGCTGTTGAGCGTCGAGCGGGACGAGCATCACCCGCTGGTCATCGCCGGAGGGCACGCCACCTTCAACCCGGAGCCCGTGGCGGAGTTCGTGGATGCGTTCGTCATCGGCGACGGCGAGGAGGTCATCGTGGAACTGGTGGAGGCCTACCGGCGGACCCAGGATCGAAGCCGCGAGGAGCAACTGGCCTCTCTGGCCCAGGTTGAAGGGGTCTACGTACCTCGCTTCTACGATGTGACCTACAACCCCGACGGAACCGTGGCGGAGATCCGGCCGAACCGGCCCGACGTCCCCTTCCCCATCCGCCGCCGGATCGTCCCCGTGCTCCCCCCGCCTCCTACCCGCCAACTGGTCCCTAACGTCTCCGTGACCCACGACCGGGGGGTGATCGAAATCCAGCGGGGATGCACCCGAGGATGCCGGTTCTGCCACGCCGGAATGGTCACCCGGCCGGTGCGGGAGCGTCCACTGGAGGAGGTCCTGGGGGCAGTGGACGAGATCCTGGCTCAGACCGGCTACGAGGAGATCGCCCTTCTTTCCCTTTCCTCCGCCGACTACTCCCGCATCGGCGAGTTGGTTGAGGCCTTGAACCAGCGATACGCTGACCAGCCCCTCTCCATCTCTCTGCCTAGTTTGCGCATCGAATCTTTCTCGGTCGATCTGGCGGACGGCATCAGCCGGGGGCGGCGGACGGGGTTCACCTTCGCGCCGGAGGCCGGGACCGAGCGGATGCGGTCCGTCATCAACAAGCCGATCCCCACCGGGCAGATGCTGGAGGTGGCGCGGGAGGTCTTCGCCCGCGGATGGCGGACGGTCAAGTTGTACTTCATGATCGGGCTGCCGAGGGAGACGTTGGCCGACGTGGAGGCCATCGCCGATCTGACCCTGGCCGTGCGGGCCGAGGGACGGCGGGTTCACGGCCGCCGCGCCCAGGTCAACGTGAGCGTCAGCACCTTCGTCCCCAAACCACATACCCCCTTCCAATGGGCTCCCCTTGCCCCGATGGACGAGATCCGCGCCAAGCAACAGGTGCTCCAGAGACGGCTGCGGGGGGGCGGGCTGAAGGTCAGTTGGAACGAGCCCCGGATGAGCCTGCTGGAGGCGGTCCTCTCTCGGGGCGACCGGCGGCTAGGACCGGTGGTCCGCCGCGCCTGGGAGCAGGGGGCGCGGTTCGACGGATGGGACGAGTGGTTCGACTGGGGGGCCTGGTCGGCTGCACTGACCGAGGCGGGGCTCGATGCCGCCTTCTATGCGCACCGAGAGCGGGGTCGGGAGGAGGTGTTCCCCTGGGATCACATCGACACGGGAGTCCGCAAGACCTACCTCCGGCAGGAGTGGGAGCGAAGCCAGCGAGCCGAGCCGCGCCCCGACTGCCGGGGAAAAACCTGCTACGGCTGTGGCATCCTCACCGCCTACGGCGCGATGTGGTCATCTGGATGGGGATGTCCGCCGTCCCAACCTTGCCTCCACTAGCCCTCTGTGCTATAATCTTGAGCGGATGCCCCTGTAGCTCAGTTGGATAGAGCAGGAACCTCCTAAGTTCAAGGTCGCGCGTTCGAGTCGCGCCAGGGGCACCTGAACGGCCCGCTCCAGGGCCGAGCGAGGACAGAAGCAGCGGCCCAGCGTGCAACACGCTGGGCCGCTTAGATGTTCCAGGTGTGCCAGGCCTGGTGCCGGTGTCAGCCCCGGCAGGTGAGGCGGTTTGGGTCTCACAGCCGCGCGGCGAGGTCGCTCCGGCGGAAGGTGCGCCCGCCAAGCCAGAGCAGCGCTGCGTCTACCCCCCACAGGAACAGGCCCAGAAGCAGCGTCATCCCTATGTTGAAATGCATCACGCCGGTCGCCTGGCCGACCACGAGCAGCAGGATGGGCAGAACCACAGCGCCTCCCAGTTGGTAAGCCTCCTGAAATCCCCGCGCTCGTACCGATATGAGCACCATAGTACTCAGCCCCAGCCCGGCCACGGCCGGCGCAACCCAACCGACCAACACCAGCCACATCCCGTTGGGGAAGAACACCCGACCCATCACAGGCCATGCAGCTAGGTTGGCCACTAGTCCGTACAGCACAAACCCGCCTAACGCTACCTCCATCGCGGGCAGCCAGGCGGAGAGCACTTTGCCCAGGAAGAGCTCCCCGTCGGTGGTGGGGGTATAGAGCAGCGCTTCCAGCGTCTTGCGCTCCTTTTCTCCGGCGAAACTGTCGGCGGCGATGACGCTGGCGACCATCAGAGGGATGATCAGGTACATCGGCGCCAGGAAGTAGACCAGCGCCAGCACGACCCAGCGTTGGGCCTCGTCCAGATCGGCCAGTTCGGCCTGCAGGCCGGGGGGCATGTTCTCCAGAAAAGCGTCCAACCCGGTCAGCGGCGAGATCGGCAGGTCGGCCGTGGAGGGGGCCAGAGCGACCAACGCCGGCATCGCCACCAGGATGATCGTCGGCACCAGGATCAACGGCAAGAACACGCCCTTGTTGCGGACAACCACCTTCAGGTCCTTACGGACGATCGCCTTGATCGCGCGCCAGTTCATCGCAGCCCCTCCTTCGCAGTGGATTCGCCGTGCAGGGCGAAATAGACGTCCTCCAGGGTCGGTTCACGAGGGACGACGCGGTAGATCCGCCCGCCCGCCGCGACCGCCGCCGCGACCAGGGTGGGAACGGCCTCTCGATCGGATACCCGGACGACGGCGGTGCTTGCATCCCATTCCACTTCGTCCACTCCCGATATGGCCCGCATCGCTTCCACTGCGGCATGTGCGCCCTCAGGGGCCAATTCGACCTCCAGGCGCAGGCCGCGCCACAGGCGACGGGCCAGTTCGGCAGGTGTCCCCACCGCCACCAGCTGCCCGTGCTCCAGCACCGCCACCCGGTCGCATAACTCCTGGGCCTCGGTCAGGTTGTGGGTGCAGAGGAACACCGTCCGTCTGCCCTCGTGGCTCAGGTGGGCGATCAACTGATGGACACGCCGGGTCGCCACCGGATCCAACCCCGCCGTCGGCTCGTCCAGGAAGAGGACCTCCGGCTCGTGGAGCAGGGCGCGGGCCAGGGCCAGCCGCTGCTTCATCCCCCTGCTGTAGTTTCCCACCGGCTCGTCGGCTCGGTCGACCAGACCGAAGGTCTCCAGTAGCTCTTCTACTCGGCGGGGGACCTTGTCGACGGGCACGTCGTACAGGTCGGCGTAGATCGCCAGGTTCTCGCGCCCGGTCAGCCGCTCGTCCAGCGAGGGGGTCTCGGTGAGCACACCGGTGCGTCGGCGCAGAGCCGGCCCGTCCCGCACCGGATCGAGACCCAGGACGCGGGCCGTGCCTCCGCTGGGGGTCAGTATCCCGTTGAGCAGCCGCACGGTAGTCGTCTTGCCCGCACCGTTGTGGCCCAGGAAGCCGAAGATCTCGCCTGCGTAGACCTCTAAGGTCAGGCCGTCCACGGCTACCGTGTCGCCAAAACGGCGACTGAGACTGTCGGTGACGATGATAGGATCCGTCGTCATTCTCACATCTCCTTTCCGACCAGCGTCCAAAGTTGTGCACCGTTCTGAGTATACCACATTCTGTGCACCTGATCGACGGTGTGTGAGATGGCGATGTCAGTATACCAGCAGTTCCTCTCTAGGACATCGGCTAAGTGGAGAGTTCCAGGCCTGGTCAGGTGACCAGATGTCTGATACCGGGTGGAGAGCCGGCCAGAAAGGAGTGTCGTCCGAAGATTGTTGTGGCACCCAGACGCAAGGGCTCGAGATCCCAGGCGGCCCGGCATGTACACCGGGCCGCCTGGCGTCTGTGGGCTTTTTCCGTCCAGGAGATCAAGGACCCACGAGTGGCGGACGGAGGAAGAGGGGTGGGGCGGCTGGGGCGGCGACCCTGGTATGGAAGAAAGAGAATCCGGCAGAGGAGAGCACCGGCCCCAGGATGTTGTTGTAGGTGCCTCCGCTGATCTCGTGGGTCTCTTGAACCAGACCGTAGGAGGGGTCTCCATACGAGTCTACCTGCGCGTACACCGGCGTGCTGGAGGGGAGGGGCCAGGTGACCCTGCTGAGTTCTTCCCGATAGTACGCGTCCCCCACGGTCAGCGTGATGGCCTCGTTGGGGGCCAGGGGGAGGGCGTCCCCTTTGACCCCCCAGACCAGCCCCTCATCTCCCAGATCGCCCCAGACCTGGTTGACCTGCCGAGGAGCGATGTCCGGATCGATGTACACGTCCACCCAGAACCCCTGGTTCACAGGGCCGTTCCCTACGTTCCGAATCACGACCTGGATGTCGTTCGGCGTAGCGATGATCTGTTCGACAATCAGGTCGGGGCTCTCAAGGGCGGACCCTCCGGAGATCATCGGGAGGTAGACGTAATGGGCGATGTTGGATACGCTGGCGCTGTTGTTGGTGTCGAAGGGATCGGGTACCTGTGTCGGCGGGGCGACGGTGGCCGTATTGGTGATCGGGTGTGAGGCTTCCAGCGTTCCCTGCACCACATAGGTGATCGTTCCGCCCGCCTGAAGATCGACGGTGTCTCCGATGTCGCCCGTCCCGTTACCGGTGCAGGAGCCTCCCTCGGATGAGGTGCATTGCCAGATCGCGTCCTCGATCCCTATCGGGATCGTATCGGTCACGATGGCCCCCTGGACGTTGCTGGGGCCGAGGTTCTGGACGACGATGGTGTAGGTGATGGGCGAACCGGTGAGGGCAAGGGATGGTCGCGCGGTCTTGGTGATGGCAAGGTCGGCCCATACGTTCACCGTCGTCTCGTTGGCGGCATAGTCGTTTGTGTTGTCGGGATCGAAGACGTCGCTGTGGACCATCGCCAGGCTCTCCAGCACGGTCCCTCCAGACACGCCGGGCGGCACCTTGGCGACGATACGGATGGTGGCGGAGTCGCTCGGCCCCAGGTCACCCAGGGCACAGATGAGGCCCTCCGACGGGTCGGTGTAGCAGAGTCCCTGACTGGGAGCCATCGCCTGCACGGTGATCCAGGGGGAGGGATGGTCCTCCACTGCCACGTTCCGTGCCGTGGAGGGTCCGAGGTTCTGGACCGTCACCGTGTAGGTCAGGAGCCCCCCGGCGGTCACCTGGTCGTTGATCAGCGTGAAGGTACCTCCGGGTTGTCCGGACACCTGGACCTGCCCCTGGGCTGTCTTGGCGATCTGGAGGTCGGCGACGGCAGTGACGGCGATGAAGTCGGTGGCCTGGTTGTTGGTGGGGTCGGGGTCAGGCGTACCCGTCTGAGGTCCCCCACCGTCCGGATCGGCGCTGAAGACCTGGACACTGTTGCTGATCTCTTGCGGTTCGTTGGACCGGAGGACGATGGTCACCGTCCATCGCCCGTTCAACGGAGAGACCCCAACCGGCTCCAGAGGGTCGCTTAACGTGCATTGGATCTCGTCGCCCGCAAGGCTACACGAATCCGCGCGGTTGGGGTCGTCGTTGATGGCGAGGACCGTGACGTCGTTTGCGGCCAGGATGTTATCTCGCAGGGCCACGTTCCGGGCGTAGGACGGGCCGTAGTTATCCACAAAGATCGTGTAAGTGAAGGTCTCCCCCGCCGGCACGGAGGTCTCCGGCGTGCTGACTTTGGCGACCTGGAGGTCGGCTTGGTCCTGGATAAAGGACTGCAGGGTGTAGAGGTTGTCGCTCGGATTGGTTTCGGTCAGCCCGCTGGTCACCTCTACGGTGTTGGTGACGGCGGCGAACCCGTCCGCATCCGATGCCACGGCGTCCGCGGGCACGCTGACGACGATCTGGAAGGCATAGCTTTCCCCGGGTCCGAGGTCTGCCAGAGGGCAGACGACTTGGTCGGTTCCGGCTGGGCCGGTTCCTTCCTGAAGCGTACATCCGCCGGTGTCGGCCACGTACTCCACCTGGAGGGGCAGCGTGTCGGTCAGCACGATGCCGGAGGTGGTGACCGTCGAATGATTGGTGACGGTCACCGGATAGGTCAACTGTCGGCCCGCCAGGGCCGGATCGGGATTGGCGCTCTTGGATACAGAGAGGTCCGTTCCCCCGTTCGCGAGGGAGATAAGGGGGGGCAGTGCTGCGACTTCGGCCGGATCGGCAGCGCGGGCCAGGGGTTGGCCCGCTATCAGCAGCACGGCCGCGAAGATCAGAGAGGCGGTAAGGAAAGGGAGCGTCAGCGGCGTTCGCAAGAGGCGTCGCACCTGGAGCCGGGTCATCTCATTCCTCCTTCGGCCAATGGTGGAACGCTACGGTTGCGGAGGGCGCGTCGGCGAGGGGGTGGGCGGCGCAGGGTGAGGGGGAAGGGTA
>DUEL01000062.1 GCA_011192125.1 Thermoflexia bacterium
TCACCTCCTCCGCCTGAGCCATCAACTCCGCCTTCAGCTGCCCCCGATCACTCTTCATCACTACTAACCCCCTCCCTCCAAGATGCCCCTATTATGCCAGAACTCGCCCCCAAACTGAAGCGCACCCAGGAGGAGGACGTCCTTGACAAAATGGGCAGGTTGGTCTATAGTGAAAACCACTCCGCCCGAGGCGCGAGAATCATAAGGAGAGGTTACACACTCACGGCTCTCTGGAACGCCACAGAGGTTCGGAGGGCACACGGAAGCCCCCGAGAAACCTTGTGAAACTCTGTGGGCTCTACGTCTCTGTGGACAAAAACCGATTAGGGACCAGGAGGAGAAGGAAACTGCCTATGCACAAAATAGCGTGGGGATGCATCGCCGCGGCAGGAATTGCGGCGGCTTTGCTCTTCCCCGTATATCCCGCAGCCGCTCGACAGCCGACGCAGCCACCTGCTCCACCCTCCCACCTTTCCCCATACTGGCCTGAGACGATCCAGCGATGGGAGCCCATCATTCTAGAAGAAGCCCAGCGGCGAGGTCTTGACCCTGACCTGATCGCTGCGGTGATCTGGAAAGAGTCCAACGGCTGGCCCTCCCGCCGAGGGCCAGTAGGTGCCGTAGGGCTGATGATGGTGATGCCCAAGGAGGCCGGATTCTCCTGGCGCCCTACGGCCGAGGAATTGATGGTCCCATCGACGAACGTCTTCTGGGGAGCGAGAGCTCTCTCCATTATCATCCGACAGTCGGAAGGGGATCTCTTCGACGCGCTCGCCGCTTACAACGGCGGCTGGGAACAGGTCCATCTCCGCGTCACGCGCCGGTATGCCCAGAGCGTTCTCCTTGAGTATGCCCGCGCTGTAGCGGCGCGGAACGGACTGTCCCCTAACGGGTACTGGGTCGCTACAGTCGCCGCGTTGGACTCCCCTCAGGTTCTCACCGTCCTCGGCCCACAGCGTCCACTTAGCAGGTACTCCCGACGGCCGGTGATGGCCGCCATTCCGGATGCCACGATCGACGGTAAGCCCACAGCGGTGGCGTTCTGGCCGCCGGACGGGGTCGATCTGGACACTCGAGTCGGGATCTGGATCGCGCTGGATGGCCGCGTTGTGCGGCCGTCGGAGGGGGGCGAAGCCAGAGAGGGTGCGGAGACGGCCGAACTCTCCTTGATCGTTCCCGCGCCGATGTGGTAGGTCGCCCCTGCTGTCCTGCAGGGGGTGAAGGTTGAAAGCGGACCTTCTCATTCACTCCGCCGCGCAACTGTGCGTGGTTCCTCCCCACGACGGAGGGCCTCAACGGGGCCCGCGGCTTGGGGACCTCGGGATCATTGAGGACGGGGCGGTCGCCTGTGCCGATAGCCGCATCGTCGCTGTCGGCCCCACGGAGCGGGTCCGCGCCGACTGGTGGGCTCCTACCGAGATCGACGCCTCTGGAAAGGTGGTCTGCCCAGGCTTTGTCGATCCCCATACCCACGTCGTCTGGGCGGGGAGCCGAGCCGAGAAGTTCGCCGAGCGGATCCGGGAGGGTGACCACCGAGGGACAGAGGCGGCCGACGAGGTCCGAGCCATCGTTCGAGCGACGCGGGCAGCACCGCTGGCACAATTGGTAGCCGAGACCCGTTCCCGCCTCGACCGCATGCTGGCCCACGGAACCACCACCGTCGAGGTCAAGACAGGATACGGCCTCTCGTCAGTCCACGAGTTGAGACTCCTCGAGGCGATCGCCATCCTAGAAGTGACCCACCCCCTCACTCTCGTTCCCACTTTCCTGGGGGCTTACGTCGTGCCGGACGAGTTCCTGGAGGACCCCAACGGCTACACCGATCAGGTGATCGATATGCTGCCGCTGGTGGCCTGCCCCGGGGATTTCCGCGAGGGCCCCTGCCTGACCCGTACCCTCAAGGTCCCCTTCTGCGATGTCCTTTGCGACGAAGGGGGGTTCACAGCAGAACAGGCCCGCCGCATCCTCGAGCGGGCCCGCGAACTGGGGATGGACCTCAAGGTCCACGCCGATCAGTTCCGGGCCTGGGGGGGAGCCGCGCTGGCGGTGGAGATGGAAGCGGCCTCGGCCGACCACCTGACCTGCACGCCGCCGGAAGAGATCGAGCGTCTGGGCTCGTCGGACACGGTGGCGGTACTTCTCCCAGCCACCTCCTTTGGGTTGGGTCTCCATCGGTACGCACCTGCCCGGGCAATCCTGGAGGCGGGGGGAGCCCTGGCCCTGGGCACCAACTGCAACGCCACCACCTCCTGGTGCGAGTCGATGCCCCTCGTGATCGCTCTGGCCTGCCGGTACCTCCAACTGACCCCTGAGCAGGCGCTGGTCGCCGCTACGCTGAACGCAGCCTACGCGATCGGGCTGGGGGGGACGGTGGGGAGCCTTCAGGTGGGATGGGCGGCAGACATCCTGATCCTCAACGTGCCCGATGTGCATCACCTGGGCTACCGGTTCGGGACCAACCCTGTCGAGCGGGTCATCAAAGAGGGAAAGATCGTCGTCGGGTGAGACGCTAGCCGTGGGGGGAGATCTCCTCGAATTCGACCTGAAACCGCTGTCGAAAGCGCCGGAGGATCTTGAGCACCGGAGCCCCAAGGACGACCATCAGCAGGAAATTCCCCACGGCGCGAAGGCCATCCCACCCTAGAGAGGTCACGACGTAGAAGGCGGCGTACCGCCTGATCACCTCCGACAGCCCGAGCCCCGGTTCCCATCCTCCCCCGGTGGCTCCGACCAGATAGGGCCAGAAATACAGGTTGAGGATCGCTCCATAGAGGAACCCCCAGAGCAGACCGAAGACGGCCAGGATGGGAACTTCCCACCTCGTGCGGCTCGCCAGGGGATGGAACCAGCCCGCGGTCAGCCCGACCCACCCGGCGGTGAGCATCTGGTAGGGAAGCCACGGGCCGACGCCACCCGTGATCATCGCGGAGACGAGGAGGGAGAGCGCGCCGTACAGGAACCCGAACCGCGCACCGAAGACGTACCCGCTGAGGGTGATGAGGAAGAAGACGGGGGAAAACCCGCCAGGGAGGGCGATGAGAGTCGTTTCCACCAGCCGGAGGGCAGCGTTGATGGCCAGGAGAACACCCATCGTGGCAACAGTGCGGGCGTTCATCCTCCCGGAGGTCAGTTCCACCAGCACTGCGATCAGGCATAGGGTGACCAGAACGGCGAGAGCCGCCAGAGCGTTCTCTGAACGGTGTGTAAGAGCGTCTCGAGGGACCTGTTGAAGGAGGAACGGATAGGCGAAGGCTACGATGCCGACAAGGGAGGTTAGCCAGAGAATCAGCGCGCCCCAGAGATCGACCAACCGTTTCGTCATAGGCAATTCGGAGGGGGAAATGAGAACAAGGGCCTGGTGGCCCTTGTTTCGCCCGTGAACCTCTAGAGGCGACGGCCGGACTCGAACCGGCGAATAAGGGTTTTGCAGACCCCTGCCTTACCCCTTGGCTACGTCGCCATCATCAACCTGAGCGGGCGACGGGACTCGAACCCGTGACCTTCTCCTTGGCAAGGAGACGTTCTACCAACTGAACCACGCCCGCTTGGTGCGGCGATATTATACCATAACCAAGTTGGGGATGCAAGTCTAACCGGTAACGTTTTGCGTGAATGAGAACGAGCAGTTGCGGAAAACGGAAAGCGTGGTAAAATACGCTCGCTCGATGTTTGGCCGAGGTAGCTCAGCCTGGTAGAGCACCTGACTGAAAATCAGGGAGTCGCCAGTTCAAATCTGGCCCTCGGCACAGCAAGAAGCACAGCCAGCCCAGCGAATCTGCTGGGCTGGCTGTGCTTTCGGCGGTGGCTGGAGTCTTCCTAACTCTTGGGACGAACCTTAGGTCCGCCTGAGCCGTGAGGAGGCCTCTCCCCTCCACCCAGCACGGCGACCCCCTCCGCCTGGAGGCTCCCGTCCTCGTTCCACCGCCCCCGCGCGCCGACCACGTCTCCCGGGTGGATGTCGGACAGGGTGGGGTGCTCCACCCCTGGGACGCGGATGGTTGTCCCTTCATCGGCGATGACCGTCACCGGGCCGCGGCTCGTGCCTACCGTCAGGCGGTCGCCGCCGACGGAAAGGACCCGGCCGCGAACGGTACCCGACCGCCCCGGAGCGGGCCGACCCCGCCGCACCACCACCACCGAGGCGTGGAACGTCCCCTCATCCTTCCACTCCCCGCCGCAACCCACCCGGTCGCCTACCTGGACGTCGACCAGCGACGGATCCTCCACGCCGGGCACACGAAAGATGGTGCTGCCGTCGGTGAGGACCTGGACCGTCCCGTGGGGGGTCTCCAGAACGATGGTCGCCCCGTCGATGGCGGCGACCTCTCCTCCCAGCCGGGCGGGTTGCTCGGGCCAGACGACCACCTGTGTTGCGTAGAGCACACCCTCCTTGAGCATCACCTCCGCTGTCACCCGGTCGCCCACGTTGACATCGGCCAGCGCAGCCCCCTCCACACCGGGCACGTGGAAGGCGGTCCCCTCATCGGTAATGAGCCGCGCCTGCCGTCCTCCCTTCGTCTGAAGGACCAGAGTGGTCCCCTCGATCCCCACCACCTCACCGGTCACCCGGCCTCTCCGCTCCGCCGCGCGAGGGACGACAACGATGGAAGCGCGGAACACACCATCCTCCTCCCACTTCCCCGCCGCGCCGATGAGGGAACCGACCTCAACGTCGTCTGGCCCGGGGTCCTCGACGCCGGGGATACGAAAGCGGGTGTCAGCATCGGTGCGGATGAGAATCGATTCACCGGCCGGGGTGCTGATCGAGATGTCGCTGCCGTCGACGGAGACCACCTGCCCACCGACCCGGGCGGCGCGAGCCTCGGGATCCACCACAACCACGACGACGGCGTGAAAACCGTCCTCCCCCCGCCGCCCGGCACAGATCACGTGATCCCCTACCTGGATATCCTCCAGCGAGGGATCGCTCACCCCTGGGATGCGGAAACGGGTGTTCCCATCCGTCATCACGACGACGGGGCCGCTGTCCGTCTGTACCGTCAGCGTGGGCGGCGTGACGGCGGTCACCTCCCCGCGCACCACCCAGCGACGCCCCTCCAGCCGTCCGGTCTGCCCCGCCGCAAGGGCGGTGGAGGGGATCATCAGCAGGAATATTGTCAGGAACAACCACACGATCCATCTCTTCCCTTTCATTCTCAAACACCTCCTGCATAGGTTTTCCCAGTCGGCCTTATGGTCCAACATGCGTATTGCCAGGGGTTAGCAGGGGTGTTAGAAATGTGTTAAAAATGGAAGGAAGAGGAATTGTGCAGGAAGGCGAGGTGGTGTATAATAACACTGCTTCAAGAGCGAGGAGGTGAGGCCTATGCCGCTATACGCATACGAGTGTGAGGTCTGCGGGGTACGGTTTGAGCGCAGGCAGAGTTTTTCGGACGAACCGGTGCGCACCTGTCCGGAGTGCGGCGGTCCGGTGCACCGGTTGGTCCAACCGGTCGGGATTATTTTCAAAGGGCCGGGTTTCTACGTGACCGACAATCGATCCTCCTCCACCAAGCGACGGAGCAAGAAATCGAGTGACGCCTCCGAAAAGGAATCCTCCTCCACCTCTAGCGACACCTCGGACTAAAGGGGCCTTATAGAAAAAGGGCCTGGCGGCGACCAGGCCCTTTTTCTTATGTCGCTGTCGTTCTTCACAGTTGGTATCCCCCATCGGCGGGGATGATCTTTTGTTGGTAGTCGGTGACGTACTCCAGCAGCCGTTCCTTCAACCGCCGCCACTGCTCCGACGCCAGGATCTTTCGCATCGTTTCTAGATCGCTGGCGATGGTGCCGGTGACGATCTGCGGCCAATCCCCGTAGGCAGTGTACCATACGTCGGTCGTCTGAAGCCCCAGGTCGGCCAAGCCCGGCTCGAACTCTTGGACGACGAAGTCGAAATATTCGTTCTCCCGGCCGGGGACGATGTTCCAACCCATCAACAGTTTCACCACGGCTCATACCTCCTCTTCTGAGTCTCGCCCCCGGCGATGGCGGAGACGGCGGGCGGTCCAGGCGATCGCTCCGAAGGCGGCCCCAATCCCGACGGCGGTCAGCCCATACCCGGTCACCGGCAGGAGCGTTGGGCCAGTGGTGGGCAGCGTCTGCGGCGTGCCGACGGGCGCGCTGGTGGGCGTGCTAGCCGAGGAGGAAATGGCGGGGGGCGTCGTGGGAGAGGCAACCGCGGGGACGGGTGCTCCACCCACCCTCACTTGGGCCACCGTCTGCGCGGCAGCATGCTCGCGGTAGATCAGGCTGACCGGCACCTGGATCGTGCCCGCCGGGACGTCCCTGCCGACTTCGGCGATGAAATGGACGGTCGCTTCTGCCCCAACGGGCAGATTCCCAAGGACGCCCGCTCCGTATCCCCCGATCTGCCGGCCTTCTCCTTGACTGCCCACAACCCCCACCAAAGCGAGCCCCTCTGGCAGCAGGGTGGTGACCATCACCCCGGAGATGTCGAACCCCAGGTCGTTCCTCACCTGGACGGTGACCGTTACCCGCCCGCCGGGGCGGATCCAGGAGGGTTGAACGGAGGCTGTGGGGGACAGTGGGGGATCGACCGGCTGCTGCCGATACACGCCCAAATTGACCACGATCGACCAGGCGTGGATCGGGGCCACGGCGATGCCAGACGTGACGGAATGCAGATCCCCATCCTCCGGCACGACCAGGCTCAGCATCCCTACCTCGCTGCCCAGCAGGCCGAAAGAGTACCACCCGTAGGTGTCGGTGGTCCTGTCTTCCGACCAGCCTGACCCGGCCAAACGGACCGTCTGGCCGGACAGGTTAGCACCCGACTCCAGATCGATCACCTGACCACAGAGCGACCCGCATCCGTCGGGCGAGGCGGGGGCGGGGGGAGCGGCAGGAGGCGCCGATGGCGTAGGGGTCAACGTGGGACGAGGTTGGGCGGCCACGGGCTGAGGGGACCCGCTCAGACTGGCCACCAGGCAGAGGAGCAACGACGCGACCAGAGCGACCATCCCTCCGCGCATCACCTGCCTTGACCGTTCCTCTAACCTACTCATCGGGAATTCCCTCCCCGGGTGGAACCGGTTCTTCGCGTGATTTCAGTGTACTGCAGATTCTGTTTTGTGGCAAGTAGCCGAATCTCGATCTATAACAGGTCGATCCACTAACACAGATTCTCGTGATGCACAGATGATTGACTTACAACTCCTTTTGGGGTAAGATAAGCGCGGGAGGAGGACCCTGCCGATGCGGGATGCGTCCAGCCACGCTCGACCCCAACGGAACATCCCCGCCGCGCCGACCAGCGCCCCGCGCTTTTTGGCGCTGGTGATCCTCCTTGCCGCCCTCGGAGCGTTGACCCACCCCCTGTGGGGCTCCACCCGCTCCGCGGCTCAGAACACTCCCACGGAACCCTCCCCTGTCCCTTCTCTCCCGCCCCCTCCGCAGGAAACCTCCCTCCCCTCCTACCCCATAACCACTCCGACCACCACCCCCCCCGCTCCCTTGCCCATCGGCATCGTCGCGGGTCACTCCGGAGAGCAGAACGGGATTCGGGATCCCGGTGCCATCTGCCCGGATGGGTGGGAGGAGGTGGAGATCAACCTGGACATCGCCCAGCGGGTGGTCGACTTTCTCAGACTCCTTGGATACGACGTGGACCTGCTGGGGGAGTACGACGACAACCTACAAGGGTACCGGGGGCGCGTCCTCGTCTCCATTCACGCCGACTCCTGCACCCCACCCGAGGCGTCTGGCTTCAAGGTCGCTCACGCCGAAGACAGCGCGATCCCGGAGGAAGAGGACTACTTGGTCGCCTGTCTGACCAGCCGGTACCAGGCCCGCACCGGTCTCTCCTTTCATCGGTGGAGCATCACGCCCGACATGACCGAGTACCACATCTTCTACACGATCGACCGCGGCACTCCTGCCGTTATCATCGAAGTCGGCTTTATGGGAGGGGACCGGGACCTCCTGCGAGACCATCCGGACGTGGTAGCGCGGGGCGTTGCGGAGGGCATCCTTTGTTTCATCCGTGGGGAGACCCCATAGCGAGGTGGATGATGCCGTTTGCCAAGGCAGGCCTGTACATCGACAAGGGGCCACTGACCCCGGAGGACCTGGAGGTCCTGCACCAGGCGGGGATCGAGGCGGTGAAACTACCGGCCCAGGCCGACCCCATCCTGCTGGACGCCTGCCGGGACGCGGGAATCCACACGTTCCTCGTCCAGTTGCTCAGTCAGCAACCAGGCGTGGAGCCGACCCCGCCGGAGGCCTTCGTAGATGAAATGGCCCCCCGGGTGGAGGCCTTTCTCAAAAAGGGCGTGATCCGCTTCGAGGTCCACGGCGAGCCCAATCTCCCTCGGCGAGGATACGGCGTCTCGTGGGCCGAGCCCGCGGCCTTCTCCGACTGGTTTCTGCAGGTAGCGGACCGGCTGCGAACGACCTTTGGTCCGCCCCTCGAGGTGGGATTCCCTGGTCTGGCCTGGTCGGAGCCCCGGCCGCCCGGAGACCCTCCCGCCGTCTCCGACGACCTCTTCCTGGAGACCTGTGGGCTCGCCCTGGAGGGGGCGGACTTCGTCTGCTGCCACGTGTATTGGACCTCTCAGGAGGAGATGCGGGATTACCACGGCGCGCTCCGTTTCCTCCGTACCTACTTGGAGCGGACGGACCGCCCGGTGGTGATCTCGGCGTTCGCCAACGTCGATCCCGCCCAATCCCCAGCGGAGAAGGGCGATCAGTACGCCGAGTTCTACTTCTTCTGCAGTCAGTACGATCGGCTGGAGGAGGTCTACGCCTACCTGCTCCGATCCTCCGATCCGACCTTCGCCGGAATGGCGTGGGTCGGCACGGAGATCCCGGCCCGCGTCGGCAGCCGCCGCCGGATGCCCCACCCCTCAACGATGCGGCTGACGTGGCCCACCGCCGCCCGAGCCTACACCCAGGCCTACGGCGAGCGCCAGCGCCGCTACTTCGAAGCCTCGTTCGACCCCGTTCACAACGTCCATTGGCTCCACGGCGGGCACGAAGGAGTGGACCTGCAGGCAGCGGAGGGGACGCCGGTCCGCGCCTGCCTGGCAGGCCGGGTCAGCATCGGCCCGCCTGGGACGGCCTACGGCAACTACGTGCGGGTCGTCAGCCGCCTCCCCACCGTGGGCGAGGTCACGCTCCTGTACGCCCACCTCCAGCAGATCCTGGCCGAAGACGGGGTCGATGTAACCCAGGGAGAGGTGCTGGGCCTGGCCGGGCAGAGCGGCAACACGACGGGCCCCCATCTCCACCTCGGGCTGCGGATCCGTGGGCTATCCCTTCGAGCCACCTCCCACTACCTCAACGCCCGCCCTTACCTCGACCCGGTGCGCGGCTCCCCCCGGGTCCAATACGCCCGGACCTACGTGTTACTGCCACCGGGGGCGGACCAGGCCTGGGCACGGGCGGTGGTGGAGGCCACCTGGGATGCCCACCGGTTCACCGTGGGGGGCAGTGCGGACGACGCTGGCATCGGCGACCTCGACGTGCGCCGCGTCGTCGCCGTCAACCCCGCGGCGTGGGACGGCGACCTGCAGGCCTTCTTCGAAACCTACTACCCTGGCGTCATCTACGTGCCGGTGGAGGCGGAGGATCCGCTCGCCCTCCAGGCAGCGCTGGAACAGTTGCCACCGATGCCCGAACCGCTGTCGGTATCGACCCTGCCGCGGGGTTTGCCCCGGACCCAGTATGAGCGGACTTACGTGCTGTTGCCGCCGGGGGCGGACCAGGCCTGGGCACGGGCGGTGGTGGAGGCCACCTGGGATGCCCACCGGTTCACCGTGGGGGGCAGTGCGGACGACGCTGGCATCGGCGACCTCGACGTGCGCCGCGTCATCGCCGTCAACCCCGCGGCGTGGGACGGCGACCTGCAGGCCTTCTTCAAAACCTACTACCCTGGCATCATCTACGTGCCGGTGGAAGTAACGACGCCGGACGAGTTGACGGATCGGCTGGCCTGGTTCTGAGGGATAACGAAGTTGACGCGAACGATGGTTCCGGTGGGGTTATTAGCTTTTGTGGTTTTCATCGGAGGGAGCACACTCCTCCTAATAGGATGGCGAGGCGGACAGAAGAGGTTCGCCATTCTGGGCGCACTTGTGCTGTGGTTGGGCCTGACGGCTGCCTGGGGGTATTCCCGCGCGGGCTGGAGAGGCGCGGTGCTTCTGACCACACCCACGGTCGTCGTCTTTCTGGGCCTTTTGTACTACTTCTCAGCCTATCTACTTCCCCTGGAGAATCCCCGGCAGCGGAGAGAGCCTTTCCAGGCGCTGCTTGCTTGGGTAGTGGGGACTAATTTCCCTTACTACTTGATCCACAGCAACCAGTGGGGGGACAACAAGGTAGAGCAACATAAGGAGATGGGAGGCAAACCCTTCCGCGAGTTCCTCCCAGGACCCGGCGTAGTCATCAGTCGGTGCGACCATGCCCCCGTGATCAGCGATGGCGTGAGGTTCAAGGGGGTCAGGCGGCCCGGTGTAAGTTTCCTGGGGCCTGCCGAGCGGGTCACCCAGGCTATCGACCTACGCGAGCAGTTGCGGACGTTCACTGTAGAAGCGCGGACCAAGGATGGTATAGGGGTCTCGATACCTGCTTTCACACCGTTCCGGATCGACTGCGGAGAGGCACAACCCCAGCTGAATCAGCCCTTTCCTCTCCGACACCGGTCCGCCTTTCTCGCTCTCCACAAGGCTCAGTTTATTGAGCACCAGGGAAAAGGTCAGGTCCCTGAGCGAATGGAAGCCCACCAGTGGGATGACCTCCCTCAGGTTCTGGGTAAGCGCATCCTGCGCGATATCATCGCCGAATACCGGTTTGACGACCTCTGTGCTCCCTACCGGTTGGCAGATGATCCGCGCGCAGAGATCATAAACCGATTCAAAGAGAAATTGGGAAAGGATCTCCGAGACTACGGTATTCAGTTGATGGGAGGTGGGATCGGCAATATCCTACCGACAGAGGAGAAGAGCCGCCAGATCTTCGAGCAACGCATCCGGGCCTGGCAGGCACACTGGGTGCGACGGGTGATGCAGCGGCAGGCCGAAGGGCAACGGTCGCGGATGCGCCAGATCGAAAAGGCACGCGCCCAGGCTCAGGTGGAAGCGATCCGGGCCATCAGCGACCGGCTATCTCGATTGCAGGAGCAACAAGGAATAGTGTCCATCGAGGAGATCGTCAACCTTTTCATCGACGTCATCCATACGATGGCCGTCCAACCACTGACCAAGAGGTTGCTCCCCCCGACTGTGCTGGAACCTTTGAAAGAAGTGCAGCAAAAGATCGGGGGATCATTCAAGGGAGGAAGATAAAAATGCCCCGGTTGCTCCGGCCTATGGTCAGACTCCTCTTGATGATCTGCCCTCCTCTTCTCCTCCTGGGGTCGACCGCTTTCGCGGTCGAGATCATCGGCGACAAGGCGGGCTCCTCTTTCTTGAAGACCGGTTTCTCCCTCCTCAACCTGTTCCCGGCGGCCGTGGTGATCGGGGCTGCTTTCTTGGTCCCCGCCTGGTACCTCGATCGGCTGTATGATCTGGGGGGCATCCTGGCGGGAGCGGAATATCTTTTCATCAGCGTGTTCGGTCAGATAGGGACCCGTCCCTGGCTCGTCGTGCGGGAAGGAGCGCTCCAGGGAGACCTCTCCAATACTATCGTTAAGGTGGGAGGACCGGGGCTCTTAGTGGTCTACAACGACAGCGCTGTCGTCACCGAATGCCGAGGAGCACTCAAGCGAGTGCTCGGCCCTGGTTACCACCGCCTAAAACAGTTTGAACGGGTATGGGAGGTGGTGGACCTTCGGCCGCAGCGGTGGGTGTATCCGGTGAGTGCCCTGACGCGAGACGGTATACCCATCTCTTGCGAGGTGGACATCCTCTTCAAGATCGACGACCGACCGGAGGGGAGCGATACTCCCCTGACGCCTACGGCGGAACGTCCCCATCCGTTCACCGACGAAGCGGTGCTTCGGGCAGCCACAGCCACCCGGGTCCGAGAGGAAAAGCGGGAAGACCAGATGATGAAATGGACAGGACGGGTGGTGATCGGAGAGGCCGAGGGAACCCTGAGAAGTCTCTTGAGCCGATTCCGACTGGATCAATTGGTCCGACCAGGAGAAAAGACGGGGGAGAACCCCTTTTGGAAGGAAATTCGAGAGCAACTAGAGCGGGAACTCTCTGACAAAGCCCGCAAGGTCGGTGCGCGGATCATCAGCGTAGGCATCGGGCAGGTTGATATCCGGGTAAGCGTGCCCGAAGAGGAGACAGCGAAGGCACTCCGTGACGAGGTGCTCGACCAGTGGATCCGCACCTGGCAGGCAGAACTGGAACGGGATATGTTGACCCTCCAAGCAGAAGGCGAGGCCGCTCTGGCCGGCCTGGAGGCGGTCGACATCCAGGCGAAAGCGGAAATGGTCCTCACTTTGATCGAGGCTATCGAGACCATAGCTACTCGCGAGCATCTTTCGGCCTACCAGATCGCTCTTCGCTTCGTCGAGACGTTGCGCTGGATGTCCTTCGATCCTGGTATCCGCGCTTTTGTGCCGCTGGAGCCTCTACGGTTTCTGGAGAAACTCCACGAGGCAGTCGAGCGGGCAACCCTGCCCCGAGGGACGACTTCGTTCACCGGAGGCAGGGAGAGGGGGGCAGAGGGATGATCAATATTCCTTTGGACCGTCTGCCATCAAAACTGGTGGTCAAAGAGCAACTTTCTCCCCAAATCCGCGTGATGCTGAACCGATGTTCTGAGAGCCTGGCTCGGCGTCAGTGGGCTGTCGCTGAACGGTATGCCGCCAATGCCAAGGAGTCCTCTCAACGGATCTCTGGTCGGCCTGTGGACTATGCGTTGGCACTTCTCCATCTCTCTGACGTCTACCGCTCGTCCCTGCGGCTGGGGCCGGCTCTCGACTATGATCAGGAAGCGCAACTGACCCTGGATAAACTGCCCGGCCCACCGCATTACCACAACCGAGCCGCCGCCAATTATGCGTTGGGACTCACCTACCACGCGCTGGGAAGCGATGCCGAGGCGTTCGAATGGTACGATCGGGCCCGCGATCTGTTCGAGCGGGCAATCCGATACTGGGCTTGGGAGAGTTCTAAGGATTCGCTCAAACACCAAAAGCAGTGTGAACAGGCGATCCAATGGATCGAGGAATTGATCCGAGCCCTAGAGAAATGGGCCGATGCTCTCCGGGAGGAGCCTCTTTGCGCCTCTGTGTGGGTCCCGGTCTTTCGAACAGGCGTCGGTTGGGACACGAAAGAGCCCCGCCTATTCTGTCTTTCCGCAACCCTTCGGAGGAAGGGAGGGACGCTTCGATTCGGAGACCGCGTGTATAGGCTGTTGCGACCTCAACTGCGGGACACCCGACGGGAGGGGAGAGCCATCCGCATCGGCGATGGTCTGTACACCTTCTTGCCCCCCGGTCAGAACGTTCCAGATCTGCTGATCGACTTTCGGACTCCTCATTTCGCCCTTGAGGTCGGCCTTGAGCCTCCCTTTGAGATCGTCCCCATCAAACCTCCGGAGGACAAACGACAGGAACCGGAGGAAGAGAGACCCGCGGAGACCGTTCCGGAGCCGGGAGATATCATTCTAGTTCAATGGCAGTGCGCTGGAATCGGTGAGATAACACAAGCGACGGAGGTCGGAGAAGGGGACTTCCAGGTTGGACCATTTACCCGCGACCATGCCGGACGCGTCAGATTGTTTGTAGAAGAAAAAAGACATCTCATCGGTGAAGAAAGGTCTATCGGCAAGGTCGTCGCACTGCTACGGCCAGTCGAGGAGTGATAACAATCAGTGACCATAGTTGAGGAAGGAACCGTGATACCGGAGGAGATGGAACTGGAGGAGTTTCTGGAGCGGCTGAGCCCCTCCTTAAGGATCCGTATCCTCGAACCGATCCTATTCTTCCGGGAAGACGTGGAGAGGCTTTTCCAACTATTGTCCGAAGTCCGCACCACGGTTGCAGGAGAGCCACAACCCCGGGTGGAGATCCTGACTCAGCAGGGTCCCCTCAACAACTGGGAAGAGGTGTTAGAAAGACGGCCCCACTCCGCGCTTGTCCTTTCTATCCCCGAGGAGGGTTTCTCTATTTTCTTACTACCCCACGAAGTGATCATCTTCTCCCGATACGGGTGGCCTCCTCTACGATGGGACATCGATCTTTTGAATCGCGTGGAGCGCTTCCTCAGGAGGCGACGCCTTCCCGCTTTTTGGGGACGAAGAGAGGTTTTGATCATAGACTCGAGCCGCGCGAGGTTCGCCCGACGGATTCGAGAGGCGAGCATCTTCGCTTTCGGCAGTGGGTTCGTCGTCGCCTTAGGCGCGTTGCTCTCAGAGGTAGGCTGGCTTGCGGGTTGGAGGGCGATATGGGGCCTCTTCATAGGAGGCTTAGCATCCCTGCTCCTTTGGCTTGTAAGCATCTGGATCGGCCTCGAGGGGGAAAACTGAATGGACGCTCTGGTGATCGGCGCGATGGGATTGGACGTAAAAGGGGAGGTCCAGGGGCCGATGGAGGCCGGAACCTCCAACCCGGGGATCATCCGCTGTAGTCCCGGCGGAGTGGCCCGCAACATCGCCGAAAATCTGGCTCGGTTAGGCCTGGAGGTCGTCCTCCTTTCGGCGGTGGGAGAGGACTGGACCGGCCGATACTTACTGGAACAGGCCCAGAAGGCGGGAGTGGACACCGAGCACGTCCTGATCCACCCCGACGCCCGCACCGGAACCTACCTGGCGTTTCTGGACCGGGAGCGTCAGTTGATCACCGCCCTGGCCGATATGCGGGCGATGGAGCAGATCACCCCCCGCTACCTGAACGACCGCCGTCGCCTCTTCCGGGACGCCCGCATCGTGGTGATCGACGCCAACCTCTCCCCACCCGCGCTGCAGACGGTATTCCGGCTGGCCCGCCGGTACGACCGGCCCGTCTGCGCCGATCCGACCTCCACGCTTCTCGCCCCCCGCCTCCGCGCCTACCTCCCCTCCCTCCACCTGGTCACCCCCAATCTGGAGGAAGCCGGCGCTCTGCTGGGGGAGATGGCCGCCGGGGTCGAACCGATCGAAATCGCCCGCCGGCTGATGCGCAAGGGCGTGAGCCTAGCGGTGGTCACGCTGGCCGAGCGCGGGCTGTGCTACGCCACGGCGGAGGAGAGCGGCCACCTCCCGGCCATCACCGTCCCCATCGTGGACCCCACCGGGGTCGGAGATGCGCTGACCGCTGCGGTGGTCTTCGGCATCCTAGAAGGACTGCCAGCCAGCGAGGCGGTCCGCCTGGGCCTCTCCGCCGCCGCCCTCACCCTCCAATGCCGGGAGACGGTGTGCCCGCACCTGAGCCTGGAGGATCTCTACGCGCAGTTGGTCGTCTGATAGCAGATCAAGCAGACCAGGCAGATTAAGCACATCAAACCAGTGAGCAATGGTATGAACGATCTTCTCGTGTTGGTCGCTGCCTACCTCTACCTCTTCGCCGCCCTGGGTATAGCAGAGTGGCTACGCAGGCGGCAAGGGTACTCGGTCGATTTTACCCGCAAAGTGGTGCACATCGCGGCGGGGATGACCGTCCTCTTCCTGCTGGCCTTCCAGAGTCGATGGATGGCCCTCATCCCCCCGGTCTCCTTCATCTTCATCAACACGCTCTCGTATTGGAAAGGAACCTTCCAGGCGATGGAGACCGGTGAGCGATGGCGGCTGGGCACCATCTATTTCCCGATCGCCTTCGCCGTGCTGACCTGGTGGCTTTGGGAGACCAAGTCGCTGTTGGTGGCCTCGCTGATGCCGATGACGTGGGGGGACGCGCTGGCGGCGGTGGTCGGCAGGCGATGGGGACGCCGAAAGTTCCGGGTGCCGGGCGGACACCGCACCCTGGAGGGTTCGCTGACCTTCTTAGTTGTCGCGTGGGTTGCGACGGCCTTGCCCCTGGCCTTTGTGAGCGGGACTCCCTTCCCTGGCTGGCAGGCTCTCCCTGTCGCCCTCGCCGTCGCCGTCGGCACGGCCGTGGTCGAGGCGATCTCCCCCTGGGGAACCGATAATCTAACCGTACCAGCCGTCGCCGCCCTGATCCTTCGGACGGCCGCTTCCCTCACCTAAGGGGACTCCACCTCCGTGACGGTGAACGAGAGAACCCCCTGGAACCGGTCCTCGATCCATATCCGCACCTCGTAGGTTCCAGGGACGTACCCGTCAGGGTACTCCCCCGTCTCCACCGCCCGCGGGTTGAAGAACAGGAAGGTGCTCCCCTTCTCCCCGAAGACCCGGGGGCAGGTCTCCTCCACCACGCCCCACAGACAGGTGTTCCCGTCCAGGTACTCCCCATCGTGGTACCAGCCGTAGGTCCAGACCACCCCCTGCCTCATCCCCTCGTAGGTGAAGAAGAGATAGACCCGATGATCCCCAGGAGGAAAGGTGTCGCCGGGATCGACCGGACGACCGTTCTCCTGGTCCAAGGCGAAGGTCACCAGGGTGATCCGGGCGTCCAAGGGGGCAGGTGTGGCCCCGGGCTTAGGCGTGAGGGCGGTCACAGGGAGAGGATAGGCGGGAGTAGGCGTGGGGGTCGGGGTGGGCACAGATGTAGGTGTTGGACTCGGCTGAGAGGTGGAAGTGGGGGTCGGGGAGAGCGCAACCGCCGAGGTGGGCGAGACCGCTTCGGCGACGGAGGCGGTGACGGCTGTGGGGGAGGTGGAGGGGACAGGAGAGGTATGGCGGTAGAGATAAAGGGTGACGAGCCCCAGGACGAGGGAGATGACGGCGATGGTCAACCATCGCCCTCCGGCACGGCGAGCTCGTTCCCGCAGGACGTAGTAGCGAGCAAATCGGACCCGATGTAGGAAGTAGAAGTACAGCAGGGAACTGAGCAAGAAGATAGCGAAGAAAGCGATGCCCCCCCAACGAAGGTAGGGGGCAAGGCCATTGGAAAGGACATTTGCCAGCACGGTACCCTCTTACCCTCAACAGCGTGGACACGCGCGACAGGTTATTATACTTCTTTTATAGAATTGTGCCACCGGCCGGTCGGGCAATAGAGCCCATAGTCCGCATCTTTGTCGGTCCTTGCCAGAGAAGAGACGGGGAACGAGGGGGATTCTGAGGGATGTTTCGACGTCTACCCGGCGTAGAGGCCGCCGCGCACTTCACTCGCGAACGGAGGAGAGGTCCGCCGGCTCGCCGACCAGCGACCACGGTCCGGTCCAGGTAATGCGCACCGGCACCAACTGCCCAAGCCGGTCTCGCTCGTCCTCGAAGAAGACCAGTTTATCGGTCCGGGTGCGGCCCCACCAGCGGCCCTTTTTCTTCCCTTCGACCAGCACCTCCACCGTCTGACCCAGCAGTTGGACGTTGATCTCGGCGGCGATGCGGGCCTGCAGTTCGTCCAGCGCCTTGCGGCGGCGCTCCTTCTCCTCCGGCGGCACGTCGTCCGGCAGCCGACGGGCGGCGAGCGTCTGCGGGCGGGGGGAGTAGCGGGCGATGTGCACCTTGTCCAGCCGCAGTTCGGCCAGCAGGTCGTAGGTCCGCTGGAACTGGGCTTCCGTCTCCCCCGGGAAGCCGACGATGACGTCGGTGGCGATGGAGACGCCGGGGATCACCTCCCGGATGCGAGCCACGAGGCGGCGGTAGTCGTCGGCGGTGTAGCCCCGCCGCATCCGGGCCAGCACCTCGTCGTCGCCCGCCTGCACCGGTACCTCGATGTGCTCGCAGACCTTCGGCAGCGACGCCACCGCCTCCAGCAGGTCGTCCCGCATCCAGTTGGGATGGCTGGTCAGGAAGCGAACGCGCACCAGCCCCTCGATCTCGTGGACGCGGCGGAGGAGATCAACCAGGGGGGTCGGTGTGTTGGCGTCTTGGACGCCCAGCAGGTCGTACCCATACCGGTCGATGATCTGCCCCAGCAGCGTGATCTCCCGGACCCCCTGTTCGGCAAGGGCCTGGGCCTCGGTGACGATCTCCTCCGGGGGACGGCTTCGCTCCGGTCCCCGCCGGTAGGGGATGATGCAGTAAGTGCAGGCGTGGGAGCAGCCCAGGACGGCGGGTACGTATGCCGCGACCCGGCGGCCCCGCTCCTGCGTCGGCAGCCCCCAACCATCGAAGAACCGCTCCTGGTGGGCTTTCGCCTCCGCCGCCAGGGCTCGTCCCTCGTCCACCACGCCCTGTCGGGAGAGATGGTCGAGCAGCGGCCCCGGTTCGGAGGGCGGCATCCACACGTCCACCCACGGGTACCGTTCCGCCACCTCGCCCGGCCCACGGAAGCCCACCAGGCAACCCATCACCCCGATGATCACCTCCGGTCGGCGCTCCTTCAGCGGCCGGAGGGATCCCAGGCGGCCGTGGACCTTCTCCTCGGCCTGCTGGCGGACCACGCAGGTGTTGAGGACGACCAGGTCGGCCTCCTCGGCGCGCAAGGCAGGCTCGTACCCCAGCGCCTCCAAGGTGACCGCCAGTCGGCGGGAATCAGCCCGGTTCATTTGACAGCCGATGGTCCAGATATAGTACTTCATCGCCGGTGACGAGGGAGTATAACACGAGAGAAGGAGAGGAGCAAGAGGCAAGGTGCAGGATGCGGAGCACAGGGGGCAGAGGCGTTGACAGGTGGGGTCCTTTGGTGTATAGAGAGGATGGCACTGGCGGGTGCCGATCCGTGAAAAGGGGAGGCCTGTCGATGGGCGTGCACCCGGAGTTGAACTTCTGTCCTCAGTGCGGGAGGGCACTGGAAGATCGCGAGGCGTATGGGCGGGTGCGTCGGTACTGCCCCGCCTGCGATATGATCATCTTCCGCGACCCCAAGGTAGCGGCGGGGGTCGTGGTAGAGAAGGACGGTCGGGTGTTGCTCATCCGACGGGGCGAGAACACGCTCCGCCAGGGGTTGTGGTCCATTCCTGCTGGCTTCGTCGAGTACGACGAGGACCCGGCTGCGACCGCGGTGCGGGAATGCCGGGAGGAGACGGGGTTGGAGGTGGAACTGACCGACCTTCTGGACGTTATCCCCGGCGAAGGGTTGAGGGGGGAAGCGTCCTTTCTCATCGTCTACCAGGGACAGGTGACGGGAGGGGACTTGGTGGCGGGGGACGACGCTGACCGGGCCGGGTTCTTCCCGCCGGATGATCTGCCGCCGCTGGCCTTCGAGTCGACGCGCCGCGCGCTGGCTCGCTGGCGAGAACAACGTCGATGTGAGGAGGAGTGAAATGGACTGGGGAGATGTGCTGCAAACCCTCGTGACGAAAGCGATCGGCTTCTTGCCCAACCTCATCGCCGCGCTGGTCATCTTCATCGCCACGTTGATCTTCTCCACGCTGGCCGCCCGATGGGTGAAGCGAGCGGGCCAGGTGAAGATCAAGGACCCCGAGACACTGCGGGCGCTCTCTCTGTTGACCCGGTGGGGGATCCTCGTCGTCGGGACCATCGTCGCCCTCGATCAGGTGAACTTCGACGTGACCGGCTTCCTGGCTGGCCTGGGGGTCCTGGGCTTCACGGTGGGGTTCGCCCTCCAGGACATCGCCCGCAACTTCGTCGCCGGGATCCTGCTCCTGATCCAGCAGCCGTTCGACATCGGCGATGCGGTGAAGGTAGGAGATTTCACCGGGACGGTACTGGACATTCGGCTGCGCGATACGGTCGTCAAGACGTGGGATGGGGAAGTGGCGATCATCCCCAACATCGAGGTCTATACCCGCCCCATCGTCAACTACTCCGACCTGCCGCTGCGCCGGAGGACGATCCGGGTGGGCATCGGCTACGGGGAGGACATCGGGCGGGCGGTGAAGGTGTTCCTGGAGGCGATCCGGCAGATCGACGGCGTCCTGGCCGACCCCGCCCCCACCGTGATGGTGGAAGGCCTGGGCGATTCCGCGGTCGAACTGGCGATCCGGTTCTGGCTTAACCAGGAGACCCACAGCCTGATCCAGGTCCACTCCCAGGCGGTGCAGGCGATCAAGGAGACGGCGGAGAGGGAGGGGATTGAGATCCCGTATCCGACGGTGAGGGTGGTGGACGGGAGATAGCGAGTCAGCGGGTCAACGGGACTGGCGAGTGGGTGGAGGGGTGGGGAGGCGGGGAAGCGAGGAAGTGGGGAAGGTGCGGGCGGCGTCGTACATCGCCACGATGTTCTGCGGGGGGACGTCGGGCTGGATGTCGTGGATGGGGGCGAAGACGTAGCCGCCGCCGGGGGCGAAGATCTCCAACCGGCGGTGCACGTCCGCCATCACCTCCTCCGGCGTCCCGAAGGGGAGCACCCGCTGCGGGCAGGCCCCCCCGCCCCAGAAGACGATCCGGTCGCCGAACTCCCGCTTCAGCCGCTCCGGCTCCATCTTCGCCGCTGAGGTCTGCACCGGGTTGAGGATGTCCACCCCCGCCTCGATCAGATCTGGGATCAGGTCGTACACCGATCCGCAACTGTGCAGAAAGACGTAAGCCTGGGTCCGCTCGTGGACCCGACCGTAGAGCCGCTTATGGTGTGGCTTGAAGAGTCGCCGGTAGAGGTCGGGGTGGAACTGGAGGCCGTGCTGCACCCCCAGGTCGTCCCCGAAGCCGACGACGTGGACGTAGTCGCCGACGGCGTCCAAGAACCGGTCGAGATCGGCCAGGGCGGCCCGGGCTAACTTCTCCACCAGCGCGGCGGCGAAGTCGGGGTTGGCCTTCAGGTCGCGCATAAACTGGACCCACCCCCGCGCGAACTGGGCCCCCTCGATCAGACTCCCGCCGAACCAGGCGAAGATCGCGTAGTCGGTCTCCTCGTAGAGGCGGCGGGCGGCGCGGTGGAGGAAGTCCAACTCCTCGTCGCTGATCCGGCGCGGCTCGAAGGCCTCCAGGTCCTCCAACGTCGCGTCGGCTAGGGGGGCGTCCTTTGGAAGGAAATGGTACGTTCCGGCGGGCATCCACTGGGCGACGGAGCCGTCGGGGGCACGGATGAGGAGGTCGCCCGTCTCGGTGACCTCCGGCTCGAAGTCGGCGGAGATGAGGGCGGGGGAGCCGTCGGGGAGGGTCCACGGCTTCCAACGGGTGTTGCGGACGCCGGGGAGCGGCTCCAGGGTGGGGAGGCCCACTACGTCCACCCCGAACCGGCGGCGGATCGGCTCCTCCACCTCGGCCAACTGAAGCACGATGTCCGCCACGCGGACCGGCTCCCCGTCCAGCCCCAGGTATCGCTTCAGCCGGTGGTAGGCGACCGCGTTGATGCCGGTGACCAGGGATGCCCCCAGGTCGATGGGCACCCGGTCCGGCTCCCGATGCGCCAATGCCGTCAAAACCCGCTCTCGACCAGTCATAGGAGGAAGTAACCACGGAGGCACAGAGGACACAGAGGTCTCTCTTTAGAGCCTCTGTGCTCTCTGTGTCTCTGTGGTTCCCTACTACTTCAGTTTTTCCTCCGCCCCGAAGGAGCGGTAGGGGCTCAGTTCCTCCAGGATCTCCTCGTCCTCCGGCGTGAGCTCCTGCCGCACCATCCGGCTGAGGAGGTCGCCGACGCCCGGCCCCAGCATATACCCCTGCCCGCACATCCCGACGGCGTAGAGGTATCCCTCCAGTTCCCGCGCCCAGCCAACGATGGGGAAGCCGTCGGGGGTCATCGGGTAGAGGCCACGCCAGGTGCGGCGGACCTTGATGTTGGCCAGTTTGGGCATCAGGTCGATCATCCGGGGGGCGATCATCGGCAGGAAGACGGAGGTCTCCCGCCGGTCGGTGCCGACGATGGGCGGCTCCGGCGTGATGCAGAAGACGACCGCCCCGGTCCGGTGCTGGTAGAAGTAGTAGTTCTTCGACCCCTCGGCGGGCCGGATGTCCACCACCATCGGCTCGACGAACCGGGCCACCGGCTCGGTGATCCCCGCCTCGTGGCTATCGGGCACCACGGGCACGTCCAGCCCGGCCAGTTGGGCCACCTGCCGCGCCCAGGGGCCGGCGGCGTTGACGACGACCTCGGTGGCGTAGCCGCCCTTGTCGGTGCGGACCCCCACCACCCGCCCCCGGCGGCGGATGATGCCGGTGACCCGCTCGTTGAACCGGAACTCCGCCCCCCGCTCCCTCGCCCGCGTGTAGAAGGCGTGGGCGGAGAGGAGCGGCGAGGCGGACCCATCCCCCGGCGAGTAGGTCCCGCCGAGAAGCCCCTCCGGGTTCAGGTCCGGGATCACCTCCAAGAGGTCGTCCTTATCCAGCCAGCGGATGTCCAGCCCGTAGGCCTGCTGGACCTTAAGGAGGTCCTTGAGGATCCGCTCCTCCCGCTCCCGGTAGGCAACGAAGGAGTAGCCCCCCTGGTACCACTCGATGTTGTCGCCGTAGGTCTCCTCCCAGGTGGAGAAGACCTCGATGGAGCGGAGGCAGAGCCGGATCTTGGAGGGCGCGGAGTGGGTGGCGCGGATGCCGCCGATGGCCGCCTTGTTCGACCCCTGGCCGGGGCTGGCGAATGCGTCAATGACCAGCGGCTTCAGCCCCGCCTCGGCCATGAAGAAGGCGGTCGGCAGCCCCACGCTCCCCGCGCCGATGATGATGGCGTCGTATACTTTGGTGGTCATAGGGTCCTCCTGAAACGTGAAGCGTGATGCGTGAAACGTCAAGCGTCAAACGTCAAGCGTCAAACGTCGCACGGCAGTCCGTCAATCCGGTTGATCCGTGTCCTCCAGCCAGCGGCGGACGGTTTCGGCGTGCGGGTCCTCGATGGCCTCGAAGATCGCCAGCGCCCGTCGCCACAGTCGGCGCGCCCGTTCGACCTCGCCCAGGTCGTGATAGGCCCGCCCCCGGCGACGAGGTGGGCCGTGATCTCCTCCAGTTCCTTTTCCCGGCCGGTGAAGGTGGGAACCGGGGGGCGGAGTCGGAGGGGACGCTCCGGCGCGGGCGGCTCGGGCAGGGAAATGTGGACATCGCCGGTGATGATCGTGGTTCGCTCCGCGCTCCCTCCGACAGCCACGCTCCGTTCCCCTCCCGCCGTCACTTCGGGCAGCCCTTCCCGCCCCTCGCTCAGTCCCCGCACCGCCTTCAGGACGTCCAGCACTCCCCTGACGAAGGCGACCACGCCCATCGCCGCGACGGCCAGCAGCGCCAGGAACCCGCCAGGGGTCTGGCGCCAGGCAGGGAAGGCGAACCAACTGACGACGGCCACCGCCGCGATCAGCAGGCCTAACCCGAGCAGAGCGAACGCTGTCCTGCGCATACTTTATCTCCCTATACCCGCCCCGGCCTGGAGAGCCGGGGCTGGGTTGCGTCTCCCTTCCCAGCGCCGCCTGTTTACGGCGGCGCGATGCCTCCATCCGCCCCGGCCTGAAGAGCCGGGGCTGAGCAGGCTCCACCGACGGGGGGTACGCTTCACACAGGTACTCTATCCGGGTGGCGCTTATGTTGCTCCCTAACGTACTGCCTCGCCGCTTCCAAAGCGCGTTCGCTGACCGTGCTGATATGATAACCGCGCATCCACCGCAAGACGTTTCGAAAGTCGTGGTGATGGTTTGCCTCGTGGGCGGAAGTTCCCTTGAGATAGCCGAGGACTTCTGGAATGTAGTGAGTGGGACGCAGACTGATCAGGAGATGGACGTGGTCGCACAGAATCCCCTGCTCCAGCAACCGGACCTCCAGTTCAGCGCACTTGCTGGGGAAAAACTCCTGTAAGAAGCCTGCCACCTCCCTGTCGATCAGAGGCTCCCGTTTGTACGTGACGAAGACGACGTGATAGTAGAGAGCATAACTGTTGTGATTGGGTTTGTGACTTCGGCCCAGATTCCACGACATTGCGTCTTTCCTCGTGCAGTGTTGGCTCCATTGCCAGCACCGCCTGTTTACGGCGGTGCGATGCCAGCCGCCCCGGCCTGAAGAGCCGGGGCTGA
>DUEL01000063.1 GCA_011192125.1 Thermoflexia bacterium
AGGCCCGCCGAGAAGGAGTCCCACGCCTGATGTCCGAACTCCTGTCCGAAGGTCAGCACCTCACTGACGTCCGGATCGGAGGATGGAGACGATCAGCCAAAGCCCCAGAAGGCTTGCACCGATGAAGCCCGCGACGACCAGGACCATCGCCAGCCCACCACGTTCCACCAGGTCGAACGCGGGGACCACCAGCGCCAGCCCAACGATCAGCGCGGCGACCAGCAGGCTCAAGGAGAGCCGACCGGTCAGCCGGTCGATCCGATTCAGGGCTTCCTCCAACCCCCGGTGACGGAGAGCAACCTCCAGTTCTCCCCGCTCCGCCTGAACCAGCAGCCGCGCACCAACCCGGGGCAACAGGGCCAGCAAGTACCCCCAGTCCGACACGCTCCTCAGGGCCGTCGTCCCCCACTCAGCGGGTGAGAGCAACCGGATGATGAACCGCCGCACATAGGGCTCGGAAACGGCAAAGGGGTCGAAATCGGGGTAGAGCCGCATCCCGACCCCCTCCATCATCGCCAGGGTCTTGCCCAGCAGCCAGAGTTCAGGGGGCAGGCGCAACCGGTGGCGAAAGGCGATCGGCAACGCCTCCTGCATGATCTCACCCGCTCGGATGGCCTTCAACGGCATCCCCTGATACCGCCGCAACAACCGCCCGATATCCCGCCGCAGCCGGTCCCGATCCACCCGCCCCCCGACCATCCCCATCCGGATCAACTGCTCGACGATCCCCTCCTCGTCCAACTGAACCACGTGGATGTAGAGCCGCACCAGGTCGACCCGGTCCCGGTGGCTCAAATACCCCACCATCCCGAAGTCCATCGCGCCGATGACCTCTCCCTCCATCACCACGAAGTTGCCGGGATGGGGGTCGGCGTGGAAGAAGCCGTCCTCCAGCACCTCTTTGATGATCATCCGCGTCGCGTGGAGGGCGACCCGCCGCCGATCGTACCCGGCCGCGTCCAGCGCCTCCACGTCGTCGATCCGGATCCCCTCGATCCGCTCCAGCACCAACACCCGGCGGGTGGTGAGGTCCCAATACACTTTAGGAATGTAAAGGTACTCCTCCCCCGCGAAGTTGGCCCGGAACCGATCGGCGTTCCGCCCCTCGCGGTAGAAATCCAACTCCGCCCGCAGGGTCGCCGCGAACTCCTCCACGATCCCCGGCAGGTCGTACAACTCCCCTAAAGGGGTGCGCTCCTGCAGAAGCCGGGCGACGTCGAACAGGATCTCCAGGTCCGTCTCGATGGTCTGTTCGATCCCCGGCCGCTGGACCTTGACCACCACCTCGGTGCCGTCCGGCAGAGTGGCGGGGTGGACCTGGGCCAGCGAGGCGGCCGCCAACGGCTGGGGGTCGAACGCAGCGAAGAGGTCCTCCAGCGGTGCCCCCAGTTCCTCCTCGATCTCCTCTTGCACCGGCTCCCAGGGGCCCGGCGGGACGTCGTCCCGCAACCGGCTCAACTCGGCGATGAAGTCCGGAGGCAGCAGATCGGGGCGGGTGCTGAGGACCTGGCCTAATTTGATGAAGGTAGGGCCAAGTTCCTCCAGAGCCATCCGCAGGCGTCGGGGCGTGCCGAGGCGGGGGACGGAGGGGCGGAAGCGACGGAGGAGGCGCCGGGGATAGGGGAGACGCTCCACCAACTCCACCAGTTCGCCGAAGCCGTGCCAAAGCAGGATCTGGGCGATCTCCCGATACCGGCGGAGATGGCGCACCCGCCGATGGGGTGAGATGATCATCGGATGGCCAGCTACTCCTTCCCGTCTGACGGCCGCCGGGCGAGCCACTCCTTATGGGAGGAGACATCCCGATCCAGCCACAGCCGCCGCCAGATGACTGTCCACCGCTCACGCCCGGAGGGCAGCGGCGTCCGATTCGCCTCCACCCGCTTGACCGCCGTGAGGAGGATCATCGCCACGCACCCCCAGGTCACCGCGGGCGGTCGGCCGAAGGCGATGCTCAACAAGGGCATCGCCAGCAACGTCAACGTCGTGAGCAGTTCGTTCTTGATCAGAAAGCCCAGGACCATCATCCCCACCTGGATGAGCCCCCCCAGGGGGAAGACAACGAGCAGGGTGCCGATGATGCTGGCCAGCCCCCGTCCGCCGGTGAAGCGGAGGTAAGGGGACCAGGCGTGGCCGAGGGCGGCGCACAGGCCGACGGCCACCGCCCACGGATAACCGAGGTCGAACGGACCCAGCGCCAGCCAGGCGGCAAAGGCGGCCTTCCCAATGTCGACGGCGGCGACGGGGACCGCCGCCCACGGGGCGATGGAGTTCCAGACGTTGGACGCACCCACGTTGCCGGTGCCGTATCGACGGATGTCGACGCCTTTCACCAGCCGCCCCACGACGTAGGCCGTGGGGAACGCTCCCAGCAGATAGGCTCCGACACAGAGCAGGACACCCAGCCAGGCCATACCTCCCTCCGGGAAACGGTTGTCTCGATCAATCCAGGAGCCGACGAATCCGCGGCAACGCCTCCTGGGCGGCCACCTCGCCAGCGCGGATGACCTCCGCAGCCCGCCCGAAACCGCTGAGGACCATCACGCCCGCAGGGATCGGAGGGCGGATCAGCACGTCCGGATTGGCCGCCTCCAGGCTGCGCCGGTTGGCCTCCTGCTGCATCACCATCACCGAACGCCAGAGGACTTCCATCAGCTCGACCAACCCCTCCGGGACGAACCGTCGGCGTTGCAGCGCCTCGGCGAAAAAAGCCACCGCTTTCTCATCGGTGGAGACGTCCACAGCGATCACCACGTCGGCCCCCATCTCCCGGACCACGTCGGCGGGGAGGTTGTCCAACAGCCCCCCGTCCACCAGCAACTGCCCGTCCCGCTCCACCGGCGGAAACACGCCGGGGAGCGCGGTCGTCGCCCGGACCGCCTCCACCACCGAGCCTTCCCGCAGGACCACCTTCTCCCCACTGTTCAGGTCGACAGCGACCAGGGCCAGCGGGAGCCGCAGCCGGTCGAAGGTGGCGTCACCCAGGCGTTCCCTCAGGTACCCCTCAATCTTATCCGCTGCTACCAGCCCCCTGCGGGGGAGGGACCGTTCGAGGAACCCGATCAGATGGCGGGGATTGGAGAACTGAAGGGCCTCCGCCTCCAGATCGGCGGGTGAAAAACCCGCCGCATAGGCCGCAGCGATGAACCCACCCATACTGGTGCCAGCGAGGAAATGAATGGGAATCCCCTCCTGTTCCAATACCTTCAACACACCGATGTGGGCCAGCCCCCGCACCCCACCTCCGCTCAGGGCCAGACCCACCCGGGGAAGCCGAAACCCCCGCCGCAACCGCTTCCACAGCGCACCCCACATATCTCTCCCTTGCAGTACAGGACTGCTGTTCCATCACAGAGACACAGAGGACACAGAGTTTTTCCCCGGATCTCGTGAGTCTCTCTGTGCTCTCCGTGCCTCTGCAGCGTCTCATCGTATAGTGCCCGTCCCTTATGGACCAACCCAGCGGTATTGGATGGAAGGCATCCCCCACGCCCCCAGGATCTCTTCCGGGGAGAGGGTGGAAAGACGGGATTGGAAGCCCATCCAGAGATCAAGGAAACTGGGAGTCGGAGAGAGTTCGACCACCTCCGGTTCCCCCTCGATCCCCCCCAGTTCCGCCGCCTTGGCGATCGCGTCCTCCAGCGTGCCCAGGTCGTCCACCAGCCCGGCCTCCAACGCCTGATGGCCGGTGTAAACCCGCCCATCGGCCAACTCCCGCACCTGATCCAGCGACAGGCCGCGCCGCTCCGCCACCACCGCCACAAAGTCCTCGTACACCTCGTCGATGATCCGCCTCCAGAGCGCTTGCTCCTCCTCGGTCATCTCCCGGAAGGGGGAGCCGATGTCCTTCGCCGGGCCGCTGGCGATGACCACCACCTCCACGCCAAGTTTCTCCATCAGCCTCTCGGCGTTGACGAACTGGCTGATCACGCCGATCGAACCGGTGAGGCTGTCCGGATGGGCGACGATGTAATCCGCACCACAGGCGATGTAGTAGCCACCGGAGGCGGCCACCGACCCCATTGAGACCACCACCGGCTTCTCCATCTCCAGGAGCATGCGGTAGATCTCGTCGGAGGCGACCACGTCCCCGCCCGGGCTGTCGATGCGCACCACGACCGCCCGCACGAAGGGGTCCTCCTCTGCCTGTTCCAACAGGTCCTCGACCCGCTTCGGGGTGATCGCCTGCAGGCTGGTCGCGTTACGGCTACTGACGATCATCCCGTCCAGCCGGATCACCGCCACCGCCGGACCGGTGGCACGGGGCATAGGGGCCCCCTGGGCAGCCAGGCCCCCCAGCCCGATCATCGTCACCACGCTCGTCCCCAGGCAACCACAAAGGGGCAACATGAAGCCCAGCGTGAAGGCCAGGAAGATGTAGAGGATAGATCGCTCGCGCACCCACCGACCGGCACTCTCTCGCATCGTCATAGGATACTCCTCCCTATATCCAGCCACCTGACACTTTTGAAGGGGGCCTCCCGCAGGTTCCTACGACGCACCCGAGCGCGCCGTAAAGGGTGCCCTGACTGGTCGCTTGCGCTGTCAAGCCGTGCATTAACCTGCGGGAGGCTGGCAAACTGTCAGGTAGCCAGTCCCTATATCTACCACAGGGGCGCAGAGGGTACAGGGTCCCGACCTCTGAGTCTCTGTGGTTCAAGATCCCCGCGACAACGCCAACGAGGGGTTCTGCTCGAACTGGTGGAACCATTCCAGCACGTCCAGGATCGTCTGGGCCAGGGCTCGTGCCCGCTCGGGGGCAGCGTGTGCAAAGGAAAGGATCGCCCGGTAGGTCTCCGCGCAGGCGCTGTTCTTCTCGTGCTCGGGCAACACCGCCCGGCGGCCGACCTCCACGATCGCCAGTAAAGCAGAGCGGTCCGAGGTGTTACGTACCGAGGGCTGCCGGGGGGCCCCCGGCAAACCCATCCCCCGCGACCTGACTACCTCGAAAGCGAAGCCCATCTCCTCGCGGACGACCCGGTCCAGGACCTCGGCGATGGTCAGCCCCAGTCCGGCGTGGCGGGCCAGTTGCCCCTCCAGACTGCGCACCTGCCCATCCCACCGCCGGATCTCCTCCCAGACCATCCCCTCCCCCTCCGCAAGCGGCTCCAGCCCGCAGTACCCGTGCTCGACCAGGTAGGCGACGGCGGCGAACAACAGCGCCGCCGCCTCCTGTCGGCGATCCTCCAACCGGCCGAACAGATCGACCAGCACGGTCCGCGCCTCTCCCTTCTCAAAGAAGAACTCAGAAAGATACTGCGCGACCACACCGCTGGCGATCAGGTGGGCCCGCTCCCGATCGGCCAGGAGGTCGGCTACCTCCGGTGGGACGCCGACGAACCGCTTGATCTCCTCGCGCGGGGCAGGCTGAAGCGGTGCTCCGCAGTGCTGACAGGTGAGCAGACTATCGTCCGTGTACTGCTTGCAGGCGGCACAGACGACCATGATTTGCTGGTTGCACCAGGGACAACGAGAGGCAGGCACCGCGATCGGTCGCCCACAATGCCGACAGGTCAGATCCCCCTCACCCCCCACCTCACTCCTCCAGTCGCAACAGGGCCAGGAACGCCTCCTGAGGGATCGTCACCCGCCCGAACTGCTTCATCCGTTTCTTCCCCGCCTTCTGCTTCTCCAGCAACTTTCGCTTACGGGTGACGTCCCCACCGTAGCACTTCGCCAGCACGTCCTTCCGCAGCGCCTTCACCGTCGCCCTGGCGATGATCCGCCCGCCGATGGCCGCCTGAATGGGCACGGGGAACAACTGGCGGGGGATCACCTCCTTCATCTTGCGCACCAACGCCGAGCCCTTCTCGTAGGCCTGATCGCGGTGGACGATGAGGGCCAGCGCATCGACCGGCTCTTTGTTGACCAGGATCTCCAATTTGACCAAGTCGCCCGCCCGATAGCCGTCGAAGGTGTAGTCGAGGGAGGCGTACCCCCGCGTGGCCGATTTAAGCCGGTCGTGCAGGTCGACGATCATCTCCGCCAGCGGCATCCGGAAGTGGAGCACGACCCGCTGCGTGTCCAGCGTCTCCGTCGTCTCCAACTCCGCCCGACGGCGGCGCATCAACTCCATCACCGGACCCATATACTCGGCGGGGGTGAAGACCTGCACCTTCATCCACGGCTCACGGATCTCCTGGATCTCCGCCGGGTCGGGTAGATCGGCCGGACTGGAGATCTCGATGACTTCCCCGTTTCGCTTGACGACCTGGTAGGCCACGCTGGGGGCGGTGGCGATGAGGTCCAGGCCGTACTCCCGCTCCAACCGCTCCTGGACGATCTCCATATGGAACAGGCCCAGGAAGCCACATCGGAAGCCGAACTGGAGGGCCTGGGAGGTCTCCGGCTCGAAGATAAGGGCGGCGTCGTTGAGCCGGAGTTTCTCCAGCGCGTCCCGCAACGCGTTGTAGTCCTCGCTTTCCACCGGGTAGAGGCCGGCAAAGACCATCGGTTTGGCGGGCCGGTAGCCAGGGAGTGGCTCCGGGGCGGGGTTCCGGGCATCGGTGAAGGTGTCTCCCACACGACACTCCCGCACCGTCTTCAGGCCGGTAGCGATGTATCCCACCTCCCCCGCCGCCAACCGGTCGGTGGGCTGCATCCCGGGGGTGAAGATCCCCACCTCCAGGGGCTCCGTGCGCGCGCCGGAGGACATCAGCATCAGCGGCTGGTCCTTCTCCACACACCCGTCCACCACCCGCACGTAGGCCACCACCCCCTTGTAGGGGTCGTAGTGGGAATCGAAGATCAGCGCCCGCAGGGGCGCATCCGGTCGGCCGGAGGGCGGCGGCACCCGCTGCACCACCGCCTCCAGCACGGCGTCGATGTTCATCCCCTCCTTGGCGGAGACCCGCAGCACCTCCTCCTCGGAGACCCCCAGGAGATCGGCCAGTTCCGCCACCACCTCGTCGGTCCGCGCCGCCGCCAGGTCGATCTTGTTGACGACGGGGATGATCTCCAGGTCCGCCTCCAGCGCCAGGTAAAGGTTCGCCAGCGTCTGCGCCTCGATCCCCTGGGAGGCGTCTACCACCAGAAGGGCCCCCTCGCACGCCGCCAGCGCCCGGCTGACCTCGTAGGAGAAGTCGACGTGACCGGGGGTGTCGATGAGGTTCAGTTCGTAGGTCTGCCCATCGGCGGCCTGGTAGGACATCCGTACCGCGGACGCCTTGATGGTCACCCCCCGCTCCCGCTCCAGGTCCATCGAGTCCAGGACCTGGTCGGTCATCTCCCGCGGGGAGATAGTCCCCGTCCGCTCCAACAGCCGGTCGGCGAGGGTAGACTTCCCGTGGTCGATATGGGCGATGATGCAGAAGTTGCGAATCCGTTCCGGTTCCACTGCTCCTCCCGCTCCCATTCTAACCGCGGTGGGGGGATTGTCAAGGAAGCCCAACCGATGTACACTTTAGCGAAATACCACAGAGGCACAGAGGACACAGAGATACCTCTGTGAAAAATCTTTTGAAACTCTGTGTTCTCCGTGCCTCCGTGGTGATACTTTAAGGAGGCCGCAATGGGACGATCCCTTCTCGTCTCGATACTGATCCTGGTCGGGCTGCTTCATCCTCTGCCCGTCGCCGCTGCGCCGCGGGCCGGTATCCAGGTGCTGGACCAATCGGCCGAGAGCCACTTCCCCGACCAGTTCGTCTTCCGACTGCGGGCGAGGAGCAGCGGCGGGGAGATCACCAGCGCGACGCTCTACCTCCAGGTCGGCTGGGAGAAAGCCACCCGCCTGATCCCGGTCGAGCCCTTCAGCCCCGCCCCGGAGGTAGAGATCACTGCGGTGTGGCGCACCTCCGGTGAGACCGTCCCTCCCTTCATCGAGGTCGCATACCGCTGGGAGGTCGTGGACAGCACAGGGGAGAAACTGACCACCGAGCCGGTGTACACCGAGTACACCGACGCCACCCACGACTGGCAGCGGCTGGAGGACGAGCACGTCATCGTCTTCTGGTACGGCCGATCGGCCGACTTCGGCCAGGCCCTCTTCCAGGCGGCGCAGGAGGCCTACGACCACGTCTCCCGCATCACCGGCACCACCACCGAGCGGCCGATCCGCGTCGTCATCTACAATGATCAAGACGACTTCTGTGTGTTCTACGCCCCTCGGACCTGCGAGGCGTGGGTCGGTGGGCAGACCTTCGCCGGGATCACCGTCCAGTGGGGGAGCGATCTGGACTGGTTTGTCTACGACGTCATCCCCCACGAACTGGCCCACGTCTTCTACGGGGAGATCTTCCGCAACACGTGGGTCACCATCCCCACATGGTTCAACGAGGGGATCGCAGTGTACAACGAGCGGACCGATCACAGCCAGGAGATGGAGATGGTCCGGGAGGCGGCGGAACAGGGAGAGTTGAAATCGCTGCCGGTGATGACCCGCGGCGGAGGCGTCGTCCACGGAGAGGTCGGCCTGTGGTACGCCGTCGCCTACAGTCTGGTAGCCTTCATCGCCGACACCTACGGGGAGGAGACGCTGGGGGAACTGATCCTCACCCTGGCGGACAACGTCCCCTTTGAAGAAGCGTTGCAGCAGACGACGGGGCTGGACATGGTGCGGTTGGAGATCGAGTGGCGGGAGTGGCTGGGTTATCCGGTGGAGTCGGTGCCGACGCCGATCACCCTGCCGACGATGGCGGTCACGCCCTTCGCCCTGCCGACGGCCCCGCGGGGGAAGCCGGCAGCCACCGCCACACCCCACCCCTCCCCCACCCCGACGGTCGCGCCGACCACAACGCCTGAAGAGACCCCCTCTGGTGGCGGCCTGTGCCCCGGCGTCGTCGGGTTGGTGCTGCCGGTCGGTGGATGGGCCGGCTGGAGCCTGGCCCGCCGTCGTAAGTGATACCACAGAGGTCTCTCTTCATCTGAAAAACCTCTGTGTCCTCCGTGTCTCTGTGGTCAAAACACAAACGGGATGAACTTCCTCGTCCGCCTGACGTATCGCTCCCACGCCTCGCCGTACCGAGCGGCCGCCCATTTCTCGTTCTTCGGTATGGCGTCGAAGAGGTACTGCAAGAGGTTCAGGAGGGGCGAGATCCACCCCCACACGCTCCCGCCGATGAGCGCGAAGGCGACGTAGGTCAGGAAATCGCCGAAATAGTTGGGATGCCGACACAGGGCCCAGAAGCCGGTGTCGAGCAATTTCCCCTTTGTATCGGGCCGCGCCTTGAACCGCACCTTCTGGTAGTCGCTGCCGAAGTGGATCACCGCGCCCACCACGTACACCCCGAAGGCCAGATAATCGAGCCCATTGAGCGGCCCCACCCTCCGCACCGCGAAGTAGAACGGCAGGCAGTACCCCCACCCGACGACGTTGGTCAACACAAAGGGCAGCACGTACTTCTGGGACAGCGGGAGTTGGGTGTCCAGTTTCGGGAGGGCCGTGTACCGGCGTCGGAACAGGAGGAGCCAGTTCATATGGAGCAGGTAGACGACCACCATCGCGAGGACGGCGACCTTGCGTGGGTCGAGCGGGAGTGCGCTCCAGACGTAGGCCCCGGTCACCAGGAGCATCGTGTTGAAGCCTGCGGCGAAGGCCGCGTCGGTCCGCCGTGTACGCCATACGGCCAGCACCCCGACGATCCCCATTCCCTCGATGAGGATCGCGTTGAGAAGCCATATACTCATCTCTGTTCCCCTTTACGGCAGATCGGCGAAGGCCGATCGGGGCCCGTAGGCCACCCCGACCATGCTCGGTCCGGTGTGCGCTCCCAGCACCAGAGAGATGCGGCCGGTCGGCAGCCACTCGCAATCGAACTGCCGGTCGACCTCCTCCCGCAGCATCGCCGCCCCCTCCGGGTTCTCGGCGTGCATCACCTGCACCCTCAGCGGGCTGCCGGGGGCGTGCTGCTCCGTCATGATCTCCACCAACTTCCGCACCGCCCCCTTGAACGACCGCGCCTGCCCGAACTGCTCATAGGTCCCACCCTCTTTCTCCACGCCGATCACCGGCTTGATGTTCAACACCGACGCGATCAGCCCCTTCATATGGCTGATCCGACCGCCGTGGATCAGGTATTTCAACTCCTTGAGGGTGAACAGGCTGTCGCTGGCCTCCCGGATGCGGTCCAGGAGACGGAGGATCTCCTCTTTCGACCAGCCGGCCATCGCCGCGCGGGCCGCCGCCTCTACCTGCCATCCCGCCGCGGCCGAGAGCGTCTTGGTGTCGACCACCGTGACCTTCGCCTCTGGCACCATCGCCGCGGCCGCCTGCGCTGCGTTGACCGTCCCGCTCAGCCCCGACGAGATGTGGATGGAGAGGATCTCCGGATCCTCCGCCGCCAGCCGTCGATACACCTCCGCGAACTCGCCCGCCGAGGGCTGCGATGTGGTCGGGAGCCCCTCCGCCGTCGCCAGCAAGCGATAGAACTCCCCCCGCTCGATGTCCACACCCTCGCGGTACATCTTCCCCTCCAGCGTCACCGCAAGGGGCACGACGTGGATGCGCAACTCGGCCATCTCCTCGGGGGACAGAAGAAGATCCGTTCCGCTATCCGTCACGATCTGCATCTTTCCCCTCCTTTCCCCAATCTGGCGATCTCCTTCAAGAGTGTTCGGAGCATCACCGCAGAGAGCGCTACAAAAACCTCTGCGACCTCCGCACCTCCGCGGTGGGAGTCGCTGCCACCCCCTCTGCCACGAACACCTGCCCCAGGCAAGACTTGCTCCCGCCGCCCTACGCGGCTATAATGGGGGGCGGATCAGAGGGAAACGCGACGCCGATGGACGAAACGCCTCTCCGACTGCTGGCCGATGGGATGCTGGGCCGTCTGGCCAGGTGGCTGCGGCTCCTGGGGTACGACACCGCCTACGAGAACGATGCGGACGACGTATACCTCGCCCGCCGCGCCCGCGCCGAGGGCCGGGTCCTCCTGACCCGAGACCGGGCCTTGGCCGCGCGGCGGGGCTTGCGCACCCTGTTGATCGAATCCGAGGTGCTGGAAGAGCAGGTGCGGCAGGTCTGGCAGACCCTCGGCCCTCCGCCTGATCCCGCCCTTTCTCGCTGCAGCCTCTGCAACCTCTCCCTGAAACCCGCCTCCCGTGAAGAAGTTGCCGAGCGCGTCCCACCTTACATCCTGCGGACCCAGACCGAGTTCCGCATCTGCCCGGGATGCGGTCGGGTCTACTGGCCGGGGACGCATCTGGAGCAGATGCGCCGCCAGATGGAAGAATTCGCCCTCAGGTGACCGCCACCTGACTACCCCTTGATCACCGCCAGGGGCCGCAGACGGGCGACCTTTCGGGCAATCCCCGCCCCGTGGACCACCTCCACGACGCGGCTCACGTCCTTGTACGCAGCGGGGGCCTCCTCGGCCAGCCCCTTCATACTGCCCGCCCGGATCACGATCCCCTGCTCCTCCAGTTCCCGCCGCAGGTCGGCCCCCCAGATCCTCTTCAGGGCCTGCCGACGGCTCATCACTCGCCCCGCGCCGTGGCAGGTCGACCCCCAGGAGATCTCCATCGCCCGCTGCGTCCCAACCAGCACGTAGGAGGAGGTCCCCATCGACCCCGGCACCAGCACCGGCTGCCCGACCTCCCGGTAGTCCTCCGGCACCTCCGGACGACCGGGGCCGAAGGCCCGCGTCGCGCCCTTCCGATGCACACAGAGGCGGACCCTCCGGCCGTCCACCTCGTGCTCCTCGAACTTAGCGATGTTGTGAGCCACGTCGTAGACCTGATACAGGTCGAAGTTCTTCACCTTGCCGGCCAGGACCTGCTCGAACGCCTCCCGGACCCCCATCGCCAGCACCTGTCGGTTGACGAAGGCGTAGTTGACGGCGCAGGCCATCGCGCCGTAGTAGGCCCGGCCCTCCGGCGAGTCGATGGGAGCGCAGACCAACTCCCGATCCGGCAACTTGATCCCGTACTTCTGCACCGCCGACTGGAGGCGCTTCACGTAGTCGTCGCAGATCTGGTGGCCGTACCCGCGCGACCCGCAGTGGATCTGGACCACCACCTGGCCTTCCCACAGCCCGAAGACGTCAGCCACGTCCGGGTCGTAGATCTCCTCCACCACGTCGATCTCCAGAAAATGGTTGCCCGCGCCCAGAGACCCAACCTGGGGACGGCCCCGCTGCTTGGCCCGCGCGCTGACCTGGGAGGGGTCGGCTCCCGGCATGCAGCCTCCCTCCTCCGTGTGGGCCAGGTCCTCCGCCCGCGCCAGGCCCCGCTTCAACGCCCACCTCGCCCCCTTGGTCACCAACTCGTCCAACTCCCGCTCCGAGACCCGCACCCGGCCCTTGCCCCCTACCCCGCTGGGGCAGGAGCGGTACAGCGCAGCGGTCAGGTCCTGGAGATAGGGTGCAACTTGCTCTTGCTCCAAATGGCTTGCCAGCAACCTAACACCACAATTGATATCGTAACCAACCCCGCCGGGCGAGATCACCCCCGTATCGGTCCGCATCGCCGCCACGCCGCCGATGGGGAAGCCGTACCCCTGGTGGAAGTCCGGCATCGCCAGCGCGTACTTGACAATGCCCGGAAGCGTGGTCGTGTTGATCAACTGCTCCACCGTCCGATCGCGGAAGGCGGCGTCCAACAACTCCGGGTCGGCAAACATCCGGGCCGGCACCCGCATGTCCGGACGGGTCCCCTTCGGCAGTTCCCAAATGAAACGCTCGATCCGCCGGAAATCCCCTTTGGCTACCATCTTCTCCTCCCTTTGTCCCCTACAATACGTCAAACGTCAAGCGTCAAACGTCAGACGTCAAAGACGATGGTTGTCTCCAGCCCCCGGTCGGTGGGGCGGATGTCCATCTCGTGGAAGGTGACCGCCTTGATGTGCCGCCGGGTCTCTTTGGGCACCCCGCCCCGGGCGACGCCTCGCAGATGGGTTGGCTTGATCTCCTCCAGGTCGAACTCGGTGAACACCAGCTGGTCCGTCTCGTTGTAGTACAGCAACTCCCCCAGCCAGGTCACCAGCAGCGTCTCAGCGTCGAAGCCCTCCAGGTCCAACGCGACCTCGACCGTCGGCTCCACCGTCTCGGGATCGGCCAACAGCCAGGCCATTCCCCGGGCCGCGTTGATGAACAATTCCTTCAGGTCCTTCCCCCAAACGTGAAGGGCTACGTCCGCCGTATGCTCGATCTCCTCGAACCCTCCCTCCATAGCCTTAACATCCTACCATAACAACCCTGGTTTGACAAAAAAAACCTTCCCTGGTAGAATACCGCCGCTTGGCCCATTCGTCTAGTGGACTAGGACGCCGGCCTCTCAAGCCGGAAACAGGGGTTCGAACCCCCTATGGGCCACCAAAAGGGGGCGTGCCCTTGCGAGCACGCCCCCTTTTGCTTGCAGGTCGCTTCGTCGGGCCGTCAGTAGCGCAGCAGCGCGCCGATCCCGACCTGCTGGAGGCGGGGGTTATCGTCCACCACTTCGATCTCCCCACCCTCTTCGATCACCTTGGTCACCGCCGCCTCCGCCGCGTCGGGGATCTCCACGAAGGTCCCCCCGCAGAAGGGGCAGGTCTCCAGGGACTGGGTGGTCAGGTATCCACACCGGTCGCACCGGTAGCCGGGGGCGTGGAAGTGCCGGTCGATGACCAGGATACGGATACGCCCCTCGTGGGCTGCGCTGAGGGTCTCGTCCAAACCGACCACGCCCTCCCCGCCCTTCGCGGCGGCGGTGAAGACCGCCTCCACCACGGTGGCCTCCCGCTCCCGCTCAACTTCCTGGAGGAGCGCCAGGGTTCGCTCTCGGATCTCCGGCTCCGGCGCGTTGGGATCGAGCCGGAGATCGCCGATGACCTTTTCCTGGAGGGCCCTGGGCAAGAGGTCGCGGAACTGAGAGACCGTGGGCTCGGCTCCCGCCAGGATCAGTCGCTGGGGCTTGTGCCGACGGCAGAACCGGTCCGTCGCCTGAGCCGCTTCCCGGAGGTTCCGCATCGCCGTCTCCTCCTCGCGGCGGCTGGAGATCGGCGCGCCGCCCCATCGGCTGGCCCCGCCGGAGGACCCACGCCCTCTCTTGAGTTTGCGCACCTCCTCCCCTTCGAACCGCTCCTCCGCAACCAGTTCCCCGAGGTGGAAGAGGAGAAGACGGACCCCCTTTCGCTCCACGATCGCCACGGCATAGCGGCCATAGGTGTCCATCAGGGCGGCCAGGGGCGAAAGATAAGGCCGCCGGGCGACGGTCACGCCGGAGGCGACGGGCACCGCCAGGACATAATCCCGCCAGAAGTCCGCGGCCGTACAGGAGAAGACCACGACCCCCCGGCCCGACCAGTCGTACTGGTGCTCAAAATACCGCTGGACGGCGACGACGTCCTCCGGCGACGCTTCCCCCTCCGCCTGCTTCAGCATCTGGCGGAGAGAAAGCAGGTACTCCTCGCTGGTCCGTTGCGTGGGATCCACGTTGAGGTAAACGCTCAGGATCGGCGTCTCCGTCTGGATCTTCGCCAGTTCGCGCAGTTCTCTCTCGTCGATTGCCATCTCTTTTCCACCTCTCCTTCAATGTGAACTCGGTGAACCCGAGGGCCTCCGCTGAGGGATGCCCACCCGCTCCTTGGCCCGCGACTAAGGCCGCTCCCCCAGTTCGACCGGGATCTGCAGCGTCTCTCCGTCCCGTAGAACCGTAAGCGTCACCGTCTGCCCCACCTCCGTCTCCAGGATGAGATAAGAGACCAGCCCGTTGAAGTCCTCCACCGGATGACCGTCGATGGCAACGATGATATCCCCGCCGACCGTTACCGACCGTCCCCACACCTCGGCCTCCTCGCTACCACCGCGGACGCCGGCCTGCTCCGCCGGCCCCCCTGGCATCACCGTGGCCACCAGCACACCTCGATCGGTAGGCAAGCCTAACTCCACCGCCAACTGGTTTAGGGTGAACTCCGTCTCCGCCGTGATCCCGAGATACGGGTAATGAAACTCTCCCTCTTCGATCAACTGCGGGATAATTCGCTTGACAATGTTGACAGGGATGGCGAAGCCGATCCCGATGCTGCCACCGAACACCGTGCGGATCGCCGTGTTCACCCCGATAACCCGTCCCTGCAGGTCCAGCAACGGACCGCCGGAGTTACCCGGGTTGATCGCCGCATCGGTCTGGATGACCCGGGGGATGGAGAAAGTGCCCCCGCCCGTCGTCACGCTGGAGGGGAGGGATCGACCCAGCGCGCTGATGATCCCGGTGGTCATCGTCCCTTCCAGGCCAAAAGGATTGCCGATGGCGACCACCTCCTGGCCCACCTCCAGCGCGTCCGAGTCCCCCAACTCCAGCGGGACCGCGCTTGGGGGCAGATCCTCGACCAGAAGCACCGCCAGGTCGGAGTACGGATCGGCGCCCAGGACCTCTGCGGAGCGGATGCTCCCGTCGCTGAAGGTGACCCAGAAGACATCGCCCCCTTCCACCACGTGGTCGTTGGTGACGATGTGACCTTCGGTGTCGATCAGGAAGCCGGAGCCGTTTCCGAAGGGGCTCGCCTCATCCCCCGTCCCTGCCACCACATCGATGTTGACCACGCCGGGGTTCACCCGATCGTAGAGGTTGATGAGCAACCGCTGCCTCACCGCAGCCTCGGCGACCAGGGGCTCCGGCAGCGGCGTGGGGGTGGCGACGACGACGGGGGGAGTTGGAACAAGGGCAGGTGTGACGACCGTAGGCGTCGGGGTCGAGGAAGGGAGAAAAGGAGAAAGGAAGCGACAGGACAGCAGCATCAGGGTCAGAAAGATAAGGAGTAAGAGGGGCCATCTATACCGGTACATTGATTCCTCTCCTTTATCACCCGGAACGGCTACGAAGCCGAGGAGGTGCCCTATGAGGCGGCGCGGCCCTGCAATCGAGCCAATTCCTCGAAAAGTTCCCACTCGCGGGCACTTAGCCGGGAAGGGACCTGCACGCGGGCCACCACGTAGAGGTTGCCGCGACGGTCAGGCCTGCCAGGGCGGGGCATTCCTTTCCCCCGAAGTCGAAAGGTCTTCCCACTGCTGGTACCTGGGGGGATCTTCAAGCGGACCGGTCCGTCCAGCGTCTCCACCGCCACCTCTCCCCCCAGCACCGCGGTGTACAGGTCCAGGTCCAGATCCCGCCACAGATCGTCCCCCTCCTGGCGGAAGATCGGATGGGGTTTGACGGTGATCCTGAGGTAAAGGTCGCCTGGAGGACCACCCCCCCGGCCGGGTTCCCCCTGCCCGGAGAGGCGGATGCGGGAGCCGGTCCGCGCGCCCGGAGGGATCTTGGCCGTGATGACGCGCCCATCGCCCCGTCTCACCCGTCGGGTCGCGCCGTGGTAGGCCTCCTCCAGCGTCAGTTCTACGGCGACCTCCATGTCCTTTCCCCGCCGGGCGCGCCGGTAGGTCGTGCGTGCTCGGGGTTGACCAATATTGAAGAACGCCTCCAGCAGATCTGCCAGACTGCCTCGCCCGAACAGATCGTCCAGGTCCACGAACTGGACACCCGGACCCGCCTGGCCGAACCACCGGCGCGCGAAGTCCTCAAAACCGCCGGAAGCAGCACTGCGTTGCCACTGGTGCCATCCCCTGCCCAGCACGTCGTACTGGCGGCGCTTCTGGGGGTCCGAAAGGACCTGATACGCCTCGTTGATCTCCTTGAACCGCTCCTCGGCGACCTTGTCGCCCGGGTTGACGTCGGGATGAAATTGGCGGGCCAACCTGCGGTAGGCCCGCTTGATCTCCTCCAGACTGGCGTTGCGATCGACTCCTAGGATACGGTAATAATCCTTATACTCCATTCCCCCCAACCCCATCCATCCACTCCACTTACCATTGTACATTGAAGGGAATGGTTGTCAAGAATTCCTCGCTGACGCCAGCGGTTGCCCATCCCGCCAAACAGGGTTATACTTGATGCATCGTTCAAGGATCGACCACCCTTCAGAACCGAAAGAAGATCGCTTAAGGAACGACGCGCATCCACGAAAGGGGGACGCTGTGGCGGGTTGGCAGGTCTACTACACCCCTACCTCCGTCGATGAAGCCCTGCGGCTTCTGGCCGAACACGGTCCGGACGCCCGTCTCATCGCTGGCGGCACCGACCTGCTGATCGAACTGGAGCGCGGGGTCCGTCATGCCCCGGTGCTGATCGACATCAGCCGGGTGCCGGGGTTGGATGGGGTTGCACTGGAAGACGACTTTCTCCGCATCGGCCCTCTGGTCACCCACAACCGGCTGGTCGCCTCTCAGATCGTGGCGGAGCAAGCGGGGGTGTTGGCCCAAGCGGCGTGGACCGTGGGCGCGCCGGCCATCCGCAACCGAGGGACGCTGGGGGGCAACCTGATTACTGCATCCCCCGCCAACGACACCATCCCCGCCCTCTGGGCCCTGGGGGCTCACCTGGTGCTTCGATCGACGCGGGGGGAGCGGACGGTCCCCATCGCCGACTTCTACAAGGGGGTCCGGCAGGTCGATCTGGCTCCGGACGAGATGCTGGTGGAGATCCGGGTGCCGCCGATGCACCCGGACGAGCGCGGGGTCTTCCTGAAGTTAGGCCTGCGGCGGGCCCTGGCGATCTCCCTGGTCAACACAGCGGTGGTGGTCCGCCTGAAGGGGGGACGGGTCACCCGAGCGCGGATCACGCTGGGGAGCGTGGCTCCTACGATCATCCGTGCGCCGGAGGCGGAGGGGGTCCTGGTGGGCGGGCCGCTATCGGACGAGCAGATCGAGCGGGCAGCGGACCTGGCAGCGGAGGCCGCCGTCCCTATCGACGACATCCGGGCCGGGGCGGAGTACCGCCGCCGGATGGTGCGGGTGCTGGTGCGGCGGGCGCTGCGGGTGATCGCTGCTGGCGAAGCCCCTCCACGACCCGAGCCGCCCCCCCTCCTCTGGGGCCGCACCGACGGGCGGTTCCCCCGCCTGGCCGGCAAAACCGTCCGCCACACCGTCGGAGGCGACGAGCCCATCGAGTGCAACATCAACGGGGAAAACCACGTCGTCCGTGGGGCCAACGGCAAGACCCTGCTGCGGATGCTGCGGGAGGACCTGGGGCTGACGGGCACCAAAGAGGGATGTGGCGAGGGAGAGTGTGGAGCCTGCACCGTCTGGATGGACGGGATCGTGGTGCTCTCCTGCCTGGTCCCAGCTCCCCGCGCCCACGGAGCCCGTATCGTCACCATTGAGGGTCTCGTCAAGGACGGCGAACTCCACCCGCTTCAGGAGGCGTTCATCGAGGAAGGCGCGGTCCAGTGCGGCTACTGCACCCCGGGGTTCATCATGGCCGGGGCCAAACTGCTGGAGGAGATCGAGCAGCCCACGCGGAAGCAGATCTTGTACGGGATCGCGGGGAACCTGTGTCGGTGCACGGGGTATTACAAGATCGTGCGGGCGATCGAGAGGGCGGCTGGGCAACGAATGGAGAACGAATAAGCGAATCAGCGAGTCACCTAAACACCCAACCACCCACTCACCCAATCATCAGAAATCTGGGAGAGGCGAGATGTCCACTCATTTTTTGCTTCACGAAACAGCCATCATCCTCGTCGCCTACTTCCTCGGCGCGATCCCCTTCTCCTACCTCATCGCCCGCTGGCGGGCGGGGATCAACATTCGGGAGCACGGAGAGGGGAACGTCGGGGCGCGAAACGTCTACCACGTGGTGGGACCGGTCTGGGGGATACTGGCCGGGGTGCTCGACGTGGGCAAGGGGATGGCCGCCTACCTGGTGGCCGACCGGCTGGCGCTCCACCCGGCCACGGTGCTCGCCTGCGGCTTCGTCGCCCCCCTCGGACACAACTTCTCCCCCTTCCTGGGCTTCAAGGGGGGCAAGGGGGTCGCAACGACGATGGGCTTCCTCCTCGGCTTCCAACCCCTCTCCGCGCTGACCGGGGCCGTCCTGGTCGTCACCGCCTACCTCCTCACCCGCGACCTGAACAAGGCCCTCGTCCTGGGCATTCCCGGCGTCATCCTCTCCCCTCCCTTCTTCGGCGCGCCCCTGTGGATCGTCCCCTACACCCTTCTCCTCTTCCTCTCCCTGGCCGTGAAGAAGATCATCGATATGCCCCACGAGCGAGCGGTCTGGGCCCGCGACCCGTGGGAGACAGGGCGTCCGGGGTTCCATCCGGAGGGTGGGGAGAACGTGAAGCGTGAAACGTGAAGCGTGAAACGTGAAACGTGAAGCGTGAAGCGTGAAGCGTGAAACGCCAAACGTCAAACGTGAAACGTGAAACGTCAGGTGTCAGGCGGCACGTATCAGAGATGAGGGCAGATGGAACCTGCAACCTTTCCCACGCTGATCCACTACCAGATCGCGCTGACGGTGCTGCTGGTTGTCGTCGGGATCAATCTGATCGCCAACTTCCGGATGCTGGGCAAGGCCGCCCCGCATGGGGAAGGCCCCCGCACGTTCTGGCCGGTCTCGATCCTGGTACCGGCCCGAAACGAGGCGCGGAACATCCGGCGATGCCTGGAGTCGCTGCTGGCGCAGGATTACCCGCTGCTGGAAGTGGTCGTACTGGACGACGGTTCCACCGATGAGACCCCTGAGATCGTGGCGGAGATGGCACGGGAGCACCCCCGCCTCCGCGTAGTACGGGGCCAACCGCTTCCACCAGGATGGATGGGGAAGAACTTCGCCTGCGACCAACTGGCCCGGATAGCCCAGGGCGAATGGCTCCTCTTCACCGACGCCGACACCGTCCATCGGCCGGACACCGTCTCCTGGGCCATTGAGGCCGCCCAGCAGAACCAAGCCGACCTGGTCAGCCTGATCCCTCACACCGTCACCCACTCCTTCGGCGAGGAAATCCTCCTCCCCATCATCCCCTTCGGCGTCGTGGGCTGTTTCCCCCTGGCCCTGGGAGAGCGGCTGCGGATCCCCCTCTTGACAATGGCCGTGGGGCCCTTTATGCTCTTTCGCCGGGAGGCGTACCAGCGCATCGGCGGCCACCGGGCCGTGCGGGGGGAGATCGCCGAGGACGTGGTCCTGGCCCGCCGGATGCGCCGCTTCGGTGGTCGTGTGGTCCTGTTGGATGGATCGGAGCAGGTGGACGTCCACTTCTACCACGGTTTCCTGGAGACGTGGCGAGGGCTGGCGAAGAGCGCCTTCGCCGCTCTGGAGTACCGGATCCTTCCCACCGCTCTGATGCTCCTCTTCTACGGCTTCCTCTTCCTGTGGCCTGTGCTCCTTCTGTTCGAAGGGCTGTGGCAGGGACGAATGGGTGAACCGACGGTCCGTCTGGCCCTCTTCCAGGTCTTCCTCAACACCGGCCTCTGGTACGCCGTCGCGGTCCGCTTCCGCCTCCCCCGCCGAACCGCCTTCCTGTACCCCCTCACCGTGCTCCTGGTCATCCTTGTGATGTTGGACTCCGTCCGCCAGGCGGCCTTCGGCGAAATCGCCTGGAAGGAGCGAGCCTATCGGGTGCGCGGAGGGTCGGTAAGATGACTAAAGAAGCAAGTGGCAGGTAGGAGGGCAGAGTGGAACGGACCGTGCCCAGCACCGGCAGTGAGGAGATCGAACTCTACCAGCGGACCTACTATTCGTTGCTGCGGACTACCGACGAGGTCCAGATCCGGTCGCTGGTGGAGAGCCACGCGCGGATGCAGTCAGCTCTCCACGTCAAGGCCGGCGAGTCGGAGATCGACCTGGACGCCTTGATCTACGCCAGCCTCCGGCTCCCCCCCTGCATCCTCCAGGTCCGACTGGTGGTGATGACCCCCTCGGAGCGGGCGTTGAAGGAGGGGGATTATCCGGACATCGGTACCTGGCGACCGGTCTCCGCGCCGGGGCGGCGGCGGCGGATGCGGTTCGACGGCAAGGAGACGCTAGCCGCCTTCATCGCCAGCCGGTCCGACATCGACGATCTCATCCCTACCCTCACCGCCTACCAGATCGAATGGAACAAGGTCCACCTGCGACTCCACAACACCTCGGTTGTGGACCGATTGGCGGCCTGCGCCGAGGGTAAGCAGCAGGTGGACGAGCCGCTACGGGAGGAACTGTGCCGTCTCCTGGAACTCTCCCGCCAGGACCTGGCCCGGCTGGAGGCGGCCTGGGGCGGGCAGTTCGTCCCGACCCTCCTGGCGATGGCCCGCCGTCGAAAGCGGTTCGCCGTCCGGCTCCTCTCCGGCTCCTACGTCGATTACCGACGGGCCACCCGCCACTGGTGGCAGCACATCACCGAGACCGTCCCCACCCCGCTCTCCCAACGCCCCGTCTACTTCGTCTCCAGCAACACCCACAGCCTGGTCAATCTCCTCACCGGCTGCGCCCTGCGGCGGAAAGAAGAACTGCTCCGCTTCATCGAAGAGTCCGGCGACCCCGCCCTCCAGGCCGAGTACCGGGCGATCCAAGAGGAGGAGGTCCCTAGCAGCCGAGAGAACTTCCTGTACTATGTGATGAAGAAGTACGCTCGAACCCCCGAGGGTAGATCGGTTGCGCGGGCCTGCAAAGAGGAGATGCGCACTGCCGGCATCTGGCACGTGGAGAGCCTGCACCACCTGGACGTGGATGCCCAGGTGATCGAACTGTGCGCCATCCGCCCGGAGTGGCTCGACCCACGGGTGCGGGTCGATGGGCTGGAGTACCTGCGGGATTCGGACGCGGTGATCCTGAACATCGACTACCCCCTGGGGCTGGCCGCCTACCGCATCCTGGTCGAGGTCGCCACCGGCGTGGGGCGGCTGGAAGGGCTGTACGTCCTGGGCAAAGCGGCCACCCTCAACGGCCGCGTCGGCGACGTGATGATCCCCAACGTCATCCACGACGAACACTCCCAGAACACCTACCTCTTCCCCAACGCCTTCACCGCCGCCGACGTGCGGCCCTACCTGATGTACGGCACCGTCCTCGACAACCAGAAGGCGATCAGCGTGCGGGGGACCTTCCTCCAGAACCGGCAGTATATGGACGTCTTCTACCGGGAGGGGTTCACCGACATCGAGATGGAGGCCGGACCGTACCTCTCCGCCGTCTACGAGGCCATCCGGCCCAAGCGGTATCCGGTGGACGAGATCGTCAACCTCTACGCGGCCCCCTTCGAGATCGGCATCCTCCATTACGCCTCCGACACTCCCTTCACACGGGCGAAGACCCTGGCGGAGCCCCTCTCCTATTTCGGGATGGACGCCACCTACGCCTGCTCCGTGGCGATCCTGCGGCGGATCCTGGAGCGGGAGGTCGCCGTAGTAAGAGATCGAGTATCGGTAAAGAGACGTTGAAAAACATCCTCCAAAGTAGTATTTGAAAGACGATTGACAAATAGAAGGATAAACTGTATACTGCAAAGAGGATGGTGAATCGTAAGATCGAACAAAGGGAGAGGACATGTCCACACGTTCGACGGTCTCTTCCCGCGGGCAAACGGTGATCCCTCGGACGATTAGGGAACGGATGGGGATCGTTCCCCACTCCAAACTAGAATGGCGAATCGAAGGGGACCTACTGATTGTGCGGCCCATACCTCCTGACCCTGTTCGGGCCGCCGTGGGCCTGCTGGCGGAGACAGGCCCTACAACCGAAGAACTGCTAAAGGAGCGTCGCCAGGAGCGGGAAAAAGAGGCGGCGTAATGAACCGGTACGTGCTGGACACTTCAGCCGTGCTGGCGCTTCTGAACAACGAGCCGGGCACTGAGCAGGTCCTGGAGATCCTAGATGCAGCCACGCAGGGCCTGGCCTCTGTCCACATCCCGTTTATGACTCTTATGGAACTGGAATACATCCTCCTCCGTCGGTCCTCACCAGCAAAGACGGATCAAATCCTGAGCCTCGTTCAAGCCTGGCCCGTGATTATCGAGCACTCGACGGAAGAATGGAGCCATACGGCTGCCAAGATCAAGGCTTCCACCCCACTATCGGTCGCCGACGCTTGGATCTGCAGCCTGGCCCAGCTGCTAGACGCAGAGTTAGTGCATAAGGACCCAGAGTACGACGCGGTGTCCAATTTGAAGTCCCTGCAACTGCCGTACAAGATCCGATAACATGCTACTCTCTATTCCACCATTCGTCTGCTCCCCAACTCAACGCCTGCGAGTCGGAACCTGATAGGGGCATTCGCCCTCGTTTTTGCAATCACCCTCACAAGTGCCTGTCCTTGAAAGGAGGAACAAGATGACCGACAAGATCACCCTTAGCGTCATCAAAGCCGACATCGGTGGCTTCGTCGGCCACTCCAGCGTCCACGACGAACTGATCGAAGAGGCGGAGGATCGGCTGGAGGCGGCGGTGACGGAGGACATCCTCATCGACTTCCACGTCACCGCCTGCGGCGACGACCTCCAACTCATCATGACGCACCGCAAAGGGGTGGACAACGAGGAGATCCACAAACTGGCCTGGGACGTCTTCGAAGCCTGCACCGAGGTGGCGAAGCGGCTCAAACTGTACGGGGCGGGGCAGGACCTGCTGGCGGACGCCTTCTCCGGCAACGTCAAAGGGATGGGCCCCGGCGTGGCGGAGATGGAGTTCGAGGAGCGACCCGCCG
>DUEL01000064.1 GCA_011192125.1 Thermoflexia bacterium
GGGGGGCGATTCCAAAGGAGGCTGGAATGAGCAACTGGTACTACGTCTGGGACGAGGAACTAGCCGGGGAACTCGTCGAGGACGATGAGAGCATCATCGCCTGGCTGTGCGAGGCCTGTGCGGAGGAACTCGGTGATGCCGTGTCCTTTGCATCCTCCGACGGCCTCTACGAACACACCTGCTGGCGGTGTGGCCTCTACGATGACGACGATGAAACCCTGACGTTCCTCGGCAACACAGACAACCCGGACGACCGTCCGTAGCAACCCCGACATTCCAACCCCCCGGCGGGGGTGCGCTTCTTCGCCCCCCCTCCGGGGGCGTCGTGCGCACCTCCGCCGGAGCCCCATTCCAAAGGAGGTGTGCGATGACAATACAACCCACCCTTCCACACCTCTCCCGCTACACATCCCGCACGCTGCGAAGCCTCCCGGTTCGGGAGCGACCCACCTACCGCATCGGTCACTTCGGGCCGGAGGCGGTGGCCACCTACGAACTCCTGGCCGCCGTCATCGGCGGGGAGCGACAACTGGAGACCGCCCACGACCTCCTCTCCAGGTACGGCTCCCTCGCCGAGCTGGCCCGGGCCGGGGTGCAGGAACTGGCCCAGATAGACGGCATCGGGCCGTCCAGGGCCGCGGCCATCAAGGCCGCCCTCGAACTGGGACGGCGGATGGGCAAGGAGACCCAGGAAGAGCGTCCGCAGATCCGGTCCTCTGCAGACGCGGCGGGCATCCTGCTGTGGGAAATCGGCGACAAAGAGCAAGAATGCTTCCACGTCATCTACCTCGACACCCGCCACCGCGTGCTACACAACAAAACCCTGTATCGGGGGACCCTGAACGCTACCTACGTCCGCGTCGCCGAGGTCTTCCGGGAAGCGGTGAGGCATAATGCCGCCGCCGTCCTCGTCGGGCACAACCATCCGTCGGGTGACCCGACGCCCTCTCCGGACGACATCGCCCTCACCCGCCGTCTCGTCGAGGCGGGCCGCCTAATAGACATCGAAGTGCTCGACCACATCGTGGTCGGGCTTCGCTCCTGGGTGAGCCTGCGGGAGCGTGGGCTGGGAGGACTTTCTTCGACGTGACTCATTCCAAGAAGAGGAGGTGATTCCAATGCAACCGCCCATTCCAAGCGCAGAGTTACTTTATAAAGACCCCAACGCAGAAAAGGTCCTGAGGGTACTGCCGAAAGTGCTCGAGCAGGTGGATCGCCCCGTATGTGACCACGACCGGCCCATCCCCGGCCTGCCTATCATGCCGGGAAGGTGGCCAGAATGGACGGAGCACAACGGAGAGTACCTTGCCAGGACCCCCTGGGGCCTTGCCGAGACGGTGTACGGTTCCGAGATCGGAGGGGACGACGTGTACGCCGTCACCCCGGTCTGGCGCATCGTCGTCCCCGACGGGCAGAGGCCGTACCCAGGCGCGGTGGTGCCGGTCCCTAGCGTCGCCGTCCTGGACATGACCACCGGGATGGTGTCCGTCTACGCAGACGGCAGCGACGAACCGATACACCACCTACGCCTCGGGCCCGACACCCTTGAGGGAGCCGACGGCTGGGACCTGGCAAAGGTCATCCGGCGACGTCTTTGCCGCGATCGCATCCCCGTCTACCCCACTGCCATCTACACTGCGTCTCGCTTCTCCTACCCCTACCCTCTCGTGAGGGGAGGCCATCTGACCAAGGCGGCCTATGTGGCCAACAAGGAGATCGGCGTACCTCTGGTGGGGTATGCCGTGGCCACGTACACCGAGGAGGTCGTCTACCTCCACATCATCGGCCACAAGACGGCCGTCCGGTCTATCTGGGCCACCCTCAACGGACGGGCCGGTAACGCCGTCCAGATCTCCGCGCCCGGCATATCCCACCGGGCTTATTCCTCCCAGAACTACGTCACCTACTCCGACCCCGTGGACGCCGACCTGGGCTTGGTGCGGCTGGTCATCGTGGACCGGCGGGCCGTGGATAGGGAGGTCGTCGGCTCCGAGGCCTACCTCGTCGCCCCGGACACGACGAACCTCGACCTGAACCAGGCCTTCGCCACGCGGCTCGACGCCGTGCTTCCCATCCCCATCCTGCCTGAATGGGGCTCTGCCCTACGGAAGGAGGGAGAGCGGCACGGCCTGGTCAAAGCGTGCAGGCACGGGGGCGACGTGGGCACGGCCCTCGCCGTCGTGCCCGATGTGGAACGTTGGCAGATCCTCGTAGAGGGCCTGGTCCGGAGCGGTGAACTGACCTGGTAGTAAGGCCAACATTCCAACCCCCGGCGGGGGTGCGCATTTTGTGCTTCCCCCGACCGGGGGCGGTGCGCACCTCCGCCGGAATCTCATTCCAAAGGAGGTGCGCAATGCGACTCGCAGCAGTCGAGAAACTGGGGTACTACCCGACCCCGACTTTGATTACAACCCTCGTTTCCAAGTGGCTCAAGGCTCCCGAAGGCATGTGGCGGCTCCTGGACCCCTGCGCGGGAAAGGGGGAGGCCGCGGCCCAACTCGCCCAGGCTGTGGGGGGCGACTACGAGACCTGGGGCGTGGAGATCGCCCCGGCCCGGGCCGAGGAGGCCACCCGCGTCCTCAACAAGGTCCACAACACCGCCTGGCAGGCGGTACGGGTCACCAAGAACTCGGTCTCCCTCCTCTGGCTCAACCCGCCCTACGACAACGACTACGACGGGAGCGACCGGAGGGTGGAAATCGAGTTCCTCCGCACCACCATCCCCACCCTGGTCCACGGTGGCGTCCTGGTCTACATCGTCCCCCGCAGGCTCCTGGGCTACGAGGCTGCGGCCCGTCTCCTCGCCGGGCACTTCGACAACCTGGTGATCCGCCGCTTTCCCGACGGGGAATACGAGCGGTTCCACCAGGTGGTGGTGCTCGGCACGCGCAAGACCTGGGAACGCCCGACCGGGGAACAGGTGACGGCGATCCGGTCCCTGACCGACGCCGATCTGCTTCCCCTGGGGGAGCCGGAGAGTCCGTGGCCCCTCACCATCCCGGCCGCCCCGGCCAAAGCCCGCTTCCGACGTGTGGACGTCTCCGACCGGGAGAAGATCGCCCAGGCCCACGCCCTGGGCTGGCCGGAAGACCTGGTGGAGTCGCTGAAGCCGCAGGAGCGGGCCGTCTTCCGCCCGGCGATGCCCCTTAAGAAAGGCCACGTGGCCATGCTGATGGCTTCCGGCCTGATGGGGACGATGCGGCTGGAGAAGAACGGCCGGCGGCTGCTGGTGAAGGGCCGTGTCGTCAAACACACCGACGAATCCACCGAGGTGGACGAGAAGGGCAAGGAAGTCACGGTCAGGCGGGAGCGGTTCGTCACCACGGTCGGCCTCGTCTCCTCCGACGGCGTCCGCATCCTGGACGACGTGGAAGGGATGACCGACTTCATGGAGGAGCACGGCGACGAGATCGCCGCAGAGATCCTCAAGAACCCCCCGCTGTACGACCTGAAGCCCACGCCGCAGGAGTGGGAGGACGTCTCCGCCCTGGGCAGGAACCGCAAGCCGTTGCCCGGTCAGAAGGAGCCCGGGCTGCTCGACGTCCAGAAGCACGCCGCCATCGCCCTGGCCCGCGCCTGCCGTGCGCACGGCAACGCCCTCATCCAGGGGGAGATGGGCCTGGGCAAGACGACCATCGCCCTGGCCACCATCGACCTCCTGGGGGCCTATCCGGCCCTCGTGATGTGCCCCCCGCACCTGGTTCCCAAGTGGCTGCGGGAGGCGAAGGAGGTCATCCCCGGCGTGCAGGTGCGCGAACTGAAGCGCATCGGCCGCAACGGGGGCGAGGGCGAGGTCAACGACGTGCGGCGGTTCGTTGAGGACTGGCGCAACGGACTCCTGGGCGACAAGGCCATCGCCGTCGTCGCCTCCACCTCGGCCAAACTGGGCAGCGGGTGGAAGGGCGCGGTGGCGACGCGGTACACCCTGCCCAAGGGTAAGAAGCGTACCTCGTTCCGGGCGGCCCTGGAGCGGTACAAGGAGGCCCGCAACGCCCTGCGGGGCCTCGTGGAACTGGGGGCCGACCCGGAGGTCGTCGAGGAGCAACGCCGCATCACCGCCGAGGCCCGGCGGCGCGCCCTGGCCGCGGCCGTCCCCTACCCCGTCTGCCCCGTCTGCGGGCAGGTGCAGGTCGAGCGGAAGAAGGGAGCCGAGGAGCAGATCCTGGACTTCCGGCCCTTCGACCGCAAGGCCCGCACCTGTGACCGGCGGGTGTCGGGATGGGCACGGAACGAGGACGGGGAGACGGTCTGGGTCTGGGCCGACGACAACGATGCCCGCAACGTCCCCACCTGCGGCAGCCCTCTCTACACCTTCGGTGCGAATCACCGGCGGTGGCCCATCGCCGACTACATCGCGGCCAAGGCGCGAGGCTTCTTCAAGATGCTGGTGGCCGACGAGGTCCACCAGTACAAGGGGAAGGCCTCCGACCGCGGCCTCGCATTCCACCGCCTGGTCAACGCAACGAGGTACCAGCTGGCCCTCACCGGCACCTTCTACGGCGGGAAGGCAACCTCCATCTTCTGGCTGATGCACCGCCTGCGGATGGGCAACACCCACCGCGACTTCGCCTACAACGACGAGCGGCGGTGGGTCCGGCAGTACGGCGTCCTGGAGACCCGCGTCTACGGCAACGGGAAGAAAGACGAAGACGACGCGGACGACTTCGGGGCGTTCAACGCCACCAGGCGGCGCAGGGTGTACGTCCAGGAGAAACCGGGCGTCAGCCCGGCCGTCCTCCATCGCATCATCGGCAACTCCGTCTTCCTCTCCCTCGCCGACCTGGGCATCGCCCTACCGCCCTACGCCGAAGAGGTGGCCCTCGTCGGGATGACCCCGGCCCAGGCGGAGCAGTACCGGCGGATGGAGGGCCTCCTGCGGGCCAGGGCCAGAGACGACCATCGCTACCTCTCGACCTGGCTCCAGTGGTCGTTGAACCGGCCCGACTCCGCCTTCCGCGACGAGGTGGTCGAGAAGGTGTTCACCGACGACGACGGCAACGTCGTCAAGGTCGAGCGCCTGCTCGATCTGCCCGCCGTGGTGGACGGAGCGCTGCTGCCCAAGGAGGAGTTCCTCGACTTCGCCAAGTCCGAGGTGGCGACGGGGCGGAAGGTCCTGGTCTACGTCCGCCAGACGGGGACCAGGGACATCCAGCCCCGGCTGCGGGATATCCTCCGACGGGCCGGCCTGCGGGCCGAGATCCTCTCCTCCGGTGTCGATACCCGCAGGCGGGAGGCGTGGATCGAGAAGAACGGGCACAGGACCGACGTGCTCATCGTCAACCCGCGCCTGGTCGAGACCGGCCTGGACCTGGTGCAGTTCGCCACCGTGGTCTTCTACGAGATCGACTACAGCCTCTACACGGTGTGGCAGGCGATGCGCCGGGTCTGGCGGCTCGGCCAGTCCGAGCCCGTCAAGGTCGTCTTCGTCGGCTACGCCGAGACGCTGGAGGAGAAAGCGCTGGCGCTGATGGGGCGGAAGATGAAGGCCGCCCAACTCCTGTACGGAGACGAGGTGGGCGGTGCCATCGTGCCGGAGGAGGACGGCGACTTCCTGACGGAACTGGCGCGGACGGTGCTGGAGGAGCGGGAACTCCCCGACCTGAAGGCGTTGTTCGCGGCGGTGAAGCAGGAGACGCAGTCTCCGCTGGGCAGCCCCACGGCCCAGAGCCCCAGGCTCCCGGTGTACACCGAGGAGCAACTGCGGGCGCTGTGGCTGGCCGAAATGGAGGCCCGCGCCGCACAAAGGCGGAGGAGGACCCGGGTGCCGGAAGGTCAGTTGTCTTTGCTGTAGCAAAGGAGAGGAGCGGGGAACAACCCTGCTCCTCTCTTTCGTTTCTGCCCGATGACAACGGTGTTCCATCCTCTCCACAACTCGCTTTTGTGGTATAATTGAAACAGCCAATCCGGGGAGGGACGTAATGCGCGAAGTGATTTTCCTCGTAGACCGAGACCCGGACGGCGGCTTCACGGCCAGAGCATTGGGTTACGCCATCTTCACCGAAGCCGACACGTGGGAGGAGTTGAAGGAAGCCGTCCAGGACGCCGTGCGCTGCCACTTTGATGAGGAAGAGCGGCCGGCAATGGTCTGGTTGCGCCTCGTCCAGGAGGAGGCTGTGCCGGTATGAAGCTGCCTCGGGACTGGGGGGGCGAAAAACTCGCTAAGTTGCTCAGGCGGTACGGTTATGAGGTCACCCGCCAGACGGGGAGCCATATGCGGCTTACGACTTACCAGGGTGGAGAACACCACATAACGATTCCACGCCACTCCCCGTTGAAGGTGGGAACCCTGAACTCGATTCTGAGGGAAGTGGCCGAGCATCTTGGGCTAGAGCGGGATGAGTTGTTGAGAGAGTTGATGGAACGGTAGGCCTTCCTCAACGGGGAACCGGAAAACCCCGCCTCTCGGGCGGGGTTTCTTCGTTTCTGCAAGTGGGCTCCTCCCATTCCGTTTGACCCGAAGGGGTACGTCGTGTAACATTGTCGTAAAAGGGGCATTTTGCGACGAAAATTGGCCAGTTTCACCCCCTGGAAGGCCCCGTAACGGGGGGTGAAATGCGACGCAAAAAATTTCAACCGTCCTTTTGAGAACAGGAGGGGACCGGTCTATGGAGTGGCAAAAGACCTTGGAAGCCTACCTCCGCACCCTGCGGGAGTCCACCGCCAACCAGTACCGGTTGGCCCTGGCGGACTTCCACCGCTGGTACGTCCAGACCTACGGCGAGGAGCCCGCCCCCGCGCTCCTGACCGACGAGGAGGCGCGGGAGTATGTGGCCTACCTGTCCGGCGTCCGCAACCTCAAGGCGGCCACGGTCAACCTACGGCTCTCTGCCCTTAAAGGGCTGGCCCGCTTCTGTGGACGACGGCTCACCGTGCGGGGAGTGCGGAAGGTCGAGCAGCCCATCGAGCCGCTGAACGGGCGGGAGTTGGGGCGGCTGATCGCAGCGGTGGAGGGCTTCTGGTGGGGAGCGGAATGGATGAAGCGGCGCAACGTGGCCATCATCGCGCTTCTGGCCCGGGCCGGGCTGCGGGTGGGGGAGGTGGTGGCGCTGGACGTGGAGGACGTGGAACTCAACGAGCGATCGGGCTGGGTGCTGGTCCGACGGGGCAAGGGTCTGAAGGAGCGGCATGTGCCGCTTTCCAAAGAGGCGCGGAAGGCGCTGGGGGCCTACTTGGAGAAACGCCCGTGGTGGACCGAAGAGGCGGCCTTGTTCGTCACTCGGACGGGGCAGCGGATGGACGTGCGGGCCGTCCAGCGGATGGTCGAGGCCGCTACGCAGCGGGCGGGGATCGCCAAGCGGGTGACGCCCCACGTCCTGCGCCATACCTTCGCCACACGGTTTCTGCGGCGGGGTGGGGACCTGGCAACCCTACAGGCGATCTTGGGCCACGCCAATCTGGCGACCACCGCCCGCTACCTGCACCCGGACGCGGCGAGGGTGCAGGAGATGGTGGAGAGTTTATAGGGTAGAGAGTGTCGCACAAATCATCCAGGCGGGTAGAATGACACTCCTCCCGGGCAGATGACCTCCAGGTTGTAGGTCTCTACAAGGTCTGGCGGCACACCTTTGAGGTCTGCATTGCCGTGCTCACCGTAGCCTGGCTGGTCGTCAACATCGGTCGCCCAGACCTGATGCATTCCAAAGCACGCCTGTTGGCACTATGGTGAATTATGCGACATTCTTACTCCCATCAACACTTTCACTACCTCGACAATCCAGACCTTGTGGCCACCACCGCCCCACGTCTCGGATGGCGCGGAAAGTCTCAGCGATGGCTTCCTTGCCCCCTAAGGCGAAGATCCAAGAAGAGAGGGCATCGAAATCGGAGAGGAGGTCCAGACAGGTACGGCGAGCGAGGGTGTGGAGGGTATCCTTCCAGACCCCGTAAGCAGCAGTGGGTTCCTGCTCGGCCCACTCGATCAGATAGGAGACCAGTCCCGCAAAGGCACGAGCGCGGGCATCCTCGTTCTTGATCTCACTTGCCGCCGCCATTGCCTCCCGCAAAGCCTTCCCTTTCAACAGCTCCGGCAGATGGGGAACCAGCCCAGCCAAGACGCGGGCGCGGGTATACTCGTTCTTGATCTCACTTGCCGCCGCCATTGCCTCCCGCAAAGCCCTCTCCTTCAGCATCTCTGGTAAGTGGAGAGCCAACCCGGTCAAGGCTTCGGCGCGGGCGTCCTCGTCCTTGATCTCCTTTGCCGCCACCAGTGCCTTCTCCAGCATCTCCTCCGGCAGGTGGGGAGCCAACCTGACTAGGGCACGGGCGCGGATATCCTCGTCCTTGATCTTCCTCGCCGCTGCTAGCGCCCTCCGCAAAGCCTCCTCCCTCAGTAGCTCCGGTAAGTGAAGAGCCAGCCCAGCCAAGGTACGGGCGCGGATGTCCTCCCACTGGATCTCCACCGCCGCCGCCATCGCCTCTTGCAGGACTTTCTCCTTCAATGGCTTTGGCAGGTGAGGAGCTAGCCCGATCAGAGCACGAACGCGGGCATCCTCGTCCTCGATCCCCCTCGCCACCGCCAGTGCCACCTGCAGAGATTCTTCTCTCGACGACTTGGATAAGTAGGGGGCCAGCCCGACCAGGGCCTCGGCACGGGCGTAATCGCTCTTGATCTTACCCGCCGCTGTTAGCGCCCCCTGCAAAGCCTCCTCTTTCAACGACCTTGGCAGGCAGCGCATTAAACCGACCAGGGCACGAATGCGGACGTACTCCTTCTCGATCTTACTTGCCGCTGTTAGCGCCCCCTGCAGAGCCTCCTCTTTCAGTGACCTCGGCAGGTAGCGCACCAACCCGGTCAAGGCTTCGGCGCGGGCGTCCTCGTCCTTGATCTCCTTTGCCGCCACCAGTGCCTTCTCCAGCATCCCCTCCGGCAGGTGGGGAGCCAACCTGACTAGGGCACGGGCGCGGATATCCTTGTCCTTGATCTTCCTCGCCGCTGCTAGCGCCTTCTCCAGCATCCCCTCCGGTAAGTGGGGGGCCAATCCGACCAGGGCGCGGGCGCGGGCGTCCTCGTTCTCGATCCTCCTCGCCGTCACCAACGCCTCCTGCAACAGCCTCTCCGGCAGGCGAGGGGCCAGCCCAGCCAGAGCACGGGCGCGGTTATACTCGTTCTCGATCTTCCCTACCGTCGCCAGCGCCTCCTGCAGCATCTCCTCCGGCAGGTGGGGAGCCAGGGCTACCAATGCGGTCGGGGCTTGCACTCCTTTCTTCACCACCGCTGCAGGGAGCGCTGGGAGAGTCTCCCTCTCTAGGTTATTCACACAGGCCGTGATGAGGGAGTAACGGCACTGCAAACCAATGGCGCGTTGCGTGCCACGCATCTCATACTCCGTTTCCGCCAGCCGCCACGCTCGCGCCACATCGACCAGGTATCCGTGGACGTCTCCTACCTCCTTCCGGGCTGTGTACCACGCGTTCTTATAACGGTGGCGGATGCGAGTCCGTTTCCGGCCCACGAGCCGGTCCAGCAAGCCCTTCAATCTCTGGCGGGTGGTGCAGTAGGGAGCTTTCTCCTCGCATTTGTACACCCATTCCACCCGCAGCAGGCAGTGCAGATCATTGACCCGACCCGCGCTTTCCAGATGGGCCGCCAGATGGCGCAGGCCGTAGCCACCGTCCAGGTCTCGCTTCTCCGGCTCCTGTAGCCCGAGCAACCCCCTCTCTAATCCACCCCAGGCCTTAAGATACCGATCGGCTATGCGGGTATGGGCTTCCCGGGTAGCCTGCTTTGACTCTGCCACCAGGCTCTGCTCTGCCGCCTTTAGTCGGCCCAGATCGGCCTTCCCTTCCAGGAACTCCCTCAGGCTGGTATGGTAGAGACGGTAACGTGGCCCATCCCCAGCCTGGTCTATGGTCAGAAAAGGTCGCCAGTCCTCCTGCAAAAGATGCTCCACGCTCGGCTCTGCCGCCACGCCAGCGAGAACACAAAGAACCGAAAGGGGAAGCACCTCACGGGTTGCCGCCAGCGTGCTCAACAGAGGGAGATAAGTGCTATGCCATCCCTCTTGCTCCTTCCAGCGCCCCCAGTACCGGGCATAGTACTGCCACTCGCCCTTCGGCAGGGTCTCCAAGTCTAGAGGAGACCACTCTCCTCGTTCGATCTCCCCCACCACGTAGCACAGGTAGATCCACATCCCACAGCACTTTTCCTGAAGGGTGGTCACGAACTGCCCGTGAGTGTAACCTCGTTCAGCCAGAACACGTACTACTCCCGGCCAAGTCGCGGCCGCCTCCAGATAGGCACGCACATCAGCTTGGTTCTCTCGGCTTGCGGCCTTCAGCCGGAAGACTCGCCGCGGTCCTTCTACCCACAGCGGAATTGCCATTGGTCGTTGAGAAGCAATCAGGTACACCCCCCGAGGCAGCGCCCGTGGCAATCCAAGGACGTTCCGCTCCGGCGGTACGCCGGCCTCGTCCAGTGCGTCTATCACCAGCACGATCTTCTCTCCTGGTCGTACCTCATCCCGCTTGCGGGCGGCCTCAGCCAGCAGATCCTGAAGGAAATCCGGGCAGCTGAACACGCCAGGGAACACTTTCTTCCCCCAGCAGGGGTCCAGTTCCCAGGCCAGTATCAGCTGCGCGGCCAGATTGCGCAGGCCGGGGACAATCCCGCCGTGCCCTGGGGCCAGTTCCACAAAATGGTGGATATACCCCCGCTCCCTCGCCAGGTGGGCCAGGAAAGTGGTCTTACCCAGGCCAGCCTTGGCCTCTAGGACAAGGTTCGTGATGCGTGCGATGCTGGCATCGGGCTGTTTCATGCTGCTCTCTTCTGAATCGGGCTACGGTACAGTGAGGATCCGAACAACCGAGTTCTTCATACCCAGCCAGAGAGAGATGGAGGAATCCCACCTCCAGCGGCTGGTTCCGAAACGCCTCCGCTGCCTCGTCCAACTCCTGACGGATACGGGAAACCCTGCGCTTGCCGTTCCCCTCTTGTCGAGGCACCCCCTTGCACTGTGTCACGGTCATGTGAGACATTATCCAGCTATCTGGAGGAATCTAGCACGCTCTCCAGATCCAGCATTTCAATGTTCCCTACATAAGGGACTGTACGAATCTCGCCGACCCGGTCTAGGGCCCTGACAACATTGGCAATCTCCTGAATCCAGCGACGAGCCGACTCGATGGTGGTCCGAATCTGGTCTGGCGACGGCTCCCTTTGTCCCTCCAATCGATCCAGTTCGAGGGAGAGGTTCATCAGTCGGTTATTGACGTGATGGGCGACGGTCACGACCACCTGCTTGAGGGTCCTCAGTGCGACCGTCTCTTGCATTGACCGATTGAGTCGGGCGTTTTCCACAGCCACCGATACCCACGAAGCCAGCATGCCCAGCAGTTCCAGATCTCCCCGGGTGAACGCAGGACTCTCCGGTCCGTCAAGTTTGTTGATAACCTCCAGCACACCGATGACCTCCCCTCTCGCTTTCAGAGGGACACAGAGGACGGATCGGGTGTGGAAGCCCAACGCCCGATCGACCTGGGCGTAGAAACGGGGGTCCTTCCGTACGTCTGGCACCAGCAGCGGCCGCCCATGTTGGGCTACCCAACCAGCGATTCCTTGTCCGAGTTTAAGGCGGATGTCGGCGAAGCGGGCCGTATCCCCGTGCAGCGTCATTCGGAACTCCAGCTCCTTCGTCTCAGGGTTGAGAAGGAGGAGAGATCCTGCCTCTACGCGCAGGATGCGGTTGACGTTGACCATTACGCGGTGGTAGATCTCGGTTTCGTCCAGGGTAGAGGTAATGGCCTGAGCGATATCGTGGAGGGCGACCCAGTTCTGAATCTGCCGCTGCAGCCGCCGGTTGGCGAGAAGAAGAGCGCGGGTCAGTCGCTCCTTCTCCCTCCGCAGCCGCTCCTCGGTCAGCGCGTTCTCAATGGCAGCGCGGGCTTCCTCGGCGCTGAACGGCTTTGGAAGGAAATCCTTTGCCCCCAGGCGGAATGCCTCCAGGATGGTCTCTTCCGAGGCGTGGACTGTCAGGACAATGGTAGGGATCTGGTGCCCCAGTTGCTTAAGCCGACGCAGCAGGTCAAGCCCCTGGAGGTGGGGCAGCCGGAGATCCAGAAGGAGCAGGTCCGGCTTTTCTCTCAACACCTGCTCCATCCCTCTCCGTCCATCGGTCTCCATCAGCACTCGATAGCGGCGTGGCTCCAGCACGACCTCGCGGAGGAAAGCCCGTATCTCCGGGTCGTCCTCCACGATCAGGATGGTCTCCTGAGGCATGTCCGAACCCATATTTTTCTCTTCCATAGGTCACTGCACGCTGAGGACCGAGGCCTGTTCAGGAGAGCGCCCGTCGGATCTCCCGGACGGCCCAGTTCATCACCCGACGGTAAGCGTGGCCCGGGGGGACGATGGCGACCAGGATCAGTTCGTCCTCTGCGACGATGATGCGGCGGCACACTAGGCGAGTGTGGTCCCGACCACGTATTGTCACCTCGTCCACTTCGGACATCCCCAGTTGCCTTTGTGCCTCATTGCTGACTTTCTGCAAGAGAGCCACCATCGCGGAGGCCAGGTCACTGTTGTAAGTCGACGGGGTGGTGATGATCGGGAGTCCCTCCGTAGAGGTGAGTACCGATACCTGAAACCCACCCTTGTTTCTTGCCTGCTCCAGGATTCGCTGCAGGGAGGGAGAGGGAGTAGACCCTGTGGTTCGGTGGTTCTTCGTGCTCATGCTTCCCTCCTTATTTCGATTAGAGTTGCTGTTGTGCCTTTGCGACGACCCGGTTGATAATCGCTTTCAAGGTATCAAAGACACCCACACCTTGGATGGCGACGGACTCATAGCAGGGGACGCCGTTGAGTCCCAGGCGCTCGTGCAGGACGGAGGTGGGGAGGATGTTGGGGAGGTCCCGTTTGTTACACTGTAACACCAGAGGCATCTCCTCCGGGTTGTAACCCAAGTCCCGCAGGTTGTCCCACATTTCCTGTATCGATTCGATATTCTCCCTTAGGCGTTCCCTCTGCGAATCAGCCACAAAAACAATACCGTCGACACCCTGCAGCACCAGTTTGCGGGTGCCGGTATAGTAGGTCTGCCCCGGCACAGTGTACAGATTGAAGCGGGGCTTTAGGCCGGCGATGCGCCCAAGTTCCAGTTGCAGGAAGTCGAAATAGAGCGTCCGATCCCCCCGTGTTTTGAGGGAGACCATCTCGCTTCGGATACTTGGATCCGTCTTGTCATGGATGTATTGCAGATTGCTCGTCTTGCCGCTGAGCGCCGGACCGTAGTAGACGATCTTCAGGTTAAGTTCACGCAATCGCCAGTTGATAAACATCCCTCACATCTCCCCTAATATCCGATCCAACTCGCCGGACAGGGCAGCGCCAAAGTCAGCTCCGAGTGCGGGCCTGGCCCGGTGTATCATATCCTCGAACTCGGCGGCCAGTGGACGCAACCGTTCGACGGCGCGCCGGATGAACAACCGGACCAGGCCGACAGGGACACCGGCGGGGAAGGCCACGATGAGAATGAAAGTACCCGCAACGTCACTGATGTATAAGCTCTTCTTCTCCCCTTCGTGCAAGAAGGAGCTGGTGGGGGACTTTTCGCCAATCTGGTGGGTTAGTTCGGTCATCGCGGCCAGCTCGCCCGCCGCCAACGCAGCCACGAGGACGGGATCGAGGCCTTCCACTTCTCCCTGCGAGGCGATCAATTGACCGCTGATATCGGCCAGCAGGACACAGTCCACCTGGGCCCGGATGCGCAGTTCGCTCAGAATCTGCTCAATCTGTGCTGCCAGTTCTTCAGGCAGGGCGATCTGTTGTCCCATCTTGATACCTCCCACTACAGGCCTTTCCTGCCCCATTCCCGTCGGGGAGCGGAAATGTGAAGACCGGTCGGTTCCCCAATTCGGGCAGACGCAGAGCGTCAAAGTAGTAACCGTATCCGCTCTCCAAAGCCTCGGTGACGACCGCTCGGCCGAACGCCCGGCGCAGGAAGAGGTATCTGGAGGAGAAGAACAGAGCCTTCCAGGCCGGCTCGTAATGCAAGCACAGAGGACGGAGCCGCTTCATCGCCAGCAATCCCGTCGGCCGTCGCAGGTCCACCGCCAATATCGCGTAAGTGCCCTCCAGCAACCGTGTCGTCTCCTCTAGCAATTTTGGATATCGGCCATCGCTCTGGATCGGGTCCACTGTATCCAGAAGCCGAAAGGCGATTTCGCTGTCCACTTCCCCCGCCCTGGGAAGTCCGAGCCGGGCGAAGAGCTCGTCGTCGTTGGAAATGACCCCATTATGGATACCGACGACGTGCTCGGTCCGCAGCGGGTGGTTGTTGACGTTCCGGAGAGGGTCTCCCTTCGTCGGCATCCGGGTATGCCCGAGGATGCAAACCGTTTCGTCATTTACCGTGGAAAGGAGACGGCGATAATCTTCCGATCTCACCAATTCCGATGCCGGGACTGGTCGCTTAAGAACCTGGCAGCCTCCGTCCGCCTGAACCACGGCAATGCCGGAGGCATCGCGCCCCCGCTCTTCGTTGAAGACCAGGTTGGACGTGGTGATCTCCAGGATCTGCTGAAGTTCCTCCTCTGATCGTTTGTGTGGAAAGAGTAACACGCCGCTGAGCCCGCACATCGTCCGTAACGCAGAATGTCAACCTAAGAAGACCATCGTGCCCAGCTCTTCATCCCACTTCAACCCCCGCCATCGCTCCAGCTGTCGGAGCCGCCGGTCTAGCTCCTGAGGGGTGAGGAACAGTTCCCGCGCAGCCTCCCACTTCCAGGCGCCGGAGGAGGGGTACCCGGTCAATTCTGCCAACTCGATCAGCCGGATCAGCCGTCGATCGCTTCGATCCCATCCCTCCGGGGAGATCGATGCACGCTCGCTGAGAATTCGCTCGATCTCCTTCCAGTCCCGCCCGCTGGCCCGTAGGAGAGAGACTGGTGTTTCGGCCAGGGAGCTCAGAACCTCGAAGGCCGGGTGATCTTCCTCACCCCCGCCGGTCGCCCGTGCGAAGCGGACGAAGATGGGTTTGAGTAGTTCGAGTAATTCTCGACAACCGGCCCGCAACTCCTCGATCACCTCCGACGTGACCCCGGAGGTGTCGCTGGTAGCCAGATTGCCATCGTTGTTGCTCAGTATGTCCAAGAGCTCCACCTTTCGTCGCCATTCTTGGACCTTCCCGGCGTGGATCACGCCGTACTGACTCAATTCCACTGCCTTCAATACCATGGCCAGGAACAGAAAGGTCTTGGCCGTGATGGATGTCGGCGAAAGGTCGGCATCGGGAAAGCGGAACTCCAGATGGAACTCCCGTACTGCTCCGTCTTCGGTGAAGGTTACGTGCTCCAGGTTTAGGAAATTCTGATGTTCCGGCACCACCTTGCTTTCCTTCAGGCGGCGCTGTATGTCCTCCATACTCATCACGCCGGGGGTGAGTCGCACCATCTCTAGGTGGCTGTTGTAGTTGCGTCGACGGCAGAGTGCCTCCATCCGGTCCCCAGCGCTGGTGAGAAACTTGAGATACGGGGCGTAGCGACGGGTGAGATTCCAGACGTTGGCCAGAATGATTTCGGGAACCGGCTCGCTCAGGCCGACGGTGAGAAGGTGGTAGTGAAGGCCACACGTGGCCCGCGCCCGGATCCCCTGCTCGAGCAGCGGGTCCAGGATGGCCCGGTACTGCTCTACCAGCGCGGAATAGTACGGCTGACGACCGATGACCTGGATCTCCACCCCGCAGTGCTCGCTTACCACGTCCAGTACCCCATACCTTCCCAGGTTGTTCAGATCCTTAGTGGGCTGTAATCTCTCCCTCAGAGGGGGCAAGAACTCATCCTTCTTGGCCCCCTTGGGCAGGGCGAACTCGATCTCGGTGCCGATCTTGACGGTCCGATAGAGCAGGTCCTTCCAATACAAAGCCTGCTCGTGGGTCAAGCAGTCGTCCCGTCGGAAGATGATGGGTTCTTTCATCATCTATTCGCTCTGCTTTTTCGGACTGCTTTGTGGATTCGAGGGTCGGTAGCAGACGGAGGGCATCGCCCAACCGTCCGCTACCGACCACCTTTTGGCCGGGAGGGTCCTCGCCGTGGGTAGCAGCATATCCGTTGGGAGGAAGAGAACTCCTTCTACACCAGTTCGAACTGGAGGACACACTTCCGGGCCCCGGTGTCCACGTTGATCTTGGAGACGCGAGTTTTCACCCCCAGTCGCTGCCGCATTGCCGCTGCCGCGATGTTCAGGTAGGGGCACATGAAGGGCTTGATGCCTGCCTGGATCAGATCCTCCTCCGTTTTGAGGAGAACACAGTTCTGGACGGCAAGCCCTACGGTGCTGTCCTCCTTGGTGATGTCGAACTTGAGGGCAATGCCGATCTCATCTACGAAGATGCGCCCGATCTCGGTGAGGATGTCCTGAGGATCCTCCCCCGCGATCTCCAGCCCCATCGTCTTCTCCATCACCTTCAGCATCCCCTCGCCCACCGTGGTGCTGACGGCAAGGGCCGACTCGCCCAGAAGGTCCCACAGTCCCTTCTCCAGCCCGTAGATGATCATCGCATTGATCCGCGCCAGGTTTCTCTTCTTTTCTTCCTCGGTAGCCATCTTCCGTCCCTCCTGCACCTGATTCGCGCCCTCCCTCGCAGGATAAGGGGGGCTTTAGGACTTCAGGATTTCGGCCAGCTTTTGGGCCACTTGCCGTGCCTCGTAGAAGGCCATCCCTAGGTTGATCTCGGCAGGGGTGATCCCAACAAAGACGTTCTGGGGATCCACAGCGGTGACGATGATGTTGCCCTCCTCTCCCTGGATGAGGGTCTGGTGGAACTCGCCGCGGCTCAGTTGTTGCACACTGCGGCGGCTCAATCCAAAGATGGCCGCCGCAGCAGCACCGACCAGGGTTTCATCGAGCCCCTGGATCGGGACGTTGGCCGAGAGTACCAAGCCATCGATGCTCACCAGAGCGCCTCCCTCGATGTCGCTGGATCCCTCCAGCAGTTCCTTGAGCGCTTCCGCGATCCGTTCGCTTCGCTTCTTGGCTGCCATCCTTTTCACCTCCTTCTCCTGTTCGACTTGGGGTAGGATCTCCTCCTCCCGTCGGGCAGCTGCCTGCTCGTCCAAGCGGCGCATCCCCTCCAGCAAAAGACCAGACCAGCTGGTGGTGATCGTTCGCTGAGGTGCAGGGACCCCCATTTCCAGTTCGAACTCTCCATCACTCCATGCCAGCAGTTCGTACACGACCTCTTCACCCGTCTTTGAGTCCATCTCGGCATGCACCACATTGCCGTCGGCAAAAAAGACGCTGGCCTCTTCACCGCCCCGCCGAACGCGCAGACGAGCCTGATTCTGCTCAGTGCAGTTGATCTGGATGATGCTGGGAAGGCTCATCGAGCGCAGGTTCCCCCGCACGGCTGCGCTGTTTCCCTGGGCCAGGAGCCGCTGAATCGTATCGACCAGCCGCTTGGCGTCCAGGGGCTTCTCCAGAAATTCCCGTGCTCCGAGGCGCAGCGCTTCAACCACGCTTTCCTTCGTGCCATAAGCGGTAAAGATAAGGACAGAAGCGGAAGGATCGTATTCCCTAAGTGCCCGCAGTACTGCCAGACCGTCTGTGTCGGGCATCTTCAGGTCCACCAGTACCAGGTCAAACCGGTTCTCCTTGTAAAGCGAAATCGCTTCGGTCCCGCTGGTGACGCCATGGGCCTCGAAGCCTGCCAGTTGCAGCATCCGAGTGCACGACTTCACCACGTTCGGTTCGTCATCCACCACCAGAACCCGCGGGGCAGCCATCGCTCACCTCCCTTCAATCATGCGCGCTCCGATAACAGGAAGTCGGGTGGGATGATCCCTCGTTTGATGGCAGTCTCCAGATCTAGTAGTTCTCTCTCCGGTGGTCGTCCCTCTTCAATTGCCTCACTGCCAGCCTCCAGCGGTGGTCTTGTTTCCTCCAGGGAAGCGCGAAGGGGAGATTCATCCTTCGCCTCCTGAAGGGCGACAGGTGCATTGTCGCACGGTTTTTCGATCAACGGAGCATCTGGTTCTGCCCCCTCTATAGATATTGGAGGGTTGACCGCTGCCATCGCATCCGGCCTCTCTGTCAGCAGAGCGTCCAGTTCAGCGGCGAGGGAGGTGGTAAAGTCTTCCCCCAGCCGGGGGGCAGGTGAAGCCGCCTCGGTGCTCAAGAGCATAGATCGTAGTTCCTCAATGGCGCGGCGGGTATAGAGCCAGACGAGCCCGATCCGACTGGGCTGGACCTCCCGGTCGCATATGATGGCAAGGAAGAGACCATCCCCCACGGTAGCCGCATAGAGGTCGTACCGGGAACCCTCGTGAAAATTGAGGTTCAAGGCGTGGTCGTCGTCTAAGCGACGGGCCAGCTCCATGCTGGCCGCAATTCCTCCGGCCAAGAGGGCCAGCAGAGTAATGGTATCCAGCCCTTGAGTGTCTCCCACTTCCACCAGCCGTTGCCCTTGCACGTCGGCCAGGAGGATGCACCGGGCGCCGATCTCCTGGCGCAGCGTCTCCAGCCGCTCGGCGACAGCCTCGAAGCACTCGTCGGAGAGTATTAACAGGCCCGGCCGAGCCAGAGCGACCTCCCGTAGTGCCTCCTCCACCGCCTGGGTGAAATCTGCTATATTGAACGGCTTAGTGATATATCGATAGGCCTCGAGCCGGCGAGCCTCCGCTTCTACTTTGTCGTCACCGTAGGCGGTGATGAGAATGGTCCGGGTCTTGGGACTGGTAGTCCGCACCCATCGGATCAGGTCCAGCCCGCTGATACCGGGCATCCGCAAATCGGTAACCAGCAGATCCACTGATGAGCGTTCTAGGATCTCCAGCGCTTTCTCCCCGGAATGGGCTACTGTGATGCGGTATCCCTTGTTGGAGTGCTCCAAGGCCCGACCCAGGACGAACGCCACCTTAGGCTCGTCATCCACGATGAGGACATGCTTGCCCGCCATCTCTGCTTCCCCTTGTCTCTACGCTTCCCCTCACCTCTACCGGCGATGGCCGTCTTGCCTGTATTTGCAGGGGAAAAGTAAGGACAAAGCGAACGCCGTCGCTTTTCATAGGTCCAACGTCCAGACCACCTCCAAGGGCCTCAGCCATCGCCTGAACTGTGTCTAGGCTGACTCCTTCAAATTCCTCATTCTGACGGATGCCCTCGCTCCCTTCAATGGTCACCACTCCTCCACTCTCCCCCCGATCTACGTGGAGACGCAACCGTGCTCCTTCGGGCAACCGTCTGATGAGGTGGCCGAGCAACAGAGTTAGCAAGGTACCCACTCCCCATTCGTCAACGGCGACGAGTACCGGTCGAGAGCCGGATGTAAAGTCGAAGACCTGGTCTCTCTCCGCCGCCCGCACTGCCAGCGAGGAGACCACCTCAGCCACTAGGTGACGCAGATCGACCGGATAGGAGGAGGCCGGGAGCCGGGCCAGGCACCACTCGAGCAAAGGTGTCAGGTCGTCCAGTACCTTCCGCAGTTGCATCGCATGCCGAACGATGGAGTGGATCATCTGGGAAGTCGACCTGTCGATCTGCTGGGTCGCGACGCTGGCGTACCCTAGAATGAAGGTGAGCGGCACGCGCAGGTGATGACCTATCAGTGACGCTACCTGCTGCCTTGCCTGCCGTCCGTCAATGGCGGCATGAATCTCCTCCGTGGCAACCTCGTTCCCTTCTCCCCTTGGGATCCTCTCGCCAGCAGAAGGAGATGTGTGGAGAACGGAGGCCCGCGAACGGCTCTCTTGGGCCCTCCTGCTGGTGTCAGTTGGCCGCAGGTCTGCAATCAGCAGGTTTACCTGAGAGCCATTGAGGAGATCCATTGCTTCATCCTTGGTACGGGCGACGTAGATGCGACAATCCTGCCCTGCCCATTGCAGAGCCTCGTTCAGGCTCGTGATCACCTCCGCCCTCTCGCTCATCATGATCAAGACACGCATAGAAACCGTCTTCCGGAGGCTCCTTGTCAGGACCGATGGTCCGGTCACGTGCTCATAGGGTACCACAACTTGGGCCGAATGAACGTCCCAAAACGTTCCCGGAAGCGGTTCGTTTGTGTGACGATGTTCCCTTGCGTTGGAGATGGGAAAACAGGGGAAGAGGACAGTATGGGGGAGCGGGATCTCTACCCGTCAGAAAAGATGTACCCGCTACCGCGTACCGTGCGGATCCAGCGGGGATGGGAAGGATCGCGTTCCAGTTTGTTGCGAAGGCGGTATATGTGAGACCGCAGAAGGGTGCGGGCCTCATGCTCGTCCAGGTCGCAGCCACGTACATAGGCTGCCAATTCCTGTGGGGACACCACCCGGTCTCGGTGGCGCATCAAATAGGTAAGAATGTCGAATTCGGTAGGTGTCAGATGAACAGGCCGACCGTCCACGACCACCAGCCGCTGGAGAGTGTCGACCGTGATACCGGAGGCCTGAAGGAAGCGATCAGTATGCCGGACGGGTGCCGTCTGGCGATGGGCTTCTCTCAGACTGGCCAGGGCTCGTTCCAAGAGCGCCACCGGATCTTCTTCCCTCAGACGGCGGCGCCGCTCGCTCAGGCCGGACTCAACGGCACGGATAATCTCCCCCGCCGGGCTGGGCTTGAGAAGATAGTCGAAGGCTCCTTGCCGAATGGCCACGATGGCTGAGTCCAGGGTCCCAAAGGCCGTGAGAATGATGAAGACCGTATCCGGTGCCATCGGACGTGCTGCTTTCAGGACCTCCGTTCCATCCATCCCGGGCATCTTTAGGTCCAGCAACACGACGTCAAAGGTGTGGCGAGCAATGTGTTCCAGGGCCTCTTCGCCGGATGCCGCTTCGGTAGTTCGGTACCCCATCCGTCGGAACAGGCCAGAGAGGGTGCGCCGAAGCCGCTCCTCATCGTCCACAATGAGGATGTGGGGCTGATCTACCGAGGAGGGAACCACAACGTCGGAGGGGGTCACTGGTCAGGCTTCTCCTTTCGCGCTCAGGACAGGTAACCAGATGGTGAAAGTGGCTCCCTCTCCTTCCGTGCTCTTGACTGTTATCTCCCCACCATGTCGCCGGACAACGTCCAGGCTAACGCTCAGCCCCAGGCCGGAGCCCCCTTCCTTGGTTGTGAAGAACGGCTCGAATATCCGCCCGAGGTGCTCATCCGGGATGCCGTGGCCGGTGTCAGTGAAAGAGATGGCTATGCGGCCATCCTCGGCCAGGCGGCTCGTGATACAGAGGGAGCCCCCCTCGGGCATCGCGTCTACGGCGTTCAGGATAAGGTTCAGGAAAACCTGGGATAGCTCGTCCGGGTTAGCCTGAACCGGAGGAAGGTTGGGATCGAGGTCCCGTCGAACGGCAATGTGGTGATGCTGGAGATACTTGTTGCAAAGGGTCAGGCTTCTTTTGATAAGATCGTTTATTTGGACAACTTTCATACCCCGTCGGGGACGACGGGCGAAGTCAAGCATGCGGGAGACCAGGTCCATCAGCCGTTTGACCTCCTCAGCGGCGATCTGGAGGTACTCCCGCTGCTCTTCCGGCTCCAATGAGAAGCTCAGCATAAGTTGGAGGCTGTTGTGCACGGCTTGGAGGGGGTTGTTGATCTCGTGGGCAAGGGAAGCAGCCAGCCGCCCTGTGGCGACCAAGCGTTCGTTCATCACCAACTGGGTCCGCGACCACTCCACCAGTTTGCGCAATTCCCGCTCTGCCTCGTACAGTCGGGCATTTTCCATCACGATGCCCAACTGGGCAGCGATGGCTTCGAACAGCCGTAGGTCACTTCGGGTGAAGGCCGCCGGACGTACGCTTCCTGCTCCAAGGACGGCGACGACTCGGTTCTCTACCTTCACTGGCACGGCAAGCAGCGATCGGAGCCCCGGCGTCTCTTGGAAATAGTGGGAGTCCCGGCTCAGATCCTCTACCAACTCCGGACGTCCCGTGGCATAAACCCGCCCGCAGACGCTCTCTTCTAGGGGAATGTGGAGATATTCCTCGGAGGGAGCAACGAAACCGACGAGGGAGGGATGAATGGTAAGACCCTCCCCCGACTCATCTGGAAGGGCAAAGACCAGATAGTCAATGCGCAACGTGCGGCGGATGGCCTGGATGGTTCGGGACAGCACCAGGTCGAAATCGAGGGTGGAAGATGCCGCCAGGGTGACCTCCTGCAGAACCCGGGCTTCGGCCAGGAGCCGGGCAGTCTCTTCATAGAGTCGGGCATTCTCTATAGCGATCGCTGCCGGACCAGCCAGCGTGCTCAGCAGATTCAGATCGTGCCGGTCGAACGCGCCGGGCTTCTCGTCGACCACTTCCAGCACACCGATAGATTCCCCTTTGTAAATGACAGGACTTACGCAGTTGAACGGCTAGCACGTTGACAATATGAAACGGGGCGCCCCCGAGGTAAAATTAGGGTATCTAAAACCATCCCCTCGGGAGGTGTTTCCACCATGGCGTCCCGACTCT
>DUEL01000065.1 GCA_011192125.1 Thermoflexia bacterium
CAGGCCCGCCGAGAAGGAGTCCCACGCCTGATGTCCGAACTCCTGTCCGAAGGTCAGTTCCGTTGGTTGCGGGAAAAACAACTCCGTTGTAAAATAGCCGTTGTTTGGCCGATTCCACACCAATCCGCACCCGAGGAGGAAACAGATGCCAACTCGGAAGAGGCAACTGCCCGAGATCCCCCCGGAACTGGTCGGCACCGTCCACGTTACTCCCCTCGATCGCATCTACAACTGGGCACGCAAGCGATCCCTGTGGCCCATGTTCTTCGGGCTGGCCTGCTGCGCTTTCGAAATGGTGGGCACCTTCGCCGCCCGCTTCGACCCCTCCCGCTTCGGGATGGAGATCATGCGGGCCAGCCCTCGCCAGGCGGACCTGCTGATCGTCAACGGCACGGTAACCAAGAAGATGGCCCCCCAGGTGGTCCGCCTCTACAACCAGCTCCCGGAGCCCAAGTACGTCCTCGCGATGGGAGCCTGTGCGATCTCCGGTGGTCCGTTCAAGGAAGGGTACAACGTCGTCTCCGGGATCGATAAGTTCATCCCGGTGGATGTCTACATCCCCGGTTGTCCTCCCCGGCCAGAGGCCCTTATCCACGGCTTCCTCACCATCCACGCGCGGATGGAGCGGGAGTCGATCCGGGACCTGCGCTGGTATCGTAAAGGGGAGGAGGCGGACACGAGCGTTCCTGTGCCGGAACTGGGGCCGGACCTGGTCGATTGGCGGCTCACGGAACAGATTGAGGCGTCCCAACCAGAACCTGTCGAGTGAGGATGACTATGACCACAGAAGTCGCACCCGAACCCGCAGACCTGTTGACCCGCCTGCAGGAACGGTTCCCTGGGGCGGTGGAACCCGCCCCCGAGCCGTATGAGGGGTTGATCGTCGCCCGTGATCGCCTGGTCGAGGTCGCCACCTTCCTCCGCGACGAGATGGGGTATGGATACCTCTCCAACGTTGTTGGGGTGGACTATCCGGAGGAGGTCAACGGCCTTCCGCCCCGCTTCGAGGTGGTCTACCACCTCTTCCAGCCCACCGGCGGGCCGCTGACCCTCCACGTCCACGCCGACCGGGAGAACCCCGTGGTCCCCTCTCTGGTCTCTGTCTTCCCAGCGGCCGAGTTCCAGGAGCGGGAGGCGTGGGACCTGCTGGGGATCCGGTTTGAGGGCCACCCCGACCTGCGTCGCATTCTTCTCTGGGAGGGGTTCGACGGTCACCCGCTGCGCAAGGATTGGCACGAGGTCTACTACGAAGAAGAGAAGAAGCCCTTCAGCAGCCGGTGGCCCGAAGGGCATCCGGTGATGGCCGAGAGCCGGGCCCCGCTGGGACGCAACCTTCGATACCCTCCCGGCTGGTCGCCCGAGGACTGGCGGCCCACGGCCGACGCGTGGGGGTACCGTCCCCACGACGAGGTGGCGGAGCAGCGGAACCCCGCGATGCCGGTGGACAGGGTCGTGCTGAATATGGGGCCCCATCACCCCAGCACCCACGGCGTCCTCCGGTTGCTGGCCACGCTGGAGGGGGAGCGGATCCAGAAACTGGAGCCCATACTCGGCTTCCTCCACCGATGCCACGAGAAGATCGGCGAGCGGAACACCTGGTTGGGCAACATCCCCTACACCGACCGGCTGGACTACGTCTGCTCGATGACCAACAACTGGCCCTACGTCCTCGCCGTGGAGAAACTGATGGGCGTGGAGGTCCCCGAGCGGGCGGAGTACATCCGGGTCATTATGGGTGAGTTCACCCGCTTCCTCAACCACGCCGTCTCCGTCGGCTTTATGTGCAACGACCTGGGCATCTACTTCACGGTGATGCTCTACGCGCTGGAGGAGCGTGAGTTCATCCTCGACCTGTTCGAGATGACCGCCGGCTCGCGGATGATGTGCAACTATATGCGGTTCGGCGGCGTGGCGCACGATATGACCGATGAGGCGGTCGGTCTGGCCCGCGAGTTGGCCTTCGAGCGGCTTCCCCGGTTTGTGGACAAGGTGGACGCTTACCTCACCGAGAACGAGCTCTTCCGCGCCCGTACCGTCGGCGTGGGGGTGCTGCCGCCGGATCAGGCCGTCGCCTACGGGTGTAGCGGGCCGCTGCTGCGTGGCTCCGGCGTCCCCTACGACATCCGCCGCGCCGATCCCTACTCCATCTACGACGAGTTCGACTTCGACGTCATCACCGCCCCCGACGGCGACGCCTACAGCCGGTACCTGGTCCGCCTGGGCGAGATGCGGGAGAGCCTGCGCATTCTCCAGCAGGCCCTCAACCGGCTGCCGGACGGGCCGGTGATGGCGGGCAAGAAGAAGGCCACCCTCAAGGTCCCGGCCGGAGAGTCCTATGGTCGGATCGAGGCGCCGAAGGGCGAACTGGGCTTCTACGTCGTCTCCGACGGAGGGCCCAACCCGTACCGGTACCACATCCGCGCCCCGTCCTTCATCAACCTGGGTGTGATGGGGGAACTGTGTCGCGGGCACCTGATCGCCGATGTGGTCATCATCCTGGCCAGTGTCGACATCACGCTGGGGGAGGTGGATCGCTGATGTACGCCAGTCTGCACCTGCTCAAGTCGCTGGGGATCACCATCCGTCGGTTCGTAGATACCTACGTGGACGACCTGCGCTGGTTCTTCAAGGGAGGCTTCGGGGCCCGATACACCCCCGATACTCTCCCGATCCGGCAGAGCCCCACCACGAGCCGCGGCATCTTCACCGTCCAGTACCCGGCCGAGCGGCTTCCCCTCCCCGAGCGGTTTCGCGGCTTCCCCTTCCTGATCGAGGAGGATGGGAGGCTCCGCTGCACCGCCTGCGGAACGTGCGCCCGGGTCTGTCCGCCCCAGTGCATCTGGATCGTCCGCGCGTCCGACCCCGAGACGGGGAAGCCGCTGCGGGAACCGGCGGAGTTTCATATCGATATCAGCATCTGTATGCAGTGCGGCTTCTGCGCCGAATTCTGCCCCTTCGACGCCCTCAAGATGGGCCACGAGATCGAGATCGCAGCCTACGATCGGGAGAAGGACCTGCTGCTGGATCTGGAGCGCTTGCGCAAGCCGATCTCCTACCATGCCCAGATCCACCCAACGGAGTATGCAGCCGAGCAGGAGAGGAAGCAGGCCAAAGCGGCAAGGGCCAAGAAGGGATAAACTGAAAGAGTGAGAGCGAGGAACCTGGAACCCTCAGCCTCAGGCTGCTGGGTTCCAGGTTCTTTATCAACCACAGAGAGACAGGGATTCCTCTGTGCTCTCTGCGACTCTGTGGTAAAATAAGGGTCAAGATGAGCGAGACGGTCAACGAGCAGGAGAAGGGAAAGATAACGGTCGTCGGCGTCCGTTTCCACCCTGGCGGGAAGATCTATCACTTCGACCCGTCCAACTGCGATGATCTGGTCCGTGGGGACTACGTGGTGGTGGACACGGTGCGCGGCCGTCAGATCGGCCAGGTAGCCTATCTCAAGACGGTGGACGGGGAGGAGGCGCGGGACCTCAAACCTGTCCTCCGGCGGGCGACGGGGCGCGACCTGGCCCTCCACCAGCAGTGGGAGGAAAAGGCCAGCGAAGCGTTGGCCACCGCCCGAAGGATTGTCCGAGAGATGGGGCTGGACATCAAACTGAGCACGGCCGAGTACACGATCGACGGTCGGCAACTGACACTGCTCTACGTCACTGGCACCAAGGAGGAACTGCAGCGGCTCCAGCGTCGGTTGGCGAAGCAGTTGCGGACCAAGGTCGAACTGCGTCAGATCGGCCCCCGCGACCACGCGCGGCTGACGGGGGGATACGGGGCCTGTGGCGAACCTCGTTGCTGCTCCCGGTTCCTATCCGACTTCGTGCCTATCTCCATCCGGATGGGCAAAGCGCAGGGGATCTCCCTCACCCCCTCTGAGATCACCGGGATGTGCGGGCGGCTCCGCTGCTGCCTGGCCTACGAGTACGAGATGTATCTGGAGGCCTCCAAGGACCTTCCCCGTCGCAAGGCCCGTGTGCGTACCCCCTACGGGACCGGCAAGGTCATCGACCTGCTGCCGCTGAAGGGGATGGTCGTGGTCCAGATCGAGGACCGCCGAATCGAGGTCCCGGCGGACGAGGTCGAGGTCATCCCCAACCCGTGACGCTAGATCATCTCGATCGCCCAGTCCACCACCTGGACGTCGGGGTGGTAGGTCTCGATCCAGTGGACCGCTCCCTCGAGGACGGAGTGGACGTGTCCGGCGTCGTTGGAGACGGTGACCAGGCCGATGATCGCCGACTGCCACACGTCCATCAGGTCCACTTCGGCCGTGGAGAGGTTGAACTCCTTGCGTAGCCGGTTGAGGAGCGGTCGCAACCGACTCCGTTTTCCCTTGAGGGAGCCATTCCCCGGCAGGTGTAGTTCCACCCGACATATACCGACGACCATCATCTTTCCCTTTCGATCAGAATGCGGTGCACGGTCACATCCTTGCCGCCGAAGCGGTACTTGTACGGCTCCGACCCGCGTAGGAAGTCGTAGGCCTCCCGCCCCTCCTCAATGGCGTGTCGGATCAGGAAGCCGGTGAGGACGATGCCAGCCCCCAGGCTGGGGTAGGTCTGCCAGTCCAGCCCGGAGTTGTAGACCAGGACCCGGTTATCGTACACGAAATTGAGGTAGGAGGCCAGTCGCTCTCCTTCCACCTCCAGGAAGGCCAGTTGCAGCCACCCTGCCCCAAAGGCCGCCTGGGCCAGTTCCTTGAAGAACGCCCGCATCGGAGGGGTGAGGAAGGCCGCCTTTTCGGGGGTGCTGGCGGCCATCAGGCGGAGAAACGTTTCCATCTCCGCCTCCAGGTCGTGCTCCGGCCCGACGATGTACCAGCGGAGTTCCTCCATCGCCTCGGCCCGGCGCATCTTCCGCCGCAGTTCGTGGCGGTCCTTCCGGCCCAGCGAGGCCAGGTACGCCTCCCACGTCTCCGGCAGGTCGACCACCGGGCAGACCTCCTGCACCTCCGTCCGGACCGACCAGCCGCGTCCGCGGGCCAGCGCGGGGAGGAGGGCCAGCGTGGGGGAATCCCGGTGGACGTTGCAGAGGTCAATCGCGTCCCAGGAAAGGGAACCGTTCAGGAAGTCCAGCAGCGCTGCTAAGACCTCCTCCTCCTTCCCTGGAGCCAGGATCCAGTCCAGGTAGTCGGAGACCTCCACGCAGCCGACGGTCTGAAGGACCCGTCGTCCCTCCTCTTCGGTGAGGAAGAGGGGAGCGACCCCCACCAGTTCCTCGCCCTCCCGCACGGTCAGCAGGAGCAGATCCCCCTGGCCCAGGTGTCGCCACCAGGTCCGTTGGTAGGCGGGGGTGAGGAAGATCGTGTCCATCGCCGAGCGATGCAGCAGCGCGTCCCACTCCTCCGCCAGTTGGTCGAAAGCGGAGGGGGTCTGAAAGTGCTCGACCCGAATCACTCTCGCAGATCCTCCGGTCGTCTATCTACCTGACAGTTTGCCGGCCTCCCGCAGGTTAGTGCACGTAGGGAACCTGCGGGAGGCTCCCTTCAAAACACAGAGAACACAGAGGTTCTCTACTTTTGAGATTTCCCTGTGTCCTCTGCGTCTCTGTGGTTCTCTTTCATCCTCCGCAGTCGGCGTAGGATGATTTTCTCGTAGCCGTGCCCCTTGGGGCGGAACCACCCGCCCTTCACCCCGTCCGGCAGATACTGCTGTTCGACCCAGCCCTCGGGGTAGTCGTGGGGGTAGCGGTATTTCTCGTGCTCCCCCATCGTCCGTTTGTAGTGCTCTCGGAGGGGGCCGTGGAACCGGTCGGACTTATCCCGCAGGTGGAGGGGGACGGGGCCAGCGCCGTGCTCCTCGATGTGGGCCAGGGCTTTCCAGTAGGCACCGACGGAGTTGGACTTGGGCGCGGTCGCCAGATAGAGGGTCGCCAGGGCCAGGTGGTACTGTCCCTCCGGCAGCCCCACCCACTCGAAGGCGTGGGCACAGGCGTCGACGACCACCACCGCCTGGGGGTCCGCCAGCCCGATGTCCTCCGCGGCCAGGATGTAGAGCCGCCGGAAGATGAAGCGGGGGTCCTCCCCAGCGGCGACCATTTTGGCCAGCCAGTAGAGGGCCGCGTCCGGGTCGGAGCCACGGACCGACTTGATGAAGGCGGAGATGGTGTCGTAGTGCTCGTCCCCGGCCCGGTCGTACCGGAGGGCGCGGCGCTGGATGGAGTCCTCGGCGATCTCCAGGGTGATCCGCACGACGCCGTCGGGGTCGGGTGGGGTGCTCTCCACGGCCAGTTCCAGCGCGTTGAGGGCGGCCCGGGCGTCCCCTCCGGCGATGTGCACCAGGTGGTCGAACGCCTCCGGCTCGACCTCCACCCGGCGGTTTCCGTAGCCCCGCTCCGGGTCGGTGAGGGCGCGGCGCAGGATCTCCGCTACCTCCTCGTCCTTCAAGGGCTTGAACTGGAAGACGCGGGAGCGGGAGAGGAGGGGGCCGACGACCTCGAAGTAGGGGTTCTCGGTGGTCGCGCCGATGAGGATGATGGTGCCGTCCTCCACGTGGGGCAGGAGCGCGTCCTGCTGCGCCCGGTTGAAGCGATGGATCTCGTCCACCAGGAGGATGGTCCGCTGTCCGTACATCCCCCGCCGGTCCTTCGCCTCCTTGACCACGCGGCGGATGTCGGCCACGCCGGCCATCACCGCGCTGAGGGTCTCGAAGTGGGAGCGGGTGGTGTTGGCGATGATCATCGCCAGGGTGGTCTTCCCCGTCCCTGGCGGCCCCCAGAAGATGAGGGAGGAGAACAGCCGGTCGGTCTCGATGGCGCGGCGGAGCAGCCGCCCCTCGCCCACGATGTGGTCCTGGCCGACGAACTCGTCCAGCGTGCGGGGCCGCATCCGGGCCGCCAGCGGGGCCTCCCGTCGGATCTGCTCCTGGCGACGGTACTCGAACAGGTCCATCCTGCTCTCATTATAACATCTTTGGGCCAACGGACCAGGAGGTCTCAGGGGTAGCGGCTTGAAATTCGAGCCTCCCGCAGGCTCTAAGCCTGCGGGAGGCTCAGTTCCCGGACTGGCAGTCCGTTGAGACCCGGGGGTTGATAGGAGGTTCCCTCTATGCGTTCTTCAACACCAGCGGCAGGTAGATCTTGTACTCAACGACTCCTCCACACCAGAAGCCGGAGCAGAGGTCGTAATTGCCGGTCGAGACTGTTCCCACCACTGGTTGACCAATGGTGCCGTCTATGGCGTAGGAGCCGGCCTCGGCGTGCCCTCCCCCGCCGCCGATGACGGACCAGCCTATACTGGGGCCACCGTTAGCAAGAGCCCCCGTGGTCAGCAAGAGGCTGCCGAGGAGCAGGATTACGCCGATTGCCACCGTTTGTTTGCCCATGCTCTTGCCTCCCTGCCATCGCCTAGATTGGCTAGTAGACCAGCACCATAATTCCACCGTTGGCACCATTCCCATTGATGTCGAAGCGGGCGCAATCGAGTTTTTGGCTGTCGGTGGAGTTGATATCGCAACTGATAGTACGGGCACTGGTTGTATAGACCGGCATCGCGATCCAGAAGCGGTTGCTCAGATCGAAATTGAAGTCGATAGTGCAACGGCCTACACTTGTACCATTAGCGATGGTAATGGCCACTCCGTTGACCTGGTTGAAGTAGCGATAGGTGGTAGACCCCGAGCTCCCACAGTAGGCGTAGACCGCCGCCTTGAGTAGGCCATCAGCGGTCAGTGGCTGGGAGACGTCTCCGCTGTCGTCCACGGCGAAGATCACGTTGTCGTTCTCGTCGTAGATCTCGAAGTCGCTATCGGAGTCGTCCGCGTCATCGTCTAGGTCGATTCGGACGTTGTCGGAGGAGACCAAGACGATATCACTGTTGGTGTAGGTTGGATCGGAGCGAATGACACCGTTGTCCTCAGTGCTGGAGTTTCCTCCCAATATCAGATCGGCGGCGCCATCGCTCCCTCCGCGGGCGTACACCCCGGTCCCGCTGGAGTTGGTGAAGTACCCCGCGTAGCCGTCGGTGTTAGCGCTGCCGTAAACAGCGTACCCAGTGCTGGTGAGGGAGCTTTCCTCAACTTTTGCATAGACACCGTACTCTCGCGAGAAAATAGGTAGCGGCGCGCCATACAGAAAAGAGTAGTTGAGCCGCACGTCCGTGGTGGTAGTCGTGATCACCGCACCTGGACGCAGACTGAGGGCATAAGGCACCGGGAGGATCTCCTGGCAGCCGATCTTGGTGCCGCCTACCTCTACCTCCAGCCACAAAGCCTGACCATTGAAGTTGTCAGGATCCACCTCCAGGTCCACACTGAACAGGCCGTCGGTCACCTGAACCCCTGTCTTGGTGATTTCGTTGCTCACCTGGATGGTGCAGGAACTGTCGGAATAGAGGCGGAAGATCATATCACGGCTACCGGTCACTGGCTGTCCATTCTCTTTAAGCACGCCCTGATAGGAAATCTTGGCGCTCACTGTACCTGCGATAGAGACGATGTCTTGTGCCTCGTTGCCGCCGTCTGGACCTTGAGCCAGGCTTACACTGACCATTAGAGCCAGCATCACGATTACGATGGACACGCCGACGATCAGCCATCTGCTTTTCATCTTATACCTCCTCGTCTCTATGGTTTATCAGGATACACCGTTCTCGGATCGATGCTGTTCCCCGCCTCTATGGGCAGGCGCAAGCCCTTTGGATGCTCCCGATGCCCAAGATCGCGATCCCGATGGCCGTGTTGCCGCCACGTCCGATGAAAGTGCCACCGTAGATGAGATTTGTGGTGTTCGCGACCTCGCTACCCACACCAGGTAGGGGTTGTCGGCCGATGCATCGGTGATGTTATCGATAGCCTCCTGGATGCTGTAGGCTCGTATCGCCCAGCAGCACGGTGAAAAGACCATCGCGGACCTGGATGTATTTTCTATAGTTCCCTCCGCTGGTTGCTGTCTCGTCCCCCCGTCTGTTCACTCGATAATGTTGCTTGAGGTCGTGGGGTGCGGAGAGCCCCCGGCCTCCCCTTTCGGACGGAGACGCTTCTGAGGTACCCCGTCCACGAAATTTGTGCTAGAATAGGGGTAACCCCGTGGGCAGGTCGCCTTTTTCCCACCGCAGCGTGGCGGTCGGGGTTACCCCCTGTCATATATGATAAGGGGGAGAAGAAGATTGTCCCTACGGGGAACCTCCGGAGAACCTCCAGAGAGTCTCTCGGGGTGGGGACCGATGGGGCGGTGGGTCCTGGATACGCAGTTCGTGGAGGCGCTTCACGCCGCGCTTAAGCGATTACGTCGCCAGGAGGCGCTGGGGCAACATCCGTTGGCCGGGCTGGCGGTCGTGGCGGAGCGTCGCCGCCAGGGGGGATGGCCGGAGACCGTCCTGGGCCGTGCAGCCGCGCTGCAGGAGGTGCTGAGCGAGGCCCGCAAACGGCTGGCGGAGACCGATCCTGAGGGCGCGACCCTCCTGGAGCGGAGGTTCTGGCGGGGAGAGAGCGTGATCCGTTTGGCCCACGAGCGCCACGTGGCTGAGAGCACCCTCTACGTCCACCAGGAGCAGGCCATCCACAATCTGGCCCGCGTCCTATGGGCGATGGAGCAAGCAGCGCGGAAAGAGGTGGAGAAGCGACGGCGCTGGCTTGCCCGGAACATCCCCGCGCCCACCTACACCCGCCTCTTCGGCTTCGATCGGATTTTCGCCGACCTTCGCGACCTCCTAACCGATCCCGACGGCCCTCGCCTGATCAGCATCGAAGGGTTGGGGGGGCTGGGGAAGACCGCTCTGGTCCATCGGTTGGCGATGTGGGCTGCAGAGCAGGCCGACGTCGCCGATATCGCCTGGGTCACCGCCCAGCGACACCGGTTCGTCACCTGGCACGGGATCATCGCGCTCCCCGACGCGGAACCTGCCCTCACCTTCGAGGGCCTGCTCGACGACCTGGTCGCCCAGTTGGACGACGCCGACCTGGTGCGCGAACCACCCGATCGGAAGGAGGCCCACCTCCGCACTCTCTTGAGGGAAAGGCCCCACCTGGTTGTGGTGGACAATCTGGAGACGGCGGTCGACCACCAGGCACTGGTCCCCCGGCTCTGGGAACTGGCCGGCCCTACCCGTTTCCTCCTCACCAGTCGGTATAGCCTGAGCCAGCACTCTGGCGTGTTCTGTCTCACCCTGGACGAGCTGGGCGAGTCCGACAGCATCGCGCTGATGCGGCACGAAGCCAGTTACCGAGGCGTGCACTCGCTGGTCGAGGCGGACGAGGCCGCCCTCCGTCGGATCTACGAGACAACTGGCGGCAACCCCCTGGCGATCAAGCTGGTCGTCGGGCAGGCTCGCAGCCTCCCGCTGGACCGGGTCCTCGCCCGCCTGAAGGGGGCTACCGGCCGCCAGTACGAGGGCCTCTTCCGGTTCATCTACTGGCGCTCCTGGGAGGTGCTGAGCGACGACGCCCGCCGGGTCCTTCTAGCGATGCCCGCCCTGGCTCCCTCGGGGACCTACTGGGAGAACCTCCAGGCCGCCACCGGGTTGCCGGATGACCGGCTTGACGGGGCGATCGACCAGTTGGTGGCGATGTCGCTCCTGCAGGTCGTGGGGCGGGAGGAGAAGCGGTACGCCATTCATCAGTTGACCTACACGTTCATTATGACCGATCTTCTGGAGGAATGGGAGGATGCTGGAGACGATCAGCGCGCGTCGGCGGCTGTTCGTTGAGCAGATTGACCGTCTCGTCGCCTTCAGCCTCGAGTACATCCGGCGACATCGACAGGACGTGCACGCGCTCGACCGTCAGCGGGACAACCTGCTGCAGATGGTAACAGCGTGTGGTCAGTATCTTGGTGATTGGCATCGGGCCGCACGGATCGCCCTCGGCTTGGATGAGTATATGATGCGCCGGGGCCATTGGCGGAGCTGGGCTGCTTACCTGGAGGACATCGCTCACGCGCTGGCGGAGGAGCGCGCTTACGGGCTGGAGGGAGAGGTATGGCGCGCGCTGGGCAACGCCTACTGCGGCAGCGGTCAGTGGGAGCCGGCCTATCGTGCGCACAGACGGGCTATCGGCGCCTTCCGCCGCGCTGGCGACGCCCGCAGCATCGCCTACAGCCTGTTCGACCTGGGACGGGTCCGCTGGTTCCAGGGGGAGTGGCAAGAGGCCTTGCGATGCTACCGCCAGGCGGAGACCCTGGCTCGGTCCCTCCCCGACGATTCTCTCTTTCTGGCCCGCATCGCCAACGTGATAGGATTGACATACTGGCGGCAAGGGAGGTGGCGGTGGGCGGTCCGGCACTTCCGACGAGCCCTGCGCCTCTGCCCAGACGATCCCCAATACGCTCGCAATCGAGGCCGGATGATGAGCAACCTGGCGCTGGCCCTGACCGACCTGGGCCGGTGGGAAGAAGCGGAGCGGTCCTACCGCGCCGCGCTGCAGTTCAGCGAGCAGGCGGGCGACACCACCGGTCTGGCCTACACCTGGGGCGACCTGAGCGACCTCTACCGGCGGCAGAGGCGGTGGGAGGAGGCAGAGGCGTGCCTGGAGAGGGCCGAGGCCCTCTGGGAGCGGGCCGAGGACGCCGCCGGGCAGGCCGACCACGCGGAGCATCGGGGACGCCTTTGTGCAGACCGGGGGGAGGTGGCACAGGCTCGCCATTGGCTGGACCAGGCGTTGAAGTCGTGGGGAGCGCTCGGCAATGAGCATAAGATCGCCGAACTCCAGATTTTGCTGGCCGAGGTGGCGGTGCGCCAGGGATCGTACTGTGAGGCGGACCAGTGGATGAAGCAGGCCCGCTTTCTGGCCCATCGGCTGGGACGGCGCGATCTTCTCGTGCGTCTTCACGCTCTCCAGGCAGCGATCGAAGGAGGGCAGGGCCGCTGGCTTCAAGCGGTGTGGACTCGATTGAAGGGGCTCGCATGCGGCCTCCCCGCCCTCCGCAACGACCGAACCTGGCGGGCGGTGAGAGAACTGGGTCTGCCGCAGAGGCACGGGAGGCTCGGAGTTTCTTCGCTCTGCGTTTCCCGTCTCCCTGTGATGAGCAAGCGGCTTGCCGACCGGATCAAGCAGCTTCGCTGACGTCGGAGGCCAGGGGCAACCAGATGGTGAAAGTGGATCCCTCTCCCACCTGACTCTCCACCGCGATCCATCCCCCGTGGAGGGAGACGATCTGCTGCGCGAGGGCCAGTCCCAGTCCCGTCCCAGAGACCTGTTTCCGCCGAGGCTCCTCTCCGCGGAAGAACCGCTCGAAGACGTGGGGGAGTTCCTCCTCTGGAATGCCGATCCCGGTGTCGCTCACGGAGATGGTCCCCCATCTCCGCCCCTTCCGTTCGACGGTCGCCACCTGGATCGTGATCTTTCCTCCTTCGGGGGTGTATTGGATGCCGTTGCACACCAGTTGGTCCAGCGCTTCCGTCAACGATCCCCAGTCCCCCAGCACCAGAGGGTCGGTCTCCGCCAGATGGCACGTAAGGGTCAGGCCGTGGGACTTCGCCAGCATATGGCGACCATCCGCGATCGCGGCAGCCAGCAGGTTGAGGGAGACCTCCTTGAACGGTCTCTTGATCCCCTCGCCGTCTAACTGGGCTACTTTAAGGATGTCCTCCAGCAGGCGCGATAGGTGATCGAGCTCCTGCTCTAGCGGTTCCAGGAGCTTCAGCGCCTGCTCCGGGTTCTTACGGATCTGGGTGGCGTACAGCTTGGCCGTCGCCAGGGGGGTGCGGAATTCGTGGGAGATGTTGGTGATGAAGCGGCTCCGCATCCGGTCCAGCGCCTTCAGATGGCTGACGTCGTGGAGGACCACCACCGCCCAGGCCCCATCCGGCTTTCCGCCCTTCACCGGTGAGGCCTTGACCTCCAGGGCGGCCCCACTCAGTTCGACGAGTCGCTGGGGGCGCGTCCCGGCCTCCCGCGCCAGTTCAATGATCGTCTCTCGCAGCCGAGCCGCCTCCTCCGGCGGCGTGTTGTTCAGCCACTGCTCGGCCACAGGGTTGGTTTGGATGATCCTGCCGTCGCGGTCGGTGACGACGATCCCATCCAGCGCGCTCCGGAGGATAGCGTCCAGCTGCGCATAATGGGCCTCCAGTTCGGCGGTCCGTTCGGCGACCCGTTCCTCCAGTTCCGAGGCGTAGGCTTGGAGCTCCTGGTAGAGGCGGGCGTTCTCGAGCGCGATGGCCACCTGGGAGGCGAACGCCTGCAACCACTGGGCATCGGCCGGGCCGAGCCGGCCTGGCTCCGTGCTGTTCACGTTGAGGAAGCCGATCGTCCGCTTGCCCACGCGGATGGGTGCGCCTACGTAGGAACGACGCCATTCCTTATCAGGGGCACGCACCCAGTCCGGAGAGGAAAGTGTGTCCGGGATGACCACCGGTTTGCCCGTCCGTTGCATTCGTTGAAGGAGGGGATACCGCTTGAGAGGGATGACGAGGCGCGAGATATGGTCCACCAGCTCCAACCGCTCGTACCCCCGGTGACGGACGACACGAGCCTCCTCCCCTTCGACCACCATGACGGAGTAGGCATCTCCCGCGATAGCCCGTTCCAACTCCTCCAGAATGCGGTCCAGCACTTCCTCCAGGTCCAGCGTGCTGCCGATGGCCGCCGCGGCAGCGGCCAAGGCCTCGGCTCGCTGCCGTTGCTCACGCTCCTCGGCGAAGAGACGGGCGTTTTCCACGGCTATCGCCACCTGGTCGGCGATGATGCTCAGGAAGAGTTCGTCCTCCGGCCCGTAGGCCTCCGGTCGGTACGCCTGTACGGAAATGGCACCGATGACCTGCCCGCCTAGGCGCATCGGCACGCCGAGCCACGAATCGGGCATCTCCCCGGTCCCCCACAAGCGGGGTGTCGGTAACCGATCCTTCTCCTGCTCGAAATTCCGGATCAACAATGGACGGCCGGTGGTGAGGACCACGGAGGTGAACCCGCTGCCGAGGGGACGCCGTTCCGGTGGCTCTCGGATTCCCTGGTCGATCCGGAAACGGTAGTCCACTTCCTGCCGCTCCTCGTCGTAGAGGGCGACGAAGAACGCGTCTACCGGGAGCGTAGAGGCGATCCCTACGTAGACGGTCTCCAGCAGTTCATCCATCTCAAGCACCGCACTGACGGCTCCGGCGATCCGGTTGACGAGGGCCAACCGTTCGGCATGACGCCGGGCCTGCTGCATCTCCGCCACAAGACGTTCCTCGTACCGCACCCGCTCGGTGACGTCTTCAATGAACGTGAGGGTCCCCACCACCTGTTCCTCTCGGATTAGCGGGAGGATCTGCGCGCTCTGCATCATCCGTTCCTCCCCGTGAAGCGATCGGCAGGTCAGAGGGATGAGATACCGGTGGAGACGATGGGAGAGAACTCGGGCGTACCCCTCCAGCACGTCTCGATAGATGCGGTCCAACCCTCGGTCGACCAGTTCGGGATACAGCTCCAGCAGCGATCGCCCGATCACCTCCCTGGCCGCCTGACCGCTGTGCTCTTCCAACCACTGGTTCCACAATTGGACCACCAGGTTGGCGTCCGTGACCAGAACACCCAGCGGAATGAGGCGCGTCACCCACTCTCTGGTCCACTCGTCCATCGTCGTTCCGCTCCTCACACGGCGCTTACTGCTCCTCGATCGCCTTGAAGAGCCGGCCGATCGGATGGGCACCGAGGATGATCAGGATGATCCCCGGTACGGCCTCCTCCTGCACCCGGAAAGTGGTGTAAGCGATGATGGCGTACTGCTCGTCTTGAGCGGTCGGGGTGTTGAGCATCGTGGCCGGATCTTCCAGCCGAAAGCGAGGCATAGAGGAAAAGAGACGAACCTGCAGCAGACTCCCGAAGACCCTTGTGCACGCGCTGAGGAGGATGTTGCCCACCTCCACCACCACCTCCCGCGCCGAGATGTCCAGGTCCGGCGTGGAGGTCTCCTCCCCCACCAGCAGGTTTACCAGGGTGCGGGCCTCCTCGCGGTCGAGGGCGAGTATAGCAGTGCCGGTCAGCGCGCCGGAGAAGGATTGATGCACAGCGATGAGGGGCTCCGAGATCCGGTTCTGGAGTCTCTCCTGGGCTTCGTCCACCGAACAGATGACGACTTCCGGTCTCTCTATGAGGATACGGCGGTTGGACAGATCTGAGAGGGTTTCTGCCGTCCGCGCAAGGGCAACATTGATCAGGTCGCTCAGTGCGTCGCGTTGCTGTTCGGTCGACTCCATCCCCGCCCCTCCTCTTCCAGCACCGCTTCCGGCGTCTCGGCTCGCTTGGGAACCGCTCCCAGCCGCTCGTCTCCCCCGGCGCGATCGCCGCCCGGGGACTCGGCCAACCTGCTCTCACTCGCCATACACGATCGCAAATTTTTTTCAAGTGAATTATAACCGCGACCCACCGGCGGGTCAAATAGTGGGCGGTTAAGGGAAGCCCGCGAAAGCCGGGCTTTGCTGCTGAGTTGCCAGCGACTCAAGTCGTCGGATATCTACTGGACGGTTACGGATCCTGTGAGGTCGTTCACTTTGACTTTTACCCCTATCTGTGATACGATATTTCCGTCGGACTCATCCCTTTTTATCCGTAAGATGCTCTTTACCAATAGATGAAAGAAGGTGGTTTGATGAGTTCAGAATTTATCTCTCGCATTATTGGTATGATCGTTCTCGCTGTGGCGGGGCTTTTCCTTGGGGCGCGTTTTGCCGAACTGGGAGGAGGGTCTACTTACCTTTACAGCAGCACGTTCTTCCTCGTTGGCGCGTTGGTAGGGCTGGTGCTGACACCCTATTTCACCGTCCGGCCCTTCCGCTCGCTGGTCACCCAACTGCGCCGCGTGCCGGCCCAGCAGCTGCTGGCAGGGATGATCGGGCTGGTGATCGGCCTGATCATCGCTGCCTTGTTGGTGTTCCCCTTGTCCTTGTTGCCTTCTCCCTTCAATCGGATCCTTCCCTTCTTCACAGCCATTCTGTTCGCCTATCTAGGTGTGATCGTGTTGACCGCCCGCGCGCAGGAGTTCTTCAACCTCATCCGCGGCTATCGCAGCGGGCGCATGGTGGAAGGGGCGGAGGATCTCCAGAGCCCGCCGGTCCTGTTGGACACCAGTGTCATCATCGACGGGCGGATCGCCGACATCAGCCGTACCGGCTTCATTCGGGGAGAGATGCTGGTCCCCCGCTTCATCCTCAACGAACTTCAGCACATCGCCGATTCCTCCGACACGTTGCGCCGTAAACGGGGGCGGCGTGGCCTGGACATGCTCCGGCGGTTGCAGGAGGAATCGCTCAGCCCGGTCCGTATCATCGACGCCGACATCGAAGAAGCGCGGGATGTGGACGACAAACTGGTGCTTTTGGCCAAACGGCTGCACTGTCCCATCGTCACCAACGACTACAACCTCAACCGCGTCGCGGAACTCCAGGGAGTGCCGGTACTGAATATCAACGAGTTGGCTAACGCGGTTCGGCTGATCTACCTCCCTGGTGAGAGTTTCACCCTCTACGTCCTCCAGGAAGGGAAAGAGCCAGAGCAGGGAGTCGGATACCTGGACGACGGCACGATGGTGGTGGTGGAGAACGGCAAGCAGTACATCGGCTCGGAGATCGAGGTCGTGGTCTCTAAGGTGCTTCAGACCACCGCCGGTCGGATGATCTTCGCAAGGCCCGCTGAGGGCAACGGATAAGAGCCTACGGAGGGTACGCGATGAGCCTCACCGTTTACAACTATCTCACCCGTCAGAAAGAGCCTTTCGAGCCGCTGGAGCCGGGCCGGGTCTATATGTACGTCTGTGGACCGACGGTGTACGACCACGCCCACATCGGCCACGCCAAACTGTACGTGGCGATGGACGTGGTGGTCCGGTACCTGCGCTTCCTGGGCTACAAGGTCCGCTATGTGCAGAACATCACTGACGTGGGCCACCTGCTGGACACGGGGGAGGACCGCATCGTCAAGGGGGCCCGGCGGGAGCGGGTAGAACCGATGGAGTTGGTGGAGATCTACACCCGCTCCTACTTCGAGGACATGGACGCGCTGGGCGTGGTCCGCCCCAACATCTCCCCCCGCGCCAGTTGCCACATCCCCGAGCAGATCGAGATGATCAAGACGCTCCTGGAGAAGGGGTATGCGTACGAGGTGGACGGGAACGTCTACTTCTCCGTAGAGAAGTTCCCCGAGTATGGCAAACTCTCCGGTCGGAAGGTGGAGGAACTGGAGCCGGGGGCGCGGGTGGCGGTGCGGGAGGAGAAGCGGCATCCGGCCGACTTCGCCCTCTGGAAGAAGGCGGAGCCGGAGCACATCCTCCGCTGGCCCTCCCCCTGGGGATGGGGCTACCCCGGCTGGCACATCGAGTGCTCGGCGATGGCGACCAAGTACCTGGGGGAGACGTTCGACATCCACGGCGGCGGGCTGGAGAACATCTTCCCCCACAACGAGTGCGAGATCGCCCAGTCGGAAGCGGCCACCGGCAAGCCGTTCGCCCGCTACTGGATCCTGGTCGGCTCGCTGACGGTGGACGGGGTGAAGATGAGCAAGAGCCTGGGCAACGTCATCCGGATCAAGGACGCCCTGAAGCGGAACCGGCCGGAGGCGATCCGGACCCTCATCCTCTCCGCCCACTACCGAGGGCCGATGGACTACACCGAGAAGGCGATGCAGGCGGCCGAGCGGGGGGTGGAACGGCTGCACAACACCGTCCGCGCGGTGCGGCTGCGGCTGCGGGACGCGTCCCCCGAAGGGGAGCCGGAGCCGGACGTGGCGGAGGTGCTGGATGCGCATCGGCGGGCTTTTACGGAGGCGATGGACGACGACTTCAACACCCCGCGGGCGCTGGCCGCGCTGTACGAACTGGCTCGCGAGGTGAACAAGTGGCTGGACGGCGGGCGCGACCTCACCCCGGCGTCGCTGGCGGCCATCGACACCACCTTCCGCGAACTGGGCGGGCAGGTCCTCGGCATCATCCCCGACAAACTGGCCCCGACCGGGGTCGAGGAGGAGACGCTGGCCGGGCTGGTGGAGATCATCCTCGCCATCCGGGAGGAGTACCGTAAGGCGAAGGACTGGGCCCGGTCCGACGAGTTGCGGGACAGACTGGCCGAACTGGGGATCGTGGTGGAGGACCGACCGGAGGGGCCAACCTGGCGGTTGGAGCGGTAAGGACGGATGCGGGAGACCCTCTACGGCCGCAACGCCGTCTATGAATCTCTCCGCGCCGGACGGCGGCAGTTCTACCGGCTGCTGCTCGCCGAGACGGTCCGCGCCGTCGACGTCGTCGCCGACATTCTGGCGCTGGCCGAGGCTGCCAACGTGCCCGTGGAGCGGGTCCCCCGCCGCCACCTCGACTGGCTGGGCGAGGCCAACCACCAGGGCGTGGTCCTTGAGGCCAGCGAGTACCCCTACAGCGACCTCGATGCGATTCTGGCGGAGGCCCAGCGACGCGGTGAACCTCCCTTCCTTCTGCTGCTGGACCTCCTGCAGGATCCCCAGAACCTGGGCAGCCTCCTGCGAACCGCCGAGGCGGTGGGGGTGCACGGGGCAGTCATCCAGCGGCGGCGGGCGGCCGGGATCACCCCCGCCGTGGTCCACACCTCCGCCGGTGCAGTGGAGCACCTCCGCGTGGCCCAGGTGACCAACCTCCCGGACGCCATTGTCCGCCTGAAGGGGCGCGACGTGTGGGTGGTGGGCCTGGAGAACGTGCGCGGAGCCCAGCGGTACGACCAGGTTGACCTCTCCGGCTCCCTTGCCCTGGTGGTCGGTAGCGAGGGCAAAGGGCTGCGGCGGCTTGTGCAGGACCGGTGCGATCTGGTGATCTACCTCCCGATGGTCGGGCAGGTCACCTCCCTCAACGCCGCCGTCGCCGGGTCGGTGGTGCTCTACGAAGCGTGGCGGCAACGAGTCACCAGGTAATCCAATCTCCCGACCACCCAGTCACCAATCAGCGACTCAGCGAACTAGCGATGAAGAGAAGAACCTTCGACGAGGCCGCAGTCCTGACAAGGGGGCAATCTACCGCATGAAGCGACGGTGGCCCCTGCTCCTCCTCGGGCTGGCGATCAGCCTGTTCTTCCTCTGGTACGCGCTGCGTGACCTGCACCTGGGCGAGGTCGCCGCCGCGCTGCGGGAGGCCCGCTACATCTGGCTTGTCCCCGGCGTGACGGTCTACTTCATCTCCGTCTGGTTCCGCTCCTGGCGGTGGGGGTTCCTCCTGCGGGCGAGCAAGCGGATCTCCGCCAACCGGCTCTACCCCGTCGTCGTCATCGGCTACATGGGCAACGACATCCTTCCCTTCCGGTTGGGCGAGGCCCTCCGCGCCTACGTCCTCTGGCGCAAGGAGGGGGTCAACATCGGCACCACCCTCACCACCGCCGTCCTAGAGCGGTTGTTCGACGGGTTGACGTTGGTCCTCTTCGTCCTCTTCGGGTTGTTGTTCGTCCCCCTCTCCGCCTTCCTCAACCGGCTCATCACCGTCGCCAGCGTCGCCTTCTTCGGCGCTCTGGCGGTCTTCCTGGCCCTCGCCGCCCGGCCCGATCTCCTGCGCAGGCTCGCCCACGGCCTCATCGACCGGCTGGTCCCCTCCCGGTTCCGCCCTCCCCTCCTGGGCCTCATTGAGGGGATCGTCGACGGGCTAGAGAGCCTCCGCAGCGGGCGGGACGTCCTGGTCCTCTTCGGGATCACGATCTGGGTCTGGCTCTTGGAGTCGTTGAAGTACTGGCTGGTCAGTTTCGCCTTCGACCTCCATCTCTCTTACGTCGACGTGATGCTGATGGGCGGGGCGATCAACCTCCTCACCGCCCTTCCCTCCCTTCCCGGCTACATCGGCACGTTCGAATTGGGGATCAAGATCCTCCAGGGGATCGGCGCGCCTGCGACCCCGGCCGGGAGTTACATCCTCGTCCTCCACGCCATCCTCCTCCTGCCGGTGACGCTGCTGGGGCTGGTGTTTATGGGGATCGAGGGAGTGCAGTGGGCGGAGGTGCGGGAGTTGGCCGGAGAGCAGGGGAGCAAGGGAGCAGAAGAATGAAGGTAGCCATCGTCGGGGCGGGGATCACGGGGTTGGCGGCGGCCTACGACCTGACCCGCTGGGGTCACGCCGTCGTTGTGTATGAGGCGCGGCCCTACGCCGGGGGGCTCGCGGCGGGCTTCCGCGACGACCGTTGGGAGTGGTCCCTGGAGCGGTTCTATCACCATTGGTTCGCCTCCGACGAGGAGGTGATCCGGCTGATCGACGAACTGGGGGCCCGCGACAAGGTCTTCTTCCCCCGGCCGACGACCTCCATCTATCACCAGGGCTGCATCTACCCCTTCGACAGCCCTATGCGCGTCCTTCGGTTCTCCCCCCTCCCCTTCGTCGACCGGCTGCGGGTCGGCCTGGTCACCCTCTACCTCCGCCTCACCCGCAACTGGCTCCCTCTGGAGCGGGTGACCGCCGAGGAGTGGACCCGCCGGGCCGTGGGCGAACGGGCCTACAACCTGCTCTGGCGGCCGATGCTCGTCGCCAAGTTCGGGGAGGAGAACTACCGGGAGGTCAACATGGCCTGGTTCTGGGCCCGGCTGTACAAACGGACCCCCCGGCTGGGCTACTTCGTCGGCGGGTTCCAGGCGTTTGCCGACCTCCTGGTCGAGCGGGTGCGGGCGCAGGGTGGGGAGGTGCGGCTGGGAACGGAGGTCCGGGCCGTCCGGCCCATCGGGGAGGGTCGCCTCCGGGTAGAGACGGGGGCCGGCGGGGCCGAATACGACCGGGTCGTCCTCACCTGCTCCCCTCAGGCATCCCTCCGGCTGGCCCCCGACCTCCCCGCCGATTACGCTGCCAAACTGCGGGCCCTCCGCTCGATGGGGGCGGTGGTCCTCATCCTCGCTCTCCGCCGCCGCCTCACCGACGGACACTACTGGATCAACGTCCCGGCCGGAGAGGGCCTCCCCTTTATGGGCCTGGTCGAGCACACCAACTACATCCCGCGCGACCATTACGGGGGCGACCACCTGGTCTACTGCGGCGACTACCTCCCCGCCGACCATCCCTACTTCGGCTACACCAGGGAGCAACTGCTGGAGGCCTATCTGCCAGGCCTTGCCCGCATCAACCCCGACTTCCAGCCCGACTGGATCCGGGCCTCTTGGATGTTCACCGAACCCTACGCCCAGCCGATCCCAACGCTGAACCATTCTCAGAACATCCCCCCATTGGAGACGGGAATCCCGGGCCTGTACCTGGCCTGTATGAGCCAGGTCTATCCCTGGGACCGGGGGACCAACTACGCGGTGGAACTGGGGCGACGGGTGGCGCGGGAGGTCGCAGGTGAAAGCGGCGAT
>DUEL01000066.1 GCA_011192125.1 Thermoflexia bacterium
GGCTGGAGGTGGGGGTTCGGCCGGGCGACAGCACTGGCTCCTACACGGCCCTCTCGCCGCGCCAGCCGCTGACCGCCGCGCCCTACGCCCACTATGCCCGCTCCGTCCCCTGGTCCGGCCTGACCGGAGTCCCGTCCGGTTTCGCCGACGGGGTGGACGACGACACGCTGGGTGGGCTTCTCTGCGCCAGCGGTGAGGTGGCGAAGTGGGACGGGTCTGCCTGGTCCTGTGCCGCCGATGCCGATTCGGGTGGGGACATCACGGGGGTGACCGCGGGGACCGGTCTGGCAGGGGGCGGTACCTCAGGTGATGTGGGGCTTTCGTTGGCCTCGACCTACCGCCTGCCGCAGGCCTGCGCCAGTGGTCAGATCGCCGAGTGGAACGGCTCCGCCTGGGTGTGCGGCAACGCTGCCGCTCCGGACCACGATCACTGGGGCGAGAGCTGGAGTGGAACCGGTACCGGCCTGACTCTCTCCAGTGGGAGCGTCGGGCTCGACGCCAGCGGTAGTTCCACCGGCGTAAGGGGAGAGGCCTCTTCCTCCACCGGGCACGGTGTGTTCGGCTTGGCCACCAATACCACGGGCCAGAACTACGGTGTTTACGGTCAGTCGAACTCCACCAGCGGTCGGGGGGTGTACGGCTACGCCAACGCCACCAGCGGCACCAACTACGGCGTCTATGGTCGGTCAGGTTCGACCAGCGGCCGGGGTGTCTACGGGTACGCCACCGCTGTCAGTGGCACCACTTACGGCGTCTACGGCCGGTCGGATTCAACCAGCGGCCGAGGAGTGTATGGCTACGCCCAGGCCACCAGCGGCACCACCTACGGTGTCTATGGCTTCGCCAGCTCATCGAGTGGCTACGGCGTATACGGCTCATCGGCTGGCTATGGCGTGTACGCCACGGGCAACGTTGGCGACATCCGCCTCAGCGACACCGGCACCATTTACGCCAATACCTCCAGCTCCAGCAACCTCGAGCTGCATAGCAACAACCGCGTGGACGTGCACCTAGACGACGATGACGAGTACAGGGTTAACTCGCTGTTCCGGGTGCTCAATGGGTCGGACACCGCTGTCTTCACGGTAACGGAGACCGGAGCCGTCTCCTGGACTCCTAAGACCGGTTATCTGTCCATCCCCAGCGTCGCCTTCCGACCGAGGGAGGATGGGTACAACTTCGTCAATACCGAAAACTATCTGGTGAACAGCGATGGTAACAGTGATTACTACTTCGCTCCCGTGTACCTGCCCCACGGAGCCACTGTGACTCGAATGACCTTCTATTGGAACGACCAATCGTCGAGCAACGGGTCAACCATCCTGTTCAGAAAAGACCTGAGCAGTGGCTCGGCGGCATGGATGGCGTCGGTGTTTAGCAGCGGGAACAGCGGGTACGGCAGCAGTTCGACCACCTCTATCTCCAATCCCATCATAGACAACTCCCTATATACCTACATATTGCAATGGAACCTGCCAGACAGCACCATATGGGGCTACGCCGTGATCATCGAATACACCTACACCGGGCCGCACTAGGCGGAAGGAGGAGGGCAATGAGGAAACGGGCGATCCTCCTGACAACTCTGATCCTTCTGGCCCTGCTGGCCTTCGCTGCCACAGCCCTGGCCCAGGGGGGGTACGACCTCCCGTGGTGGACGGTGGACGGCGGGGGAGGGAGGTCCGAGACCGGGGACTACGTCCTGATCGGCACCGTCGGCCAGGCGGACGCCGGAGAGATGTCCGGCGGCGACTTCACCCTCTACGGCGGCTTCTGGCCCGGCGGCGCACCGGCCCCGCCTGAGTATACCGTCTACCTCCCCCTGGTGCTGCGCAATCAGTAGGCGCGGCCGTGGAGACCTCCCGCAGGCTTCCGAGCCTGCGGGAGGTCTTCCTGACCTTTGGACAGGAGTTCGGACATCGGGTGTGAGACTCCTTCTCGGCGGGCCTAGCACCGGCTCTTCAGGGCGGCGCTAGGCCGATTTCCCACCAGCCCCGCCTGTTTACGGCGGGGCGGATCAGGTTCGTGTTGCACTCCCCTACTGGGATGGTATAATCCCCCCAAGGGGAACCGTGAGCGGCAAGCGACTTTACCATACCGAGGCCATCGTGCTCCGCCGACGCGATCAGGGGGAGGCGGACCGGGTGCTCACGCTCTGCACGCCCCTGGGGAAACTGGCCGTCATCGCCAAGGGGGTGCGCAAGGTCCGCAGCCGGAAGGCCGGGCACCTGGAGCTCTTCACCCACGCCCGGCTGGTCCTGGCCCGCAGCCGTTCCTCCTGGGACGTGGTGACCCAGGCGGAGACGGTGGCGCCCAACGCCGTGCTCCGGGGAGACCTGGTCCGTGGGACCTACGGCCGCTACGTCGCCGAACTGTACGACCGGTTCGTCGCCGAAGGGGAGGGGAGCAGGCCCCTGTTCGATCTGGTGCAGCGGACGCTGACCTACCTCTGCGAGGCAGAGCCGGGGCGGGAGACGGTCCTGCTGATGCGGGCCTACGAGCAGCGGCTGCTCGCGCTGGTGGGGTTCCGTCCGGAGTGGGATCGGTGCGTCGGCGACGGCTGCGGGCACCCCCTGGAACCGGGGGGCAACGAGCCATTCGGGCTGGACCCAGAGCGGGGCGGCGCGCTCTGTCCGGATTGCTACCGGGCGGCGCGGGGAGAGCGGGGGGTTGTGCCCCTCTCCCCCCCGGCCCTGCGCCTCCTGCGGGCCTGCCAGCGGGAGCCCTTCTCCCGCCTGCGGGCGCGCCCGGTCCCCCCGGGCGTCCTGAACGAGGTCGAGCGGGCCGCACGGCACTACATCACCTACCACCTGGAACAGGACCTGCGCAGTGGGGTGTTCCTGCGCAGAGTCTGGCGAGAAAGGGAGCACCGTGGAGATTCAGGGAACGCGGTGTGAGAAAGCAAATACAGGGTGCGGGATGCAGGAGAATTCAGGAACCTCTGCCTCCTCTGTGTCTCTGCGGTGAAACCAAAGAGGGAGGAATGCTTGTCTGATGGATAAACCGTTGACCTTCCAGCAGGTGATTCTCCGTCTCCAACAGTTCTGGGCCGACCGGGGCTGTCTGATCTGGCAACCCTACAGCGAGAAGGTCGGTGCAGGGACGGCCAACCCGGCGACCATCCTGCGGGTGCTGGGGCCGGAGCCGTGGGACGTCGCCTACGTCGAGCCCTCCTATCGGCCCGACGACGGCCGGTACGGGGAGAACCCCAACCGGATGCAGATGCACATCCAGTTCCAGGTCATCCTCAAACCCGACCCCGGCAATCCGCAGGAACTGTACCTCCAAAGCCTGGAGGCGCTGGGGATCCGCCGGGAGGAGCACGACATCCGATTCGTCGAAGATAACTGGGAGAGCCCGGCGCTGGGGGCCTGGGGCCTGGGCTGGGAGGTCTGGCTGGACGGGCTGGAGATCACCCAGTTCACCTACTTTCAGCAGGCCGGCGGCCTCACCCTCGACCCGCCTGCCGTGGAGATCACCTACGGCCTGGAACGGATCACCATGTTCCTCCAGCGGGTCCGCTCCGTCTGGGAGATCGACTGGGACGGGGTGCACACCTACGGCGACGTCCTGCTCGACCCCGAGGTGGAGCACTGCCGGTACGACTTCGAGGTGGCCGACGTGGACCGGCTGCACCAGATGTACGACCTGTTCGAAGCGGAGGCCCGCCGTTGCCTGGAGGCCGGACTGGTCATCCCCGCCCACGACTACGTCCTCCGTTGCTCCCACACCTTTAACCTCCTCGACTCCCGGGGCGCGGTCGGCGTCACCGAGCGGGCCACCTTCTTCCGCCGGATGCGGGACCTGGCCCGGCAGGTGGCGCAGGCCTACGTGGAGCAGCGGGAACGGAAGGGCTTCCCGTGGCTGGCGACAGCGCAAGGGGGCAGAGGAGCAAAAGAGCAGAGGAGCAAGACCGCAGAGGACCCCCTGCTCCCCCGCGCCCCTGCAACTCTGCTCCTTGAAATCGGCACCGAGGAGCTTCCCGCCCGCGATCTCTCCACCGCGCTGGCGCAACTGCGGGAGAAGGTGCCCGCCCTGCTGGAGGAGCACCGGCTGGACCACGAGGGCGTGCGGGTGATGGGTACACCCCGACGGCTGGTGGTCCTGGTCGAGGGTCTGGCCCCCCGCCAGCGGCCGGTGGAAGAGGTGGTGAAGGGGCCTCCGGTCCGCGCCGCCTTCGACGGCGAGGGCAGGCCCACGAAGGCCGCGGAGGGGTTCGCCCGCAAGCAGGGCGTGGCCGTGGAGGACCTGGAGGTGCGGGAGGTCAACGGGGGTCAGTACGTGGTCGCCATCCGGCGGAGGGAGGGTCGGCCTACCCCCGAGGTGCTGGCGGAGGTCCTTCCCGCCCTCATCGCCGACCTCCACTTCCCGATGACGATGCGCTGGAACGAGACCGGCGTTGCCTTCTCCCGGCCCATCCGCTGGCTGGTGGCCCTCCTGGGCGAGCAGGTCGTCCCCTTCGAGTACGCCGGCATCGCCACCGGCCGCACCTCCCGCGGCTCCCGTCCCGAGGGGTCGCCTGCCCTGGAGATCCCCTCCGCCGATGCGTACCTCCCCCTGATGGCAGAACACCACATCGTGGTGGATCCCGACGAGCGGCGGTCCCTCATCGCCGCCCGGGTCGAGGAACTGGCCGCCAGCGTCGGCGGGCGCGTCCCCGACGACCCGGCGCTGCTGGAGGAGGTGACCAACCTGGTCGAGCAGCCCACCCCCTTCCTGGGCCGGTTCGAGGAGAAGTACCTGGCCCTGCCCGCCGAGGTGCTCATCGCGGTGATGAAGAAGCACCAGCGGTACTTCCCCGTGGTCGACGCCGCTCCCGGGGATACGGGCACGATCTCATCGCGTCCTCTGCGTCCCTACTTCATCGCCGTGCGCAACGGTGGGGAGGAGCACCTGGACGTGGTGCGGCGGGGCAATGAGGAGGTGATCCGGGCCCGCTTCGCCGATGCCGACTACTTCTACCGGGAGGACACGAAGCAGCCGCTGGAGGCCTTCCTGCCCCGGCTGGACACCCTTACCTTCCAGGAGCGACTGGGCTCGATGCTGGACAAAACCCGGCGGTTGGAGGCCCTGGTGCCGGAGGTGGCCGGGATGGTGGGGCTGGGCGAGGAGGAGACGCAGACCGCCCTCCGCGCCGCCCACCTCTGCAAAGCGGACCTGGCGACCCAGATGGTGGTCGAGTTCACCAGCCTCCAGGGGGTGATGGGGCGGGAGTACGCCCTGAAGTCCGGGGAGCCGCCGGAGGTGGCCCAGGCGATCTTCGAGCACTACCTGCCCCGCTACGCTGGCGACGCGCTGCCGCAGACCCGCGCGGGTCTCGTGGTGGGGCTGGCGGACCGGCTCGATAGCCTCGCCGGGCTCTTCGCCGTGGGGCTGGCCCCCACCGGCTCCGCCGACCCTTACGGCCTCCGCCGGGCGGCGTTAGGCCTGGTGCAGAACCTCATCGCGGCGGAGGTCCCCTTCTCCATCCGCCGGGGGCTGGAGGCCGCCGCCCGCCTTCTCCCCGTCGACGCCCCGGCCGACGCATTGGACCAGGCCTGGGAGTTCGTCGTCGGCAGGCTGCGGGTCTACCTGCGGGAGCAGGGCTTCCGGTACGACGTGGTGGAGGCGGTGCTGGCGGCCCGGGGCGACGACCCCTACCGGGCGCGCGTGTCGGTGGAGCAGTTGAGCCGCTGGGTCGAGCGGGAGGACTGGCCCCGCATCCTCGATAACTACGCTCGATGCGTCCGCATCACCCGCGACTTCGAGGAGCGGTTCTCGTTGGACCCCGACCGGTTCGTCCGCCCGGCCGAGGAGGAGTTGTACGCCGCCTATCGAAAGGCGAGGGAGCGGGTCGCGCCGGAGAGTTCGGTGGACGAGTTCCTCACCGCCTTCCTGCCGCTGGTGGACGTCATCGACCGGTTCTTCGCCAAAGAGTCGGGCGTTCTCGTGATGGCAGAGGACCCGGCACTGCGGGAGAACCGGCTGGCGCTTCTGCAGCACGTCGCGGCGCTGGCGGAGGGGATCGTCGATCTGAGCCGGTTGGAGGGGTTCTAACAGAGGACGCCGAGAACCGGGAGTTCTCGGAGATTCACCACAGAGACACAGAGGACACAGAGTTTGTAGCAGATTTTCTCTGTGTCCTCTGTGTCTCTGTGGTTTGTTCCTGCGACGGATACGCGATCAATCCCCTCCCAGGTAGGCCTCCCTCACCTGGGGGTTCTCCCGCAGCTCCTGGGACGTGCCCTCCAGTTGGATCACGCCCGTCTCCAGCACGTAGCCCCGATGGGCGACGGAGAGGGCCATATGGGCGTTCTGCTCTACCAGGAGGATGGTCACTCCCTGCTGGTTGATCTCCTGGATCGTCTCGAAGATCTCCTCAACGAGGATCGGGGCCAGCCCCATCGAGGGCTCGTCCATCAGCAGGAGGCGAGGCTTCGCCATCAGGCCGCGGGCTACGGCGAGCATCTGCTGCTCGCCGCCGGAGAGGGTGCCGCCAGTCTGCTCTGCCCGCTCCTTCAGGCGGGGGAACAGTTCGAACACCCACTCCATCGTCTCTTCGATCTCTTTCTTGTCGTGCCGGGTGTAAGCACCCATCTCCAGGTTCTCCCGCACCGTCAGCGGGGCGAAGATCCGCCGGCCCTCCGGCACGTGGATGACCCCCATCCGGACGATCGCGTCGGCCTCCTTGCCAACTAGATTGACGCCGTCGTAGACGATCTTCCCTTTGTCCGGATAGAGCAGGCCGGAGATGGTGCGCAGAGTGGTCGACTTCCCCGCACCGTTGGCCCCGATCAGGGTGACGATCTCCCCTTCCTCAACGCGGAACGAGATCCCGTGCAGGGCGCGGATGGCTCCGTATGAGACGTGCAGGTCTTCGACTTCTAGCAATGCCATGCTGCTACCTCCCCGGCCTCAGTGTACAGCGGCTTCCCGGCCCAGGTACGCTTCCACCACCCGCGGGTTGTTGCGGACCTCGTCGGGGGTGCCCTGGGCGATGATCTCACCGAAGTCCATCACCGTGATCCACTCGCAGATGTTCATCACCAGCCGCATCCGGTGCTCCACCAGGAGGATGGTGAGGTCGAACTTGTCGCGGATGAAGTGGATCAGTTCCATCAACTCGTCGATCTCCTGGGGGTTCATCCCCGCCGCTGGCTCGTCCAGCAGAAGCAGCCGCGGGCGCGTGGCCAGGGCGCGGGCGATCTCCAGCCGCCGCTGGAGCCCGTAGGGCAAACTGCCCGCGATGTCGTTCTGCCGCTCTTCCAGGCCGAAGATGGCCAGGAACTCCTGGCTGCGCTCCGTCATCTCCGCCTCCTTCTCGCGGAACCGACGGGAGTGGAGGATGGAGTCCAGCAGGCCGTAGCCAGCGTGGGGGTGGTAGGCGATGCGGACGTTGTCCAACACCGTCAGGTTGGAGAAGAGGCGGATGTTCTGGAACGTCCGCGCGATGCCCATCTGGATGATCTCGTGGGAGGGAAGGCCGGTCAGTTCGACGCCCCTGTAGCGGATGCTTCCCTCGGTGGGGACGTAAACCCCCGTGATCAGGTTGAAGACGGTCGTCTTCCCCGCGCCGTTGGGGCCGATCAGACCAGCCAGTTCTCCGTGCTTCAGGGTCAGCGTGAAGTTGTGCACAGCCCGCAGGCTCTCGAAGTAGTGGGTCAGCCCCTCGATCTCCAGCACCACGGGCCGCTGTTCTACCTCTGGACTCAGACCTTCGGGTCGCCCTTTCATTCGGCCACCTCCGGTGTCACAGCCGCTTTGATGGCTTGCTGGACCTTCTTCCGCAGCGGCGGCAACTTCTGGCGCAGGAACGGAATCTCGTACCGGCCCATCAACCCTTCAGGCCGCAGCAACATCATCAGCAGGAGGATCAACGGGTAGATGACGAACCGCCAGGTTTCGAAGCCCTGGGGCAGGTAGAGACGGAGGACACCCTCGAGGAGGATGATCCAGGCGAACCCGGCGAAGATCGTCCCCGTCATACTCCCCAGGCCGCCGAAGACGACGATGATCAGCGGGTTGAAGGACTGGATGAAGTGGAAGGACTGGGGGTGGAGGAACGCCAGGTCGTGGGCACGGATGCCACCGGCCAGCCCGGCGAAGACGCTGCCGACGACGAAGGCCAGGATCTTGGTGTTCGCCACGTCGATCCCCACCAACTCGGCAGCCCGCTCGTCCTCCCGCACGGAGACGATGGCCCGACCGGTGCTGGAGTGGAGCAGGTTACGCATCACCAGCACCACGAACATAAACGAGAAGAAGACCCAGGGCCAGGTGGTCCACTGCGGGATCCCCACCATCCCCCGGGCCCCTTTCATCTCCGGGAAGGGAAGGATGGTGTCGGTGTTGTCGGCCAGGACCTTGATGATGATAGTGAAGCCCAGGGTGGCGATGCCGAAGTAGTCGGAGCCCAGTTCCAGGACCGGGATGCCGAAGAGGAAACTGACGATCCCGGCCAACGCCGCCCCGCCGAGGAGGGCCAGGAAGAAGACGATCTGCTGGGCGATCGACTGGGGCAGCGACTGAAGGAGCGAGAGCATCGGGCCGCTGAGGGCGGGGGAGAGGAAGCGCACGGCCAGGAAGAAGCCCAGGACCGTGGCCAGCAGGTTGAAGACGAAGGAAGTGATGGTCTGCACACCGTAGAAACGCCGGAGGAAGACGGAGAGCCCCCACATCAGGAGCAGGGTCAGAATGCAGCCCCCAATGAGCACGACCACGCCGGAGGCGTCGTTGTGGACGTACCGGTAGGTGACGTCGGCGGAAGCGTAGGCCCCGATGGCGTAGAACCCGTACTGCCCCAGGGAGAACTGCCCGTTGAAGCCGTAAATCAGGTTCAGCCCCAGGCTCACCATCGTGATGGCCGCGCCCCAGAAGAGGATGCCGCGCCAGTAGGGGTTGATCACTCCCACGCTGAGGAGTATCTGGACGAGTACGAAGAACAGGAGCGAGCCCACGAGAAAGAGGACACTTGGCTGTCGTAGTCGCTGTACCATCTCTGCCTCCTCAGACTTTCTCCCCGGGCGGCTCGCCGAAGATGCCCTGCGGCCGGATCAGAAGGACGACGATGAGCATCGAGAACGCGATGGCGTCCCGCATCGGTGTGGAGATGAAGCCCGCGCTGAGCACCTCCGTCTGCCCCATGATCAACGCGCCGACGAACGCGCCGGGGATGCTGCCGATCCCGCCGATGACCGCTGCGACGAAGGCCTTCAGGCCGGGCATGATGCCCATCAGGTGGTGGACCTGCTTGTAGGCGGTGGCGTAGAGGACGCCGGCCGCGCCCGCCAGCCCGCCGCCCAGGGCGAACGTCGCCGCGATCACCCAGTCCACATTGATGCCCATCAGTCGGGCGGTCGGCTTGTCGTAGGCGGCGGCCCGCATCGCCTTCCCCATCCGCGTGCGCTGAACGATGTACTGGAGCATAACCTGGAGGAGGATGGAGGAAATCATAATGACCACAGTGATGTTGGAGATGGTGAGATCCCATCCCTCCCCCAGGGAGGGGGCGGTGCCGATGAGCGTCATCACAACGGCCAGGAATCCACCCAGGAGAAGCCCGAACTGAAGCAGCGGGTGGCGTCGCCAGATGGCGGCCCACTGGACCCCTTTCCTGTCCAACTGGGCGAACACCGCGTAGGCGATAGCGGAGGCCAGCAGCACCACCCAAGCACCGATCATCACCGGCGGGGAGATCGCGTCGGCGTGGAAGACGGTGATCTCAAAGGGGCGGGGGTACGTGATGTAGTTGTTGGTGTATACAAAGGGCAACTGGGCGAAGTATTCGAGGAAGAAAGAGACACCGATGGCGGTGATCAGGGCAGCGATCCGGGGCATGTTGCGCAGGGGGCGGTAGGCAAACCGCTCCATCACGACCGCGAGGAAGCCCGCGACGAGCATCGAGAGCATAATGACCGTGACGGTCCCGATCACCGTCGCCGCGCTCTCGCTGATCCCAGGCCAGATCATCTGGGGCCATCGGTGGAGGCCTGCCGTCGAGATGGCGAAGAAACTGGTGAAGGCACCGACCATGAAGACATCGCCGTGGGCGAAGTTGATCAGTTTGACGATGCCGTAGATCATCGTGTACCCCAGGGCGATGAGGGCGTAGATGAAGCCCAACTGGAGGCCGTTGAGGACCTGTTGGAGGAAGACATCGGGGTTGCCGACGGCGGCCTTGCCCAACACATAGATAACAAAAAGACCCGCCAGCGCGAGGAGGCCCTGGCTGATCCGGTTGAGGACTACACCTCGGCGGCGGTGGAGGATGAGGCTGTTGGTTCTTTCTACTGGTGTGGTAGCCATCCGTCCTTTCCCGTAAACAAGGTAGGGCCGGGGGAGCCCTCCACGGGCCCCCCGGCCTAGAAACCCATGCCGCGGGGAGCCCTTACGGGCTGACCGTGGCGATGTAGTGGATCTCGCCGTCCTTCACCTGCAGGATCACGGCGCTCTTGACCGGGTTGTGGTACTCGTCGAAGGAGATGTGACCGGAGACCACGTCGAACTCCATCCCGGCCATCGTCTCGGCGACCTTGACGGCGTCGTCCGTCCCGGCCTTCTCGATGGCCTGGAGCAGGATGTTGGCGGCGTCGTAGGCCAGCGTGGCCAGCGCGTCCGGCTCGGAGCCGTACTTATCCTTGTACTTCTGCACCCACTCCTGGACGATGGGCCGCGGGTCGTCACCCGAGTAGTGGTTGGTGTAGTACCCGCCGTCGGTCACCTCCCGGTCCAGGTCGGCGGAGTCCCAGCCGTCGCCGCCCATCAGGATGGCGGTGATGCCCATCTCGCGCGCCTGAGCGGCGATCAGGTTGACCGTGGAGTAGTAGTCCGGCAGGTAGAGAATGTCCGGATTGGCGTCCTTCACCTTGGTCAGGATCGCCGAGAAGTCCTGGTCCTCCGCAGTGTAGGTCTCCCACACGACGACCTGCCCGCCGCCAGCCTCGAAGGAGTCACGGAAGAACTCGGCCAGGCCGCGGACGTAGTCATTCCCCTGGTCGAGGAACACAGCCGCCGTCTGCGCCCCCAGCTCCTCCAGAGCGAACTTCGCCGCCACCTTCCCCTGGAACGGGTCGATGAAGCAGGCGCGGAAGATCATGCTCTTGGTGTTGCCGTTCTCATCCACCGTTACCTGCGGGTTGGTGGAGGTGGGGCTGATCTGGAGGACGTTCCCCTTGGACATGACGACCTCGGAGATGGGGATAGAGGCGCTGGAGCAGACCTCGCCGATGATGAAATGGACCTGATCCTGGTTGATGACCTTGTTGGCCGCGCTCACGGCTGCCTCAGCGTTGCACTGGCTGTCCTCCACGATGGGCTCGATCTGCCGACCCAGGACGCCGCCCTTAGCGTTCCACTCCTCAATGGCCAGCAGCGCGCCATCGCGGGTGGACTGGCCGAAGGTGGCCACGTCGCCGCTCAGGGGGGCCAGGATAGCGATCTTGAGGGGTTCAGCCTCCCCCCCGCCTCCCCCAGGCTGGCAGGCGACGAGGGCGATCATCGCGATCAGAACCACGGTCCACAGGAAGCGCGTGCGCATTTCTCTTCCTCCTCATCTTGTCTTAGTCTGTTGTGACTGATTCGACCAACCGTCTGATCCGTCCTTAACCCACTGGGTTCCCTTCCGCCGATACCCATCACCTCCTTCCCCTGATCTCTTCGGCTCCCGTCAAAAAGCCGTTCAGGCCGGCAGGTTGGCTATAAACAAGACCTATGCGCGAAGGCAACGGATGGACGGGTTGAGGAGTGCGTCGACGGGCGGCTGCGGCATAGGCCTGGTCGTCCTCTGAAAGCCTCTCGCTTCCTGGAGACCCTCCTTGACGTCGCCATCAGTGCCCACCCTGATCCGGGGGCATCGAATGTGGCGCGCTCCCAGGGAACTATAACGCAATTCTACACAAAATGCTTCCCTTGTCAAATATCCGCTCTGGGGTTTAGACAGGAGTTCGAACACACCTGATCCGCCCCGCCGTAAACAGGTGGGGCTGGCGGGAGATCGACCCGGCACCGGCTCCGCAGGCCAAGCCAGGCCTGCCGAGAAGGAGCTTCACACCCGATGTCCGAACTCCTGTCCGCTGTCCACCGACCCCGATGGGGTTAGGCCAGCCGCAATCCCGGGTCTACGTCCAGCGACCAATCGGCCCGGTCGCCAGCCAGAAAGCGGAAGGTTCCACAGGCGGCGACCATCGCCGCGTTGTCGGTGCAGAGGAAGGGTGGGGGATGGTATACGGGCACGGTGGCCCGCTCCCGGACAATGGTCCGCAGTCGCTTGTTGGCCGAGACACCGCCCGAAAGCAGGATCGCCCGCGCGTCGTACTCCTCCGCCGCCTGGACCGTCTTGGTCGCCAGCACGTCCACCACCGCCTCCTGGAACGAGGCGGCGACGTCCGCCACGAACTGGCCAGAGGGCACCCCCCCGTGTCGCTGCACCAGGCGGACCACGGCGGTCTTCAGGCCGCTGAAACTGAAGTCGTACGTTCCCTCCAGCCAGGCCCGGGGCAGGGGGAACGCGGTGGGGTCCCCCTCCCGCGCCGCCCGTTCGATGGACGGCCCACCCGGATACGGCAACCCCAGGAGCCGCCCCACTTTGTCGAATGCCTCGCCGGCCGCGTCGTCCAGCGTGCCGCCCAGGTACTCGTACTCGCCGTGGCCCCGCATCAGGATCAGTTCCGTGTGTCCACCGGAGACGATGAGGATCAGCAGGGGAAACTCCAGGTCGGGCGGGGCGGCTCCCTCTGCCTCCACCTCCAGCCAGTTGGCATAGATATGGGCCTCCAGATGGTTCACCGGCACCAGCGGCAGGCCTCGGCCCAACGCCAGCCCCTTGGCGGTGTTGACCCCCACCAGCAACGAGCCGACCAGTCCAGGGCCGTAGGTCACCGCCACCGCGTCCAGGTCGTCCCACCCCACGCGGGCCTCCTCCATCGCCTGCTGGACCACCGGCACGATGGCTTCGACGTGGGCGCGGGAGGCCATCTCCGGGAAGACACCGCCGTAGCGGGCGTGGAGGTCCACCTGCGAGGCGACGACGTTGGAGAGGATCCGCCGCCCGTCGGCCACCACCGCCGCAGCGGTCTCGTCACAGGAGGTCTCGATCCCCAACACCCGTGTCGTGGTCATCGCTCACACTCCGTCCAAGCGGACCATCAGCAGCGGAACCAGCATCTCGGCTGCCGACAGACTGCCGTGGTGCCCCACGAGCACCGGCGGTTCGCCCGGCTTCTGCTTTCGGGTGAGCAGCAACTGGCTGTCGTCCTGGGCCAGGAGCAGGAAGTCGCCCAGCCGGGCCCGAAGGGCGGGGGTCGGCTGCTCCGGGCCGAACAACCCCGCCGCCAGCGCTCGGTCCGTCTCCAGAAGGACGAACCGACCGGCGAAGCGTTCGGCGATGTAGGACCGGAGTTGCTCTTTCTGGCCTGGTTGAACGTAGAGGAAGGAAGCGCGCGGCTCGCCGGTCGGGGGGAGGAGCAACATGCTCTGAAGCGCAGGGTGGTCGGTGAGATAGACAGCGCGTTCGGCCGGTGTGGAGGTCTGACCGTGGTCGGCCACGATGAGGAGCAACGTTCCCTCTCGGGCCGAGGGAGGGAGAGGGGACAGGAAGTCCTCCTCCAGGCCACGCATCAAGTGGCGCAGCGCCGAGCGGCAGGGCTCCGCACCCGGCCCGTACACGTGGCTCATCGCGTCCACCTCTCCCCAGTAGACGTTGACGAAGAGCCGCCCGGCCTGCGCGCGGGCCACCACCTCACGGAGGCCGATCCACAGGTCGCTGAGGCCGACGTATCCCCGACGCTCCCCCGCGTCTCGGTGGAAGATGCGGGAGAGGCCGCCGTTGATGTAGGGGTAGAACGTGAAGGTAACGGTCTGAACCTCCTGGTTGTTCAGTTGCTTCCCCAGGCTGGGCACGGTCACGAACTGCTCCGGCTTCCATCCCCAATCCAGCAGCGATTCCCGGTCCTGTTTGTGGGCGGCCGGGGCCAGGGCCAGCATGTCGGCCACCACGCCCTGCTCGGAGAGGAGCAGCCGGGTGCCCACGAAGCCGTGGCCCAGGGGAGAGCGGCCGGTCCACATCGTCGTCAGCGCGACGACGGTGGTGGAGGGGAAGACGGAGGTCAGTGGAAGGAGCCGACCAGCCTGGAGGAGGCGGCGGAGGGTTGGATCTGTCTCTCCCAGCGCACGGAAGATCTCGTAGCCGACGGCGTCCACCAGGACGAGGAGGACGCGGCGCACCCCTGTGGCCAGGTCGGACCATAGATGGGAGGGGATCGGCGGTGCGGCTCCCTCCAGCCTCGCCCCAAGGATCGCCGCGATGGTGGCGGGCAGGTTGGCGATGGAGTATCCCTGGTAGTGGGGGAAGACGAACTCTTCCCCGGAGAGGACTCCCTCCAGACCGGGGAGGCGGTGGGTGCGCAGTCGTTCTTCGACCTCACGAGTGAGGCTCATTCTCCATCTCCCGGTTCGCAAAAGGCCGTCTATCGGGCGCGACGCACCTTCAAAGGTGCGTCGCACTTCGACCGAAGAAGCCCTTTCTACCCTGCCATCTCGACCACCAGCCGCTTCGGTAGGTCGGTCAGGTTGTGCACCTTGCCTTCCTCATCCAGCCAGATCACGTCCTCGATCCGCACCCCGTACCCCCGGTCGGGGTAGTAGACCCCGGGTTCGACGGTGAAGACATGGCCCGGTTGGAGCGTCTGAGTGTTGTTAGAAACGTCGTAGAAAGAAGGCTCTTCGTGGATCGAGAGGCCCAGTCCATGGCCGATCAGGTGGACGAACCCCTCCGTGGTCTGGGGGTCGTTGGCGATGGAGGGGTGACCACGCTCCTCGAGGAAGGCGCAGGCCACCTGCTGGAGATATCGGGTCTCCACGCCGACCTCCGCCTCCGCGATCACGGCGTCCAGGCAATCAGCCACGTCCTGGTAGGCCTTTTCTACCTCCGGCGGCGCGGACCCCAGGCAGAACGTGCGGGTCACGTCGAAAAAGTAGCCGCCAGGGCGGCGGGGGAACAGGTCGTAGACGATGGTCTGGCCCAGCCGGATCGGATCGTCGGGTCGCCCCTTGCTGTGGGGCACGCCGGCATCGTGGCCGATGGCGAAGATCATCCCCTCTGGGTCCTCCAGCCGTCGCTCGGCCAGCAGTCGAAGGACGTGTTGCTTGACTGTCCCCACTGTCAGTGGAGAGCCGTCGTCGTCCACCAGCACCCCGTCTCGCACCCGGTGGCGACGCAGGTACTCTACCGTCGCAGCCATAACCTCGCAGGTCTGGCGGGCCACCTCCCGGATCTGGGCCACCTCGTCGGCGTCCTTGGTCTCCCGTGCCACGGCGAGGACGCTCCGTTCGTACTCACCGACCACCTCGACGTCCGGCAGCGCGTCGTCCAGAGTGCGCAGGAAGACATAGGCCCGGCCGGGGTCGTCGGCCCCGTAGAAACCGACCCGGCCCTGGACCTCCAGGTCGGCGAAGATGCGTCGGTACAGTTCCACCGACGCCGCCAGGTGGCTCCCCTTTTCCTCCAGGACGTTCATGAACTTGTACCGGCTCATATCGATGAGCGGCAGGCCCGTCGCTTTCGCTTCGTCCCGCTCGATCGGGGAGTGGATGAAAACCGCTTCCTCTCCTCGCTTTTTCACCACGATCCCCCGGCTGACGTCCGCCCCCTTCAGCAGGTAAACGAGGGAAGGGTTCCCGTAGGTCGAACCGGACACGACCAGCGCGTCCAGCCCGCGCTCCTCCATCAATCGATCTAGGTCTTTCCTCACCGTCTTGCCACCTTCGTCTAAATTTTTGTCACCACAGAGACACGGAGGGCACAGAGGATCAAACGTCTTTGAGAAACTCTGTGTCTATGTGGTTCTTCACGTAATGGCCTCCTGCAGGGCCCGCAGCAGCGCTTTTTCCTCCTCGGGGAGGACCGTGCGGGGGTCCAGGAGCAGCTGGTCGTCCTCAATGCGGGCCACGACCGGGGGGTTCGCCGCCCGCAGGGCCGTTGCCACGCCGTCGGGGTCGCTCACGGGCAGTGCCAGAAGCCGCGTGGGCAGGGTCTCTCCGGGCAGGCTCCCCCCACCCACCGTCGAACGGCCGTCCACGACGGTCGCTTCGATCCCGGCCCGCCGCAGCCACCGCCGCCATCGTTTCGCCCTCCGGTCGATCTCCGCTACGGGCGCGGCGATCATCCGCCAGATGGGGATCTCCTGCGTCGCCTCGCCCCGGAGGTAGTGGAACAGCGTGGCCTGCAGCGCGGCCAGACAGAGTTTGTCGATCCGGAGGGCGCGGGCCAGGGGATGCCGCTTGAGGGGATCGACGAACTCGGCCTTGCCGACGATGATGCCGGCTTGGGGCCCGCCCAGGAGTTTGTCTCCGCTGAAGCAGACCACCGCTGCGCCGGCCTCCACGCTCTCCTGCACCGTCGGCTCGTGGGCCAGGCCGAAGGCCGACGTATCTAACAGTGCGCCGCTCCCCAGGTCGTCCATCACTGGCACGCCATACGTAGTTCCCAGATCGACCAGTTCGGCGATCCCCACCTCGGCGGTGAAGCCGACGATGCGGAAGTTGGAGTGGTGGGCGCGGAGGATGAGGGCGACGTCCGGCTCCTGCTGGAGCACACGCTCGTAGTCGGCGCGGTGGGTGCGGTTGGTGGTGCCGACCTCGATGAGGCGCGCGCCGGACCGAGCCATCACGTCTGGGATGCGGAAGCCCCCGCCGATCTCGACCAGTTGCCCGCGGGAGATGAGGACCCCCCGCCCCTGGGCCAACCCGGCCAGCGCGAGGAGGACCGCTCCGGCGTTGTTGTTGACCACCAGGGCGGCCTCTGCCCCCGTCAGTTCGCAGAGGATCCGCTCCACGTGGTCGGTCCGATGGCCCCGCCGACCTTCGGGCAGGTCGTACTCAAGGTTGGAATACCCCCGTGCGGCTGCCTCCACCGCCGTGCGGGCTGCCGCGGAGAGGGGGGAACGACCCAGGTTCGTGTGGATGATCACCCCGGTGGCGTTGATCACCGGTCGAAAGAGGGGGGCCAACCGATTCTCGAGATGGGCGACGGCGCGGGCGGCAAGTGCCTCCCGCGGGGGAACCTCCGCACCAGCGCGGACCTCCTTCCGAACCGCCGCCAGCGTCTCCCGCACGGCGGTGACGACCAGGCGGTGGCCGTAGAAAGCGACCCGCTCCTGGAGGGCCGGCTCTCCCAGGAGCCGGTCGACGCTGGGGATCTGGCGCAATCGGTTGCTCATCTTCGCCTGCTCCTCCGGTGGACCCCTCTCAACCCTGTCATTCTACCCCAAACCAGGGGAGCAGGCAAACAACCTTGTTGGGCTTCACCGCAGGGGCACGGCCGTCGGGTAGGGAACCCTACCGTCCCATCGCGTTCATCAGGTCTCTCATATGGAGCAACTGGTGACCGTAGATGGCCTCGATGAAGGTCTCCAGGTTGATCTCCCCCAGGGCCGGGTGGCGTCCCACCCGGTCGAGGTCGGCGTCGGTCAGCCCGCGGACCCACTCGATGGTCCGGCGGCGGGCGGCCTCCAGGTCCTTGAGCAGTTGCTCCGGGGGGATCCCCGCCCGCCGCTGGTGCTCGGCGGCGTTGTAGGCGTCGTAGTCGAACCCCTCTGGTGCGCCCGGACCGCCTCGGGCGATGTCCTGGGCGACCTGCAGCAGTCCCTCCTCGGCAGCGACGAAGTGGGCTAGCAGGTCGCGCACCGTCCAGGGGTATGGTTCTTCATAGAGCACCACGTCCCACTGGGCCGGGCTGAGGGAGCCGAAGATGGAGAGGGTCTTGTTGAGACCTTTTTCCAGTCGCTTCAGGAGCCGTTCCACGCGCTCGCTCATTCAGGCACCTCGTACAGTTCCAGTAGCACGCCGTGGGCCGACTTGGGGTGGATGAAGACGTAGCGCGTGCCGTCGGCACCGACGCGGGGGGTCTCGCTGAGGACCCGTGCGCCGGCCTCCTGAAGGCGGCGCATCGCCGCCTCGATGTCCGGCACCGCTAGACAGATGTGATGTAATCCCTCCCCTCGCTTCTCCAGGAAGCGGGCCACGCCGCTTTCCTCGTTCAGCGGCTGCAACAACTCGATCTCCGTCTCTCCAGCGGGCAAGAAGGCGATCTCCACCCCTTCCTGTGGGACCCGGCGACGCTCGGTCATCTCCAGCTCCAGGACGTCCCGGTAGAACGCCAGGGCCTCATCCAGATCCCGCACGGCGATGGCGATGTGGTGGACGTGCAGACTCATTCCTCCTCCTCCTCGAATTTCTCAACCTGGTAGGTGAACACCTTCAGGCCGGGACGCCGATAGTCGTCGGCGGGGAGGCCGGCTTTCAGGCACAGGTGGGCCAGGAACTCGTGGGGGTCAGGCAGTTTCTCCCATACCTGCGGCAGGAAGGTCGCCCGGTGCCATCCCCGCTCGATGATCACCCCGTCGATCTGGGGGCGGAGTTTGGCGATCAGGTCGTCTCCGTCGCGGTAGGGGAGGGGTTGAGGGGGGGTAAGGACGGAGACCTCGATCCGCACGCGGTCGAACTCCTCCGGGGTGAGGGGCCAGAACCGGGGGTCGCGAAAAGCCGCCGCTAGAGCGTTCTCCTGCACGTCCAGCACCAACGGTCGACGGGGCTCGATGGAGCCGATGCAGCCGCGCAGTTGACCGTCGATGGTCAGCGTGACGAAAGAGGCCCCCGGTCGCCGCAGGTCCTCCGACACCGCGTTCAGGTCCACCGACGGCGGGGATTTGCCTTCCAGCGCCCGGCCGATGGTCTCCCGGGCCAGGCGCAGTAAGTAGCGACGGTCCTCCGGAGACAAGGTCATCTCTCCTCCTCGACTCGGTTTAACCGCAGAGGCGCAGAGTACGCAGAGTTCTTCTTTTGTCCCTTGCCCCTGCGCCCTCTCAGAACACCACCGCTGCATACCCGACGAAGTCGGTGGCGGGGCCGCGGGGCATCACGTGGTAACTGGTGGTGTACTCGAGGAGCACGCCCTTCTCGGCTCCGAGGACACGGGCGGCGGCGACGGTGGCGGCGATGGCACCGCCGCCACAGGCGTTGTGGTGGGCGGCGGCCTCGGGGACGATCTCCTCGGCGTGCATCCGGAGCATCAAGTCGATGATCCGTGCGTCGTTGGCCCGGGCCCACTCCAGGGCTCGCTCCCCCGTCCCGGCGGGCGCGTAGCCGTAGTACATCGCTCCGTAGTGGGTGAGGTCGGATGAACCGATGACGGCTGCGTCCTTCCCCGCCCTCACGATGGCCCGCGCCACCGCCTCCCCGGCGGCGACGGCCTGGTCGTCGGGGGGGACGACGATGGGGAGGATGCGGGCGTGGGGGAAGAGGTGCTGGATGAAGGGGACCTGGACCTCGGCCGAGTGCTCCCCCGTGTGGGCCTCCGGCGCGTCGATCAGCAGGCCTTTTCCTTCCTCCAGGACCGTCTGGGCCAGGTCGGCGTCGATCTCGGCTTCTCCCAGGGGCGTGATCCAGGCTCCCTCGGCGTAGACGGCGGGCCGGGCCGCCCCCCAGCGGTGCATCGCGCTGCAGAGGACGAAGGTCTCCGGCTCGCCGCGCTCGCGGACCGCGGCGAAGACCTTGGCTGCGGTCGGGCCGGAGTAGACCCATCCAGCGTGGGGGGCGACGCCAGCGACGATCCGCTCCGGCAGGTCGGGCAGCGGCTCCTTCGGCAGGCACTGTTCGATCATTCGGATACACCCGGCTCGGTCGGCCGGGTAGAACTGGCCGGCGACGACGGGGTGTCGGATCGGCATACCTACCTCCTCCAAAATGCGGCCCTGGTGGCTCAGTGGCCCAGGGCCTGTACGCTTTCCTCCCTGCCCTGCAGGACCAGGCGGTGGCCCTTGAAGCGGGCCAGGAGTTCGCGGGCCCGGTTGCGCAGGGCCCGCATCCGGTCGTCCTTCGCTTTCCAGCGGCCTTCGATCTGGCGGAGCACCAGCGCGCTGTCTCCCCGTATCTCCACTGTGAATTCGGACGGGTCGCGCTGGGCGGTCTGGATGCGGTCGATCAGCCCCTCCAGGGCGGCGATCAGGGTTCGGTACTCCGCCTCGTTGTTGGTCATCTCCTCCCCGAAGTCCAGCCGCACCGTATCCTCGCGGCCGTCGACCACTCGGGTCAGGCGGTAACTCCCGTAGCCGGGGCCGGGGTTGCCGTGGCTGCCGCCGTCGAAGAGGATCACGTAGTCGGCAGGCCCCTCCAGTTCGGTTGCCTCAAAGGGGAGGGTGGGGGTATGATAGGCGGTGAGGTCGTACGTCTGGGCCAGGCGGCGCAGGAGGAGCCGTCGCTGCTCCTTCGGGAGCGCGCGGATGGCCTCCAGGATCCGTTCGACTCTCTCATCCACCGTCTTGTTTCAGCCGCTCGTAGAGGGTCACCAGATTGGCCACGTGGAGTTGCTGGGCCCGCCCGTCCAGCGCGACGCGGGAGATGCCACAGGACTCGACGTCGTTTTGATAGAGCCACTCCCGGGGCTTTCCCTCCCGCACCGCTTTCTCCGCCAGTTCCTGGATCGTATCCAGGTAGGCGATGCTGCTCTCGATCACCGACTGGACCTCGCCTCGGAGGATGACCTCGCCGTGCCCCTGTACGATGTTCTCCGGCTTCAGTTCCAGCAACCGTCGGAGGGATTCCTTCAGCACCTCCGGGTCCCCATCGACGATGGTCGGTACGGACATCAGCGTGTCGCTGGCGAAGAGGACCCGATCCTCCTCCAGGAACACGGAGAGGAGGTCCTCGGAGTGGCCGGGGGTCCAGAAGATCCGGACTGTTTTACCGCCGACGTAGAGATCCATTTCCCCCTTGTCCAGGGTCAGATCGGGTAGTCGGAGGCTCACCTCCTCCAGTTCGGGCGATTCCTCTTTGGCCTGCTGGAGGGCGGCTTCCCCTTTCGTCGCCAGCAGGTCGCGACACCGCGCGTGGGCGATCACTTTTGCGTCCGGGTAGAGGTAGGCTCCGTAGGTGTGGTCGGCGTGGTAGTGGGTGAGGATGACGTAGCGGACCCCGGCCGGACAGCGCTGGAAGAGGAATTCGGCCATCTCGTAGGATTCTATGGGGATCGGGAGCGTGTCGATAAGGATGGCTCCCTGGGGGGTCACGAC
>DUEL01000067.1 GCA_011192125.1 Thermoflexia bacterium
GCCCGCAGTTCTTCCTCTTTACCTTCAGCCAGCGATTCCAGCCAGGCCAGGGCTTCGTCGCCGCTGGGGAGCCCCTCACCCTCCAGCCACTCTGGGATCTCAGGGACGGGCTCTGCCTCAGCCGCTGGTGGTTGTTCTACCGCTTCTTCGGCCACTTCTGCGGGTGGTGCCTCTTCCTCGGCTGGTGGGACTTCCTCGGGGGTGGGCTCTTCGGAGGGGCGGGGCTTGCCCACGATCTCGGCGAAACGGGCCTCCGCCTCCGCCTCCGCCGCTGCTCGTAGTTCTTCCTCTTTACCTTCAGCCAGCGATTCCAGCCAGGCCAGGGCTTCGTCGCCGCTGGGGAGCCCCTCGCCCTCCAGCCACTCCGGGATCTCGGGAGCAGGCTCGGCCTCAGCCGGGGAGGGTTCCTCGGGGGTGACGGGCGCTTCTTCAGCGGGTGCCTCCGCCAGCCACTCAGGGATCTCTTCTTCTGGGGGAGCCTCGGGTGGGGCCTCCTCCTCGGCGGGAGGGATGGCCTCTGCCAGCCACTCCGGGACCGCTTCGGCCTCTTCAGGTGAAGGGGCCTCCTCTCGGACCTCGGGCGGGGCCATCTCCTTCAGCCATTCTGGAATCTCGGCGGGTTCCGGTGGAGGAGATGGAGCTTCGGCTTCTGGTACTTCCTCCCGCGCTTCCGGGGGAGCCATCTCCTTGAGCCATTCCGGGATCTCGGCGGGCTCCGGCGGGGCGACTGCTTCGGCTGGGGCCTCGACCTCGGGCTCCAAGGCTTCCGGCACCTCTGGAGGAGTCGGCGGTTCTTCGGTGGGTTCCTCCATCGATGGTTCGACCAGCCAGGAGGGAACCTCCAATCCTTCTTCCAGTTCCTCGCTTTCGATTGGCTGGGCGGGCTCTTCTTCTCCCACGCTGATTTCTTCCAACCAGGCCGGGATCTCGATATGGGTTTCGGGGGCAACCTCGATCTCAGTGGTGGTAGGCTCGGGGAGCCAGGACGGGCGCTCCTCCTCCGGCGGGGCGTACTCCAGCCGTTCGATGCGCACCTCGCGGGGAGGGAGGGGGGAGTCGTCGCCGAAGAGCGCGGCGGCCACGCGGTTTTCCGGATCGAGCGCTTCGGCCTTCGCCAGGCATTCTTTCCCTTCCTTCCGACCCGTGCGGGTGTAGATCTCGCCCAGGATCAGATTGGCCTTCAGGCAGAACGGGAGACGTTCCAGAATATCCAGACAGAGCTCCTCTGCTTGGATTCGCTGCTCGTTTTTCCAGAGCGCTTCGGCGAGGGCGACCTGCAGATCGACACGATCCGGCTCTTCTTCGAGCAAGGCCCGAAGTTCCTCGATGGCACGACGGTAATGCCCGCCGCGGGCGTACAGGCGGGCCAGGGCGGCCTGGGTCAGATCGAGGCGACCGGGCTCCACCCCGGTTTTACGGCCGTAGAGCCGTCGCAGTTCGTTGCGAATGGCCGGGTTGTCCGGGGAGATTTCAAAGGCGCGCTCCATGTGCCAGAGCGCTTTGTCCAGATCGCCGCGGCGGTCGTAGATCACGCTCATCCCCGCGTGGGCGACAAAATTCTCCGGGTCTCCACTGAGCACCCGGAGGAACATGTTCTCCGCCTGATCCTCTTGCCCGGCCTCTAGCATTGCCTCGCCCAATACCCGGTAGACCTCCAGGTATTTGGGGTAGCGTTCGAGGATGTGACGGCCGTGGGCGACGACTTCGTCGTACCGGCCTTCCTCGATCAGTTGTTTCATCTGCCGGATGTATTCATGCAAGGTGATTTCGGCCATTGTCTCCCCTCCCGGCCCGGTTACTCCTAGGCCTCACCCATCTGTACCTAAAAAGTAGCATATTTTGGGAAAAAGTCAAAGTGGTCCCCAAGGCACTAGCGCCGGATGGGGACCATAGCAGAGGGTATGGAGAATCGGGCTGAGGGTGGGCTAACCGAGGACCTCTCTGTATTTCTCCACCTCTTCTTCAATGAAGGCCTGGAACTCCGGTGAGTCCACCCGCATCAAATTCTTCAGTTCGGTGGGATCGATCATCTCGATCTTGACCAGCCAACCTTTGTCGAAAGGGGATTGGTTGATGAGACTGGGCTCCCATTCCAGTTCTTCGTTAACCTCGACGATCTTACCGCTCACCATTGCCGGGACGCGGCCGACCCACTTGCCGGATTCCAGCGACATCAGCGTCTGGCCCTGCTGGACCTCTCGGCCCACCCGGGGGACCTCTACGTAGACGATCTCCTGGGCGATCCTCTGCCCGAAGTCCGTCATCCCTTGCACTACGATCTTCCCCTCTACACGGGCCCAGCCGTGCCGTCTGTCGTAGTAAAGATCGTCCGGGAACTCGAAACCCGCGATGTTCATCTTGGTATCCTCTATCCTACGTCCTGCGTCTTACGTCAAACGTCGGGCGTCAGATATCGAGTTTCAGCGGTGGCATCTGTCGCAGTTTCTCGGTGAACTCTCGAACCGTCTGAGCGAACAGTTCTCCCTCCGAGGATGAGACCCATTTGACCAAAAGCCGGTCGGATTCGATGCCGGTAAACTCCAGAAGGGCCCTGAGAATGGGCATCCGGCGGGCGGTGCGGTGGTTGCCGGTGGCGTAGTGACAATCGCCGATGTGGCAGCCCAACACCATCACGCCGTCCGCTCCCTCGCGGAAGGTGCGGATGACCAGTTCCGGCGAGACCCGGCCGGAGCAGGGGACGCGGATGATCTTGACGTTGGGTGGGTACTTCAGACGTGCCGCGCCGGCCAGGTCGGCCCCGGCGTAACTGCACCAGTTGCAGAGAAATCCCACTATCTTTGGCTCATAAACCTGTTCGCTCACCGCGACCTCCTCACGAAGCACGGAATACGGGACACATGTCACGCGTCACGTGTTGCGTGTTCTGTTCGCATCCCAAAGATCGCCCCTCGCATCTCCCAGATCAACTGCTGGTCGGTGAAGTGGCGGAGCGAGATGGCCTTGGAGGGACAGGCACCGACGCAGGTGCCGCACCCTTTGCAGAGGGCCTCGATCACGTGGGCGATCTGGCGCTCTTCCAGGAACTCGATGGCGGTGTAAGGGCAGGCCTGAATGCACTGCCCGCAGCCGACGCACATCAGGTCGTTGACCAAAGCGGTGGCGGCCTCGACCTCCACCTCACCCTGTCCGATGAGAGAGAGGACCCGGGCCGCGGCTGCCGATCCCTGGGCGACCGAGTCGGGGATGTCCTTTGGCCCCTGACAGCACCCAGCCACAAACACCCCGTCCGTCATCGTCGCTACTGGGTCCAGTTTGGGGTGCTTCTCCTTGAACCATCCGTCGGCGTCGGTGCTGATGCCGAAGAGGCGGGCCACCTCTCGGCTGTCGTGGCGGGGCTCCAGCCCGATGGCGAGCACCACCATGTCCACCGCCATGCGCCGCTGTAATCCGGTCAGTGTGTCCTCGAATTGGATGACGAGTTTCCCCTCCTCCTCCGGCCCACGCGTGGCGTCGGTCACCTGGGCGACCTTCCCGCGCACGAAGTGGATCCCCTCGTCCAACATCCGGTGGTAGAACTCCTCGTACATCTTTCCCGGGGCTCGGATGTCGATGTAAAAGTTGTACACCTCGGCGTGGGTCTTGTGATGGATCAGATGGGCCAGTTTCAGGGAGTACATACAGCAGACCCGGGAGCAGTATTCGCGGTAGTTCTTGTCCCGGCTCCCGACGCAGTGGATGATGGCCACGCGCTGGGGGACCGTCTTCCCGTCCCGCAGGACCACCTTGCCGCCAGTAGGCCCGGCCCCGCTGAGCATCCGTTCCATCTCCAGGCTGGTGAACACGTTGGGGAACCGGCCGTAACCGAACTGGGGAATGCGCCGGGCGTCGAACGGGTCGAAGCCGGTGGCGAGGATGATGTTGCCCACTTCCACCTCGAGGATAGTGTCCTCCTGGGTGTAGTCGATGGCGTGGGTGGGGCAGACCTTCTCGCACAGCCGGCAGCGACCCTTCAGGAAGTAGGTGCAGCTCTCCCGGTCGATGACCGGGATGGCGGGGACCGCCTGAGCGAAGGGGCGATAGATCGCTTTCCGGTAACCCAGCCCCACCGAATAGCCGGTATCCAGCACCCGGGTTGGGCACTTCTCTTCGCAGGTCCCGCAGCCGGTGCAGAGGTCCTCCTTCACCGACCGGGCCCGCTTCCGGATCCGGACGACGAAGTTGCCCACATAGCCGGACACGCTTTCGACCTCACTGTAGGTCAGGAGGGTGATGTTGGGATGCCGACCGGCATCCATCATCTTGGGCCCGAGAATTCAGGCACTACAGTCGAGGGTGGGGAAGGTCTCGTCCAGTTGGGCCATCCGTCCGCCGATGGACGGTTCTCGTTCGACGAGGTACACCGGGTGACCGGCGTTCGCCAGTTCTAGGGCAGCCTGGATGCCGGTGATTCCTCCGCCGACGACGAGCGTGGCCGGGTTGATGGGCACCCGGTTCTCCCGCAGCGGCTCGTGGTGGCGGACCCGCAGGACGGCGGCTTCCACGAGGGCCTTGGCCTTCTCTGTCGCCTCCTCCGCGTCCTCGTGGACCCAGGCGCACTGCTCCCGGATGTTGGCCATTTCAAAGAAGTAGGGGTTCAATCCTGCCTCGGCGATGGCCCGCTGGAAGGTGGGCTCATGCATCCGGGGAGTGCACGAGGCCACCACTACCCGGTCCAGTCCCAGTTCCTCCACGTCCTTCTTGATCAACTCCTGGCCCAGGTTGGAGCACATAAACCGGTAGTCGCGGGCCACGGCTACGTCCGGCAGGTTGGCGGCCCAGCGGGCCACCTCTGCCACGTCCACCACGCCGGCAATGTTGGACCCGCAGTGACAGATGTATACGCCGATCTTCATCGACCACCTCCGCTCAGTGGCTCGGGCATCGGGAGGGCGTCTTTATCCCGACGCTTCCGTCGAGGTTTCTTTTCTTCTTCCTCTGGTGGGTTACGGAACTTCTCCAGGACCCGCTCGGCGGAGACGATCTCCTGGCCGAATCCCAGCGCGTCCGGATCGATACCAAAGGCCAGGCCCATCACCTGGGTGAAGTAGAGGATCGGGATGTGGAAATCGGTGCCGAAGTGGGAGTTGACCTGTCCCTGGTAGGCGTCTAAGTTCAGTTGGCACATCGGACAGGCGGTGACGAGGGCGTCCACGTCCAGTTTCGCGGCGTTGCGCAGCAAGTAGTGGAGCATCTCGTAGGCGGTCTCGGCATCCAACTGGGTCATATGTCCGCCGCAGCAGTTGGCTCGGAGGGAGAACTCCACCACGGTCGCCCCCAGCGCTTTCAGAAGCCGCTCCATGCGGATAGGGTATTCGGGATCGTCGTGCCCCATAGGGCGGACGGTGACGCAGCCGTAGTAGGCGGCCAGCCGGATTCCTCGCAGCGGCTTCTCCACGTGGGCGGCGAGGTCCTCCAGGGAGAAGTCCTCCAGGATCACATCCAGTGCGTGGCGGGAGCGGACCCGACCGGGGGTGTAGTGGAGTTTCCCCGCTGCCAGCGATTCGTTCACCGCCGACGCCAGTTTCGGGTAGGCGGCCATGTTCTTGTCGGTCTTGAGCAGATTGTAGTAGCAGGCGGAACAAGGAGCGACCACCTGGTCGAGGTCCTCGGGAACCAGGGCCAGGTTGCGGGCCACCAGCGCGTAAGCGGGGAGCAGGTCGAGGGAGAAGTACTCGGTGGCCCCACAGCAGTTCCAGTCCGGGATCTCCACCAGTTCCATCCCCAGGACCTCCGCCACGAGACGGAAGGATTCGTCGTAGGCGGCGGCGTTCCGCTCCAGGGAGCAGCCGGGATAGTAGGCGTATCTCACCATTCACCTCCCAGTTCCTTGGCCTTGCGCAAGATCGCCCGCAGCGGGCGGATGCCGCGGATCCGCTTGGGCCGAAAGGCCATGCGCCCGCGGGTTACCATTCCCAGCATCAACGGCGACATCCGGACGCTCTCGATCGGGTGGTATCGCAGGTAGTGGGCCGTCGCCAGGCCCAGTTCGAAACTCCGTCCGTAGGTCTCGATCTGGCCGACGAAGGTCTCGGAGAAGTTGGTGATAGAGGCTCGATAGTATCCCGCCTTGATCGCCAGCCGTTTCAGTTGGTACATGATGTCGGTAATGGGAATCTCCTGGGGGCAGCGGATGGTGCAGTAGTAGCAGGAGACGCAGAACCAGAAGGTGTTGCTCTTTAGGACCCTCTCCCGCTCTCCGGCCATAATCAGCGCGAAGATCTCTCTCGGTGTGTAGTCCATCGCCGGACCGGAAGGGCAGGACCCGCCGCAGGTCCCACACTGAATACAGGTCCTCAAACGCTCCCCGCCAGGGATCGTCGTCACCTCGTCCAGAAACGTGTGTTGGGTTTCCTCTGTCATCTCTCCGTGCTCCCCATCTCCCTAATCCTGCATCTTGCGCCTGTGACCTGCTTCTTGTTCCTTATCTCTACAGGAACCCCTCCAAGAACTCCGCGATCTCATACTGCCAGAACACCGGCCCATCGGTGCAGATGAACTTCTCCCCCAGGTTGCACCGGCCGCATTTGCCGATGCCGCAGTGCATCCGGGCCTCCAGTGTGGTCAGCATCTGTTCCGGGGCGAACCCCAGTTTCTTGAGGGTGAGGAAGACGAAGTGGATCATGATCGGCGGGCCGCAGGTGATGGCGATGGCGTTCTCCGGTGAGGGGCTGATCTCCTCCAGCAGTTGGGTGATCAGACCGACCCGTCCGGTCCACGTCTCGTCCCCCCGGTCCACGGTGACGTGGAAGTCGGTGGCCCAGGCAGTGCGCCACTCGTCGAACTCCTCCCGGAAGACCAGCAGGTCGGGGCTGCGGGCAGCCCAGAGAATGGTCAGGTGGCCGTACTCCTCCCGATGGTCGAGGATGGTCTGGATCACCGGGCGGAGGGGCGCGCCGCCGATCCCTCCCCCCAGGATGATGACATTGTGACCCTTGATCCGGTCCATCGGGAAGCCGTTTCCCAATGGCCCGCGCACACCCACCGGATCCCCCTCGTCGAGGGCGTGGAGGGTGAAGGTGACGTGGCCCAGGGCATTGACGGCGAACTCCAGGTAGGGGGTGCGAGCAGGGGTGGAGGTGATGCCGAAGGGGGCCTCGCCCGCTCCGAAGGCGGAGACGAAGGCGAACTGCCCGGGTTTGTAGTCGGCGAAGGCTGCTTTCCCCTCGTCCTCCAGTAGTTCGATCTGGAACAGTTTGATGCCGGTGGCCAGGTCCTTCACGCCGGCGAGTCTCCCCAGATAGGGTCGCATCGGGTTGGTGTCTGGACTCATCTTTCCTCCCTCACCCTCTCAGATCTCATGTTCTGTGCGAGCGATGATCTCGTCCTGCAACGCTTTGGTCAGATCACAGAAATAATCGCTGTAGCCCGCCACCCGGACGATCAGGTCACGGTACTGCTCGGGATTCCGCTGTGCCGCCCGCAGGGTGGCGGCGTCCACGACGTTGAACTGGATGTGGTGTCCATCCAGCCGGAAATAGGTACGGATCAACTGGACCAATTTGTCCAGGTCCCCGTCGGTGCGGAGGACCTGGGGAGTGAACTTCATGTTCAGGAGGGTCCCACCGGTGCGGACGTGGTCCATCTTGGCGACAGAGCGGACGACGGCGGTGGGGCCGTTCCGGTCCGCCCCCTGGACGGGAGAGACGCCCTCCGAGAGGGGGGTCCACGCCCGGCGGCCGTCCGGCGTCGCGCCAACCACCGAGCCGAAGTAGACGTGGACGGTGGTGGGCAGGAGGTTGATGCGGTAGAAGCCGCCCTTGGTGTTGGGACGGCCGTCGATGGCCTCGAAGTAGGCCTCGAAGACGGCCCGCATCACCTCGTCGGCGTAGTCGTCGTCGTTGCCGTACCGGGGGGTGCGGTTGAGGAGCATCTGCCGCATCCGCTCGTAGGGCCCGGCGAAGTCGGCCCGCAGCGCCTCCAGCAGCTCCGCCATCGTCAGCGTTCCCCGGTCGAAGACGTGGTACTTGATGGCGGTGAGGGCGTCGGCCATCGTGCCCAGCCCCACACCCTGGATGTAGGTCGTGTTGTACCGTGCGCCGCCGTCGTGGTAGTCCTTCCCCCTGGCGATGCAGTCGTCGATCAGGATGGAGAGGAACGGCGCGGGGAGGTAGCGGGCGTAGAGGCGCTCGATGACGTTGTTGCCACGGATTTTGATGTCGATGAAATACCGGAGTTGCTGCCGGTAGGCCTCGAATAGTTCCTCGAAGGATGTGAAGGTGGTCGGGTCGCCCGTCTCCAGCCCGATCCGCTTCCCCGTGCGGGGGTCCACCCCGTTGTTGAGGGTGATCTCCAGCACCTTGGGCATGTTGAAGTAGCCGGTGAGGATATAACTCTCCTTCCCGAAGGCCCCCACCTCCACGCAGCCGCTGGAGCCGCCGCAGCGGGCGTCCTCGATGGACTTGCCCTGGCGGATCAGTTCCTGCACGATCAGGTCGGCGTTGAAGACGGAGGGCTGCCCGAAGCCGGTGCGGATGATCCGCGCCGCCCGCTTGATGAACCGGTCGGGGTTTTTCTTGCTGACCTGGATGGAGGCGCTGGGCTGGAGGAGCCGCATCTCCTCGACCACGTCCAGGATCAGGTAGGTCACCTCGTTCACCCCGTCCGTGCCGTCGGGCCAGAGGCCGCCCAGGTTGATCTGGGCGAAGTCGGTATAGGTGCTGCTCTCCGCCGCCGTGACGCCGACCTTTGGGGGAGCGGGCTGGTTGTTGAACTTGATCCAGAGACACTGGAGCAGTTCCTCCGCCTGCTCCCGCGTCAGCGTCCCCTCCTTCAGGCCCTTCTTGTAGAACGGGTAGAGGTGCTGGTCGAGTCGGCCGGGGCTGAAAGCGTCCCAGGTGTTCAGTTCGGTCGTCACGCCCAGGTGGACGAACCAGTAGTACTGGATCGCCTCCCAGAAGTCACGGGGGGGGTGGGCGGGGACGTGACGGCAGACCTCGGCGATCCGCTCCAGTTCGGCTCGCCGTTGGGGGTCTTGCTCCTGCCGGGCCAGTTCCTCCGCCTTCTCGGCGTGCCGCTCGGCGAAGCGGATCAGCGCGTCGACGCAGATCCGCATCGCCTTCAGTTCCTCCTGTTTGTCGTAGGCCTCCGGGTCGTTCAGGTAGTCGAGCCGCGCCAGGCTCTCCTCGATCTCTCGCCTGAAGTCCAGGAATCCCTTGCGGTAGATCTTGTCGTCCAGCACCGTGTGGCCCGGCGCGCGCTGTTCCATGAACTCGGTGAAGACCCCCGCCTCGTAGGCCGCCTTCCACTCGTCGGTCATCTCCCGGAAGATCCGATCCCGCATCGATTTCCCCCGCCAGAAGGGGATGATCTCCTCCTCGTAGACCCGCCGGGCCTCCTCGGTGACGATGAAGGAGATCTTCTCCCGGGAGTTCAGGATGTCCAGGTCCTCCAGGCTGTGGCAGCAGAGTTCCGGATAGGTGGGGGCGGCTTTGGGGAAGGGCCCTTTCTCGCCGACGATCAGTTCCCCGTCGCCGATGTAGATGGTCCGGTGCTCCATCAGGTACTGGAAGGCGAGGGCGCGGCGGACCGGCTCGGAGACGGGGCCGATGTCCTGTTTGTAGAAGGCGGTGAGCAGTTCAGCCCGTTCCGTCGACAGGGTGGGGCGGGCCTCCAGGCTCTGCTGTCTCAGTCGAGCAACCCGTTCCGTCATCGCCATCGGCTCATCCTCCGATTCCAACGTCCAGGCCCAGATCCTCCAGCAGGTGGGCGATCTCCTGCATCCGCTCCTCGGAGGGGGAATGCAGGTCGGGCAGCGGGTAGTCCCGGCCTAGCCGCTCGTACTTTCCCTTGCCGGTAGGATGGTAGGGCAACAGATCGACGCGGTTCACATTGGGCAGATTGGCGGCGAAAGCAGCCAGGCGGCGCAGCTCCTCCTCGCTGTCGTTGATGCCGGGGACGATGGGCACCCTCAGGAAGATAGGGGTGCCGCGCTCGGCGAGGCGGCGCAGGTTGTCCAATATGGGTCGATTGGAGACGCCGGTGTACCGTCGGTGTTTTGCCTCATCCATCAGTTTGAGGTCGTACAGGAGCAGGTCGGTCTCCTCGGCCACCGCCGCCATTGTCTCCCACGGGCCGTAGCCGCAGGTGTCCACCGCGGTATGGATCCCCCGTTCCCGGCACGCTCGCAGGAGGGCGAGGAGGAAATCCGGCTGCGTCAGCGGCTCGCCGCCGGAGAAGGTCACACCCCCGCCCGAGGTGTCGTAGAAGGTCACGTCCCGCTCGATCTCCGCCATCACCGCCTCGACGCTCATCTCCTGACCCGCCATCTCCCGTGCTTCGGCGTAGCAGACCTCCGTGCAGGCCCCACAGCGGGTGCAGCGGGTCCGATCCGTGTAGATCCTGCCGTCTTCGACGTAGATCGCCCCCGCCTCGCACGCTTCCACGCAGGCCCCGCAGCCGATGCATCGCTCAGCCCGCAGGATCAGTTCCGGCCGGGGATCCTGGCTCTCCGGATTGTGGCACCACCAGCACCGCAGGGGGCATCCCTTCAGGAAAACGGTAGTGCGAATGCCCGGCCCGTCGTGGATGGAGAACCGCTTGATGTCGAAGACGGTGCCCTTCTGGATACCCATTATGTTTGCTTCGCTACGTCCTGCATCACCTCGGTGATGTCGACGTCCACCGGGCAGGCGACGATGCACCGTCCGCAGCCGACGCATCCCAGAGGGCCGAAGTCCTCCGGGTAGTAGCAGAACTTGCAGTAGAACCGATTCCGCAGCCGGTCCGGTTTGGTTGGCCGGGGGTTGTGGCCTCCGGCGACCCGGCGGTAGTTGGGGCTGGTGCAGGCATCCCACACCCGGATGCGCTCGATGCGCGTGAGGCCGGGCTGGACGTCCACCACCCGATCGGTGACGTCGAAGCAGCGGCAGGTGGGGCAGACGTAGGTGCAGATGCGACAACTCAGGCATCGCTCCCCGTGACGCATCCAGATCCGGTCGTTGAACAGGGGCCGCCACTTCTCCGGCGGGACCACCGGGACCGGCTCGTTGTACTCCTTCACCGACGGAGGCTCTCCTTTGGGCTCTTCCACTGGCAGGCCTTCCAAGATCGCCACCCCTTTCGGCGTCACCGGCTGGAGGAAGTACCCTCCCTCGCTGGGGCGGATCAGCACGTCCAGGTGTGTGGTGTCCATCGGCCCCCCTCCCATCGATGTGCAGAAGCACCCTTCCCACATCTGTAGGCAGGCCATCCCCACCAGCACCGTTCGCTCCCGGTGATGCCGGTAGTACCGATCCGGTGGGTCCTGTTCCAGGAAGAGGGCGTCGATGACCGCTAGCCCGTGTGCATCGCACGGACGGATGCCGAAGAGGACCTGCTTGCGGTCGGGTAGGACCTCCTCGATCGCCACGTCTTTCCCCTTCTGCTCGATGCGAAGAAGGACCTCGGTGGCAGGGAAAAGAAAGTCTTTGGCCGAGAGTTCCGGGCGTTCGTAGTCGAAGAGGATCGCATCGGCGGACTGGACCGGCCGGTAGAGGACGTGGCCGTCCACATCGGTGGGAGCGACCAGGTCCACCTCTTCCGCCAGTTTGTCCAGCCAGCGCCGTAGTCCGTCCAGGGTGGTGAATCGCATCGCGACCTCCCGTTGCTATTCCATCAACGCGTTCTGCACCCAGTCCCCGATCAGCCAGTAGCGGAAGTCCTGCCCCTGGCTGCACTGGATGCCGCCGATGATCCCATAGACGATGGCTCCCAGCGGCACCAGAGTCAGTATCAGGGCGACGGGGAAGCACAGCAGCCCCACCAGCACAACTGAAAGGAGCGCGCTCGCGGCCCACGTGATTCCGGCCAGAATTCCGCCTCCGACCCAAAAGATCAATTGGAAGACCACCGCCTGGAGGCTCTGGTAGGCCACGTACCGGGAACGGTTTTGGAACACGAGGTAGATGACCAATGCGCCGACGACCCCCATCAGGCCCGAGATCGGATTGAGCAGGACGGTGAGGTGAGCCAGCATCGCCCAGGTCCGCTCGTCTGATGGACTCAGGGGTGGTGGTTGATGGGATGTGCTCATCATGGCTCCTTTCGGTTTATATCGGCGATCCCTCGGGCCCCAACTCGAAGACAAGCGGGGTCAGGGTCTCCTCCCGACCGGCTCGGTGGCCGTAGAGGGCTTCGACCTCGCGGACCAGGAGCCGGTTGAGGAGGCTGAGAGGTAGGTCCATCGGGCAGACGCGCTCACACTCGTCGCACTCCACGCACCGCCCGGCCAGGTGGAGCGCTCGACCCAGGTGGAAGACGTGCTTCTGTGGGACATCGATGGCCGCGTCTACCCACAGGCCGTCGTCCCGCTCGAACATGCAGGTAGTACAGTAGCAGCCGGGGCAAACCTGGCGGCAGGCGTAGCACCGGATGCACCGATCGAACTCCCGTAGCCAGAAGGAGAGCCGCTCCGCAGGGGACATCTCCTCGATCCGTGCCAGGTCCGACCAGTCGTCCTCGACCGGGGGGATCTCCGGTGGCTCTCCCACCAGGACGTCGTAGACGACCGGGGTGCGGTCGGTGCAGCGGCTGCACTTGGCGGCCGGCTGTCCATCCTTGCCGACCACGCCCTCGCATGCGACGCCAATGGCGACGACCCGTTCCCGTGCGATCTGCCGTTCGGCGAGCAGGATGTTGAGGGTGCGGCTGTCGCACGGCTTGACGACGACGGCGACGCGTGGCGGTTCCTCTCCCCGCTTGCGGGGCTTTTTCTTGTCGTGCAGGTAGGTGGTGAGGTTGTGGACGCAGTCGGCTCCCCAGATCAGCCGGTCGACTTCGGTGGGTCCGTAGACGAAGGCGGGGCGGGCTCTTCCGCGGGGACCGATCTCATAGCCGATGACACATTCCACCTCACCACCGTCCAGCAACCTGTGGGCGTGCTCGCGGATCTGTTGGGTCAGCGGTTCGTTGATCTGCACGTTTCCTCCTTTCCTAGAGGTCGGTGCGCGACCGATGGTGGTGAAAGCGGTGCTGCGCACGGTTTGGGCAGCCAAGTATTATATTCCTTTGGTCAATTATGCCAAATCGAACCCGGCCCAGTGGGGGGAGAGTGAGGGGGTCAGTCCTCAGGGTGCCAGAGAGGGAAGGTCACTGTAAAGGTGGTCCCTTTTCCCTCCTGGCTTTCTACCTCGATCCTTCCCCCGTACCGCTCGACCAGTTCCTTGACAATGACCAATCCCAGACCGGTGCCGACGGCGAACTGGCGGGCGTTGGGGGCGCGGTAGAACTCTTCGAAGAGATGAGGTAGTGCCTCCTCGGGGATTCCGATGCCCGTGTCGGTTACCTTTACCCACCCCTGCTCGCCAGCCCGTCCCAGCGAAACGGTCACCTCGCCTCCGGTGGGGGTATATTTGACCGCGTTACTGATCAGGTTGGTGAAGATGCGATCCAGACTGTCCTCCGTTGCCCAGACGGCTAGTTCCTCGCGGCAGGGGTGTACGATCAGGTTGACTCCTTTCTCCTCGGCTTGGGGTTGGAGGAGGAGCGCTGCCCGCCCCACCGATGCGTTGAGAGTTACGGGGCTGGCCGCTTCCTCCAATTCCGGCGCTTTGCTGGCGGCAAAGTCGAGGAGGTCGTTGACCAGGGTCTCCAAGAAGTCGAGACGGCGGGCGATGCGGGAGATGATCTCCTCTTGTTGTTTGCTGAGGGAACCCGCGTATCCTTTGAGTACAGTGCGTACCAGGGATTGAGCGGTGGTGATGGGGGACCGGAGTTCGTGGGTGGCGATGTGGATGAACCGGGACTTGGCTGCGTCGATCTGTGTCAGGGTGGACGTCTCTTCAAAGGCCTGGAGGAGGGCCGTCCCCAGGTCGGCCAGGGCCCGCAACACCTCTACGTGGTCAGGGGTGAACTGGCGAGGGTGGCGGCTGTAGGCGCAGAGGAGTCCGAAGGGTAGTTCGCCGCTGCGCAGGCGGACGCACACGCCGGACGCGTAGCCGGGAAGGGGAGGGGGGTGGGCGTCGTCGATCGGTGGCGGGAGGGTTGCGAGGAGTTTCTCCGCCTCTTCGACGTCGATGCCATAGGCTGCGACGACGGTGAGGCGGTCCTCCGCCTTATTCGGCAAGAGGACCGCCACCACATCCGCCGAAAGGGCCTTGGCCGTTGCAACGGCCAGGCGGTTTAGTGCGAAGCCAAGGTCCATCTGTCCCCGCAAGGAGGGTAAAAGCGAGTCGCTCTGTGGTCTTTCTCAGGACTTCGCCCGCTCCAGGAGAGTGCGGACCTTCTGGAGAAGGACCTCGGGGTCCACCGGCTTGTCCACAAAGTCATCTACCGGCAGATAGGCCTCGTCCGGTCCGAAACGGAGGGAGGTCGTAGTGTGGATGGCGGTGAGGATGAGGATGGGGATGTCCCGGTAGGGGGCGTACTCCGAGTTGGGATCGGGGCTGCGCAGTTGGAGGGAGACCTGGAAGCCGGCGGTGGTGGTCTCCATCATCACGTCCAGGATAATCAGGTCGGGCTCGATCTCCTTGACCTTCTCCAGCCCCTCCTGTCCGGACGTGGCGACATACACCTCGTACCCCTCCGCCTCCAGCGGTAAGCGGAGCGCCGTCACCATATCCGGGTCGTCCTCAATGATCAGGATCTTTGCCATGGTCCTCTCCTACCTCGTTTTTGATTTTGGAAGCGCAAAGGGCGTGAAGGACCCGAAGTCAGGTCATCCCTTCGCGCTCTTTGCGGCTTCAGAGACTTCGTCTAAGATGGCCTCCACGAGTGCGGGGATGGTCCTCTCGACGACGGGGCTCAATCCCGCCTCCCAGCCGATCCGCTTTGGCTGCACGCCGAAGAGGGTGATAGGAGGGAGGGGGTGGTTCAGCGCTGATGCCAGGGCCAGCGCTTCGGGCAGGCCGGCGTTGTGGAGGGAGAGGTCGCCTTCGTGAAGACGCAGCCGGACCTCCTCCGGGGTGAAGCGGGCGAACGCGCCGGGCTCCCGTCCGATCTCGGCGGCGTCCACCACGATCACCCTGTCCCATCCTTCCATCAACCGCAACAGATCCAGCCCACCCGTCCCGCCGTCGATGGCTTCTACCCCCTCTGGGAGCTCCCGCCGGTGTAGTTCTGCCACCACGCGGGGGCCGATCCCATCGTCGCCTCGGAGGGGATTCCCCAAACCGATCACAGCCACACGCATCGTTCGACTGCTAGTCGCGGAGACCGCAAAGGACGCAGAGGATAACTCCGCTCTCTGCGTCCTCTGCGGTTCTGATATCATCACACGAACTCCACCGTCAGGAAGTGGGTCGAGCAGGAGATGCAGGGGTCGTAAGCCCGCACCAGCATCTCCAGCAAGTGTCGGATCTCCTCCTGCGGCCGGTCTAGGATCTGCGGCACCAGGGCCTGCATGTCGGCGTTCAGGTTGGCCATGTTCTGGTTGGTGGGGATGATGCAGTTGGCCTCGGTGCAGCGACCCTCTTCGTCGTAGACGTAGTGGTGGAAGAGGACGCCGCGGGGCACCTCGCACGCACCGACGCCCTCACCGGCCTTCACCTCGACCACGGGCGGCTCCTCCGGCTTGATCCCTCGGGTGAGCAGTTCGTCGATGATCCGGATGGAATCCTCCACGCAGTGGACCATCTCCACGACCTGGGCAGCGGTGTTGAGGAAGGGGTTGGTCACCAGAGGTTTCAGCCCGAGTTTCTTCGCCGCCTCCTTGGCGCGGGGATGGAGCTGGTCGAAGTTGTTGTTCAGCCGGGCCAGCGCGCCGACCATGTAGGAGTCCCGATTGTGCTTGGTCCACTTGGCGGTGGAGAAGGGGACGCAGTGCTCGTTGGTGACCTTCTTGTAATCCTCGATGGGGTAGGAGAAGCCGTCGGAGGTGACGATCGTGCCGTCGATAAAGGCGTATTCGTCGTCCTTGTGGAGGCTGACGTACTCCGTCTCCCGTTCGAACTCGGGCCAGGGGAGGGTGGCGAAGAGATCGACGGTGACGTCCATATCGGCACGGGCGGCGATCAACCGCTCCTGGATCTCCCGCAGTTCCCGTTCGGTGGGAGTGTGGGTGAAGCCGCCGACGGTCAGCGCGATGGGGTGGGTGTGCCGCCCGCCGATCATCGCGCAGAGGTCGCCGGAGAGTTTCTTGATCCGCAGCGCGCGTTCCACCACCTCCCGGTGGGTCTCCACCAGCGGGATCACGGAGTGGACGCCGAAGAAGTCGGGAGCGACCAGGTAGTAGGTGTGCAGGACGTGGCTGTCGATCATCTCGCCGTGGAAGTTGAGTTTGCGGAGGAGCCAGGCCTGCTCGGAGAGTTCGACGGAGAAGGCCTTCTCCGTGGCCCGCAGGCTCGTGGTGGCGTGGCCGACGGCGCAGATGCCGCAGATACGGGAGGTGATGTGGCTCAGTTCGTAATAGGGACGGCCGCGCACGAAGGCCTCGAAGAAGCGAGGCGCTTCGACCACCTCGAAGCGGCACTCTTTGATCTCGCCGTTCTTGATGTCCACGACGATGTTGCCGTGGCCCTCGACCCGTGTGACGTGGTGAACTTCGATTTTCTTCCCACTCATTCTTCCGCCTCCAGTTCCCGGTAGGCGTTGAACATCGTGAACCGGTCCATGATCTCATCCAAGGTCAGCCCGGCCTCGTCCAACACCTCTTCCATCGCGTTCTCGTTGGGATTGGGGATGATGCCCCGGCAGCCCTCGCATCCGTCGCCGTAGGTGGGGCAGATCGCACCGCAACCCGCCCGCGTCACGGGTCCCATGCATACCTTGCCGACGTGGAAGACGCAGACGTTCCCCTTCAGTTTGCACTCCACGCAGACGGGGTAATCCGGGATGGGCGGCTTCTTGCCCACCAGGAGTGCTTTGACCACTTCGACGAACTCCTCCCGGTCGATGGGGCAACCGGGGATGAAGGCGTCCACCTGGACGACGGCGCTGACTGGCCGGGCAGGGTAGGTGTCGTACCAGTCGGCATGTTCGCCGTAGACGTAGCGCCGGACCTCGTCCAGCGGCTTTAGGTTCTTGAGGGCGTTGATGCCAGCGGTGTGGGCGCAGGCACCCAGAGCGACGAGGATGTCGGCCTGTTCACGGATGCGGCGGAGTCGCTCTTCGTCCTGCTTGCGGGTGATGGAGCCCTCGATGAAGGCGATCTGGTAATCCTGCCGTTGCTCCGAACTGGCCTCGCGGAAGTTGACGATCTCCACCGCCTCTAGGAGGTCGAGGTGGGTCTGTAGGGAGTCGATGACCGTCAACTGGCACCCCTCGCAGCAGGCGAAGTCGAAAAACGCTACTTTCACTTTCCCATTCTTCCCAGCCATCATAGCGCCTCCGGCACGTTCTTAATCTGGGCGTAGGTGAATACCGGGCCCTCCTTGCAGCAGTAGAGATCGTTGATCTGGCAGTGGCCACACTTCCCCACGCCGCACTTCATCCGTCGTTCCAGGGAGAGGTAGATCTGGGTTTCCGGGATGCCTTTGCCCAGCATCTCCATGATGACGAAGCGGTACATGATCGGCGGCCCGCAGGTGACGGCGACGGTGTTGCGGGGATCGACGGTGATCAGGGGAAAGAGGGTGGTGATCACGCCAATGTGGCCGTCCCAGGACTCGTCCCCCCGGTCCACCGTGACGTGGAACTCGACGTCGTCGCGGGCGGCCCACTCCTCCAGTTCGTCCCTGAAGAGGAGTTCCGCCGGTCGCTTCGCGCCGTAGAGGATGATGACGCGGCCGAAGGAGCCTCGCTCGTCAAGGACCTGGTTGATGAGGGAGCGGAGCGGCGCCAGCCCCAGCCCGCCGGGGGCAAAGAGGAGGTCCTTGCCGCGCATTTGCTCGATGGGGAAGCCGTGACCGAAGGGACCGCGGATCCCCACGTAATCCCCTGGCTTCATCCGGTGCAGCGCGTTGGTCACATCTCCCACCCGGCGGACGCAGAGCTCGAAGGTGCCGTTGGACCGGCTGGGGGAGGAGGTGATGGAGATGGGAGCCTCGCCGACGCCGGGGATAGATACCATGACGAACTGGCCCGGATCGTGGCCCAGGCTACGGCCGTCGGGCAGTTCGATGGTGAACAGTTTCTCCAGTTCCGTCAGCGGGCGGACGTCCACCAGGCGGGCAAATTCCGGAGCATAGATCGATGATTGGGTCATCTTCCCTTCCTCCCTCCTAAGCCGAGCCGTGGATGGTGTTGAACACTTCGACGATGTTGATGTTCACCAGGCAGGCGCGGATGCACCGGCCGCAACCGACACACCCGGTGGTGTCGAACCGCTCGCGGAGCCACTTCCCCTTGCGGAAGAAGCGGTGGCGCTGGCGGGCGGCCCGCGCCTCGCGAAAGTTCTCCCCACCCGCCACGCGGGCGAACTCATCCAGTTGGCAGGAGTCCCACCGCCGGATGCGAAGGGCCTCTTTCAGGGTCAGGGAGACGGTGTCCAGCATATTGAAGCAGTAGCAGGTGGGGCAGACGTTGGTGCAGGAGCCGCAGGAGAGGCATCGCTCACCGAGTTCGGCCCAGATGGGGTGTTCGTAGGCAGTGGCGAGAAGGGCGGGGAGTTCCGCCGCGTCGAAGTTCAGTCGGTGGGTGAAGCGGGGCCACTTGGCGCTGAGCACCTCGTTGAGGCGACGGACGTCGTCGTCGGTGGCCGCGCGGGTGTTGGCGCACCTTTCGAGCAGTGCTTCCCCTGCTTCCGTTCCGATGTGGACCGTGTAGGCATCGCCGATGTCGGTGAGGTGCAGATCGTATCCCTCATCCGCCGTCAGCGTGCCCATATCCTTGCAGAAGGAGTGCTCGTCACACGGCTCCAGGCACTCCAGGCTGATGATCAGGGTCTCCTGGCGGCGTTTCAAGTAGTGGTTGTCCGGATAGTCGGCGGCGAAGGCTCGGTCCAGCAGGCGAAGTGCGTGGATGTCGCAGGTGTGAGCCCCGAAGATCACCGTCGGCTCCGCCTCGATGAGAGGATCTGTCTGTGGAACCTCTCCTTCCAGGTCGATCTTAGCGACGCGCTCCTGAGGAGGCTGGAGGGCCACCTTGGGTGGAAGGATCGTGATGTTGTAGTCCAGCCGCATCTCGGCGGGGTCCACGATGGGCTCGAAGACGAACTTCGGCCCCTTCGCCTTGGGTCCCACGACGCGATAGTCCTCCATTAAGGCCTGGACCATTCGTGGGACCTCTTCCTTGGGTAGGATCCGCAGGCGCATGCAACAACCTCCTTGCTAAGATTGGCTTACGGATTGGCAGGTTGTGAGTAGATCAAGATCTCCAGTCGCGTGCCCACGCCGACAGTGGATTCCAGTTTCATCTCGTCGGCGCAGTTCTGGATGTTCGGCAGCCCCATCCCGGCGCCGAACCCCAGTTCGCGCACCCACTCTGGAGCGGTGGAGAAGCCTGGCTCCATCGCTTTCTCGATGTCTGGGATGCCCGGCCCCTTGTCGGCGGCGACGATGCGGATCTGCTCCGGCCGGACCTCGGCGGTGATCTCTCCCTCCTCGGCGTAGATGACGATGTTCATCTCGGCCTCGTAGGAGGCGATCGCCACCCGACGGACGATCCGCGGGTCAATCCCGAGCCGGGTCAACGTCCTCTTTAATTGACTGGACGCATCGCCAGCCTTAGTGAAGTTTCCTCCTTCGATGTAGTACCGGAACATCAAGGTAACCTGGTCGGCCAGGATGTCTTCAAAGATATGACTGGCACGGTACCGGTGGATCTCCTCCTCGTGGTATTCGATCTCCAACTGGCGCAGGAGAGCGCGGACGATATCCCCCTGGACGATGATGCCGACCAGGTTCCCGTCGCGGTCGATCACCGGGAATCGGCCGTATCCCAACCGCTCGAACTTGCTGACGGCGTGGATCAGCGGCTCGTCCGCGTAGAGCGTCTCGGGGTTGGGGGTCATCTTCTCGCCAACCTTCGCCTCCAGTTCCCCTGAGGCCAAGGCCTTGATCAGGTCCTCGATGCTGATGATGCCGATCATCTTGCCGCCTTCGACCACGGGGGTACCGGAGATGCGGTTGGCTCGGAGGATCTCGCGGAACTCGGCCATCGTGGTCTCTGGGGAGACGGTGATCACGTCCGTGGTCATGGCCTGGGCGATCTTGAGTTCATAGGCCAGTTCCTGGAGTTTGGTGACCTCTTTTTCTTGGACGTTGCGTATGGATTGAGGAGAGCTCACCTAGGCGGACTGCTCCTGTTTCTCAAAGAATTCCCGCCATCGCCGGAGGCTGGTCTCAAATAGCCCGCAACTGGGAAGCCCTGCCTGGTAGAGCCTCCCGCAGGTCTCGAACATCGTGTATTTGGAGGCAAGCAAGGGGATCCCCTTCTCCTCGGCCAGGGCGATGGTCTCGGGCGGCGGGACCTTTCCTCGGACGAAGACGATGGCCTTGATCCCCGCCATCTCTGCGGTGCGGACGACCTGGGGATTGGTCAGGCCCGACATGAGCAGGGTGCCTTCGTGGGTGAAGGCGAGGACGTCGCTCATCAGGTCGGCCCCGCATCCCATTTGGACCTCCATATCGAGGTCCGCGTTCTTAGTGATAAGTTTCCCCTCGATAATTTCCAAAACGTCGCGCAGTTTCATCGGCTTTTCTCCTGAGCAGCCTGATACACTAGTATAGCACATCCTCCACTTTTCCGCTACTGACGTTTGTCCTATGTCGCTCGTGAGAGGTCTCTGGGGGAAAATCGCAGGAACGCAGCCGGTGCGGAGTGGTGAAAAGGGGTGAATTTAAGGAAAACTTGCATTGACAAAAGAGATATGGTAGGCTAAAGGGCGGATTGCGTGCACTCACCCGGTTGCGGAGGGGAATATGTTGGACGATCTGCGGGAGGGAGCCTGGGAGGAGGAAGAGGTAAGAGGACCGAGGGGGCTGGCGGGGTTGTTGCTGGACCTTGCGCCGTGGCAGCGGTTTGTCCTCTCTCTTCTGCTCTTCTTGAACGTGGCTCTTCTGGGGTGTATGTGCCTCGTGATGACGGGGCGAGTTGTCCCGTTCCGGTGATGGCTGGAACGGACCGGGGGCTTGTTTCTCGGCG
>DUEL01000068.1 GCA_011192125.1 Thermoflexia bacterium
ATAGAGTCGGGACGCCATGGTGGAAACACCTCCCGAGGGGATGGTTTTAGATACCCTAATTTTACCTCGGGGGCGCCCCGTTTCATATTGTCAACGTGCTAGCCGTTCAACTGCGTAAGTCCTGTAACGTAAGCATACCGGCGGTACGTATCCATATCGAAATACAGGTAGGTATAGTACCGGTCGTCGCTCTCCAAGAGCATGACGAAGATCATCTCCGGCCCCGTGTGGAGGGGGATCGGCTTTCGGAGCCCCTGGAGTTCGGCCAGAAGCATCTCATCCCCGGTCCGCAGCGCGTCTCCCAGCGCCCGTGCCACGGAGCCGGGGGTGTCGTACCGCTGGCGGTACTCCTCGGTGAAATAGGCCGGATCATACCGCCCAAGCCGCTGTATTTCGGCGACCAGAGCGAACAGCCCGGCGAGCACTAATGGGAAAAGGGCCACGATCAACGCGGTCCGCCAGTTGAGCCATTTCGTCACTGTGTGATCCATTGCTCCTCCCGCAATCGAGGGTTGGCCATCCGTTGCAGGCCGATAGCGATCAGGTGGAACGTGGCGGCGAAGAGGTCCCCAGCCCCTCGCGCAGCACTCGCCCCAGCCGGGTGATGTACCGCTTCCAGAGGGAACGATCCAACCCCAGTTCGCGCTGCAGCCGTTCCCGAGCAGCGCGGTTCATCGCAGGTCCGCATCAGACCCTCCGCAGGCGCGGGTTGAACACCTCATCGAGGGCCCGCCCGACCAGGTAGAAGGCGCTACAGAAGCCCATGAGGGCAAAGGCCGGGGGGAGGATGACGTGCCATTGGCCCTCCAGGGTGAACCAGCGGAAGGACTGCTGCCCCATCCAGATCATCGACCCCCAACTGAGGTAGTAGGTGGTGCGGCTGAAGAAGGAGAGGAGCGACTCGGTGAGCACCGCGCCCACTACGGTGAACACAGCGTGGGCCGCCAGGAGGGGCATCAGGCCGGGGAGGATGTGCTTGCGCAGGATGTGGAAATGTCCACCGCCAGCGAGACGGGCGGCTTCGATAAAAGATCGGTTCCGTAGGACCAGCGTATGGGATTTGACGACGACGGCCTGGGCGCCCAACCCGCTGAGCACGCCGTAACTGAGGGCGACCATCGGCCAGTTCAGGCGCAGGAGCAGCCCGAAGATCAGGAGGACCACCGGCGGCGGCATCAGCACGAACACGTCGGCGACGCCCATCAGCGCGGCGTCGGCCCACCCACCGAAGTAGCCCGCCGTCCCACCGAGGAGCACAGAGAGGAGGACGGCCACCGCAGCGGCGATCAACCCCACACCGAAGGAAACCCGCGTTCCGACCAGCAACTGGCTGAGCACGTCCCGTCCGAAACCGTCGGTGCCCAGGAGGTGCTGGGGGGTTGGAGGATGAGGATGTGGCGTCTGGGAGGCGTCGTACCCCACGATGGGGTCGAAGCGGGCCCGGTTCCAGACGGTGGCCATCAGGACGGGGTGTGCCAGCGCCATCAGGCCGAACACACCGATGAGTGCCAGGCCGATCAGAGCCAGCGGCTGGCGCAGGAAGAGGCCGACCTCTGTCCCCCAGCGCCGTTGCCAGGCCGCCATCCGCTGCTTCCACGCCCGTCGCACGCCGACCATCGCGGCCATCACTCCCCCCTGGGATACCGCACCCGCGGGTCGAGCCAGGCGTACAGGACGTCCAGGACAATGTGGGCCAGAAGGACCAGGACACCGACCACGGAGAGGATGCCCAGGATCACCGGGATATCCTGGAACTCGATGGCGTCGAACAACGCCTGGCCCATCGCGTGCCACATGAAGACCCGCTCGACGACGAGGCTGCCCACCAGCACGAAGGGAAGGCTGAGGGCCAGGCGGGCGAGGACGGGTAGGATGGCATTGCGGGCCACGTGGCGGTCGCGGATCACCCGACCGGGCAGCCCTTTCGCCCGGGCGGTGAGCACATAATCCTCCCGCAGCGAATCCAACATCGCCGCCCGCATCGTCATCATCGTCTCTCCAAAGGAGAGAAGAAAAACCGTGCCCAGCGGCAAGACGAGGTGGGCCAGGACATCCGCTGCCAGGGGCCCGATCCCAGAGGCGTTCCATCCCATCCAGGCAGCCACCCCAAGCGCGGTCAGCCCGCCGATCCGCGCCGCCCGGCGGAGAAGCGGGTCGGTGATCCGGCGTGTCGCCCACCACAGCCCCAACCCTCCTGCGAAGAGCCCTCCTCCGGTCCCCAACAGCCCGATCAGCACCCTGTCCACTGTCACCGGCGCGTTGAACCAGACGTTGGGGTTCACCAACCGCTGGTAGGGAAGCCACCTCAAGTACCACCCGAAAACGTTGAGCAGGACGAAACCCAGCCATGGGGCGAAGGAGGTGTAGGCGGCGACACTGAAGAGACTGGCTCCTACCTCCAGCATCCCCCCCCGACGCCAGGCGATCTCCTTACCCAGCCAGATGCCGAACAGGTAGGCCAGGACTGCGGCGGGGAGGAAGAGGAGGAGCGTGCGGGGCAGCCGACTGAGGATGACCCGTGAGACGGGCGCAGGCCAGTAGAGAAAAGAGCGGCCCAGGTCGAGGCGGACAAATCCCCACATCCAGCGGGCATACTGCTCCCAGAGGGGACGGTCGAGCCCCAGTTCCTCGCGGATGAATGCCCGCAGGCTGGGCGAGACGATGAAGAAAGCGCTGAAGTCGTAGGGAAGGGCCTGGACGAGGGCGAAGATGAGGGTCTGAAAGAGCAAGAGGGCCACCGCCCCCCGCACCAGTCGCCTCAGCACAAACCGGGCCATCCCCCCCTCTCCCAAGCGACCAGACACAATCCACGCCCGACACGTCTGCCGGGCGCGGAGGCGGGATCGATCTCTCGAAAAGATCGACCGTCGATCGTCCTGCCAGTGACACTCACACCTTGTAACAGGCCACGAAGTGGTTGCCCCCTTTGTCCTCCAGCGGAGGGTGGTCGTTGTCCCGACAGAAGTCGTCGGCGATGGGGCACCGCTCGTAGAACCGACAGCGAGGCGGCGGGTTGATCGGCTTGCTGATGCCGCCCTTGATCTCCATCGGCTTCCGCTTGTAGGTCGGGTCCGGCACCGGGACGGCGGAGAGGAGAGCCCGCGTGTAGGGGTGCTGGGGATGGTGCAGCAGCTCCTCGGTCTCCGCCAACTCCACCATCTTGCCCAGATACATCACCGCGATCCGCTGGCACATATAGCGGGCGACGGCCAGGTCGTGGGTGATGTAGAGATAGGTAACCCCCAGTTTGTCCGCCAGTTCCTGCATCAGCTGCATCACGCCCGTGCGCACCGAGACATCCAGCATCGATGTGGGCTCGTCGGCGACGACGAAAGTGGGCTCCACGACCAGGGCGCGGGCGATGGCGACCCGCTGCCGCTGCCCGCCCGATAACTCGTGTGGATAGCGGAACATAAAACTGGAGGCGGGGGTCAGCCCGACGGTCTCCAGCAACTCCGCCACCCGCTCTTCCCGCTCCGGCAACGTACCGATCCCCTGCACGTCCAGTGGCTCGGCGACGGTGTCGTAGATAGTCATACGCGGGTTAAGGGACTCGTAGGGGTCCTGGAAGATCATCTGCACGTTACGCCGGAACCGTTTCAGCGCCTTCCCACGCAGAGTGGCCACATCCACCACTCCATCCTCGGCGTGGAACGCGATCTTCCCCTCGGTGGGGTCGATCAGCCGGACCAGCAGTTTGCCGGTGGTGGTCTTGCCGCAACCGGACTCGCCGACCAGCCCTACGCTTTCCCCCCGGTAGATCTGCAAGTTCAGATCGCTCACCGCGTGGACGAAGAGATTGGTCCGGGTGAAGAATCCCGTCTCCACCGGGTACAGTTTGCTCAGATGTTGGATGTCAACCAGGATCTCATCGCGCATCGTTACCCTTCTCCTCCCGGATGCCAGCAGGCGACGTAGTGGTCCTCCTCATACTCGACGAACTCCGGCGTCTTCTCCCGGCAGATGCTGGTGGCGTAGTGACAGCGGGGGTGGAACCGGCACCCCGGCGGGGGGTTCAGCAGGTCTGGTGGCTCCCCCGGCAACGTCGTCAGTTCCCGCTTCGGCCCGACGATGCTGGGGAAGGCGGACATCAGTCCCATCGTGTAGGGGTGAACAGGGTGGTGGAAGATCGCCTCGGTGGAGGCCATCTCCACCAGGTGCCCGGCGTACATCACCCCCACCCGGTCGCTGACCTCGGCGATGACGGCGATGTCGTGGGAGATATAGATCATCGCCATGTTCAGTTGCTCCTGAATCTCTCGGATCCGCTTGAGCAACTGGTCCTGCACGATCACGTCCAGCGCCGTCGTCGGCTCATCGGCGATGATCAGGTCCGGCTCGCAGGATAGGGCCATCGCGATCACAGCCCGCTGGCGCATCCCGCCGCTGTACTGGTGAGGATACTGGTTCTTGAACGCCGGGTCCAACCCCACCAGTTCGAACAACTGGTCCACCCGTGCGTGCATCTCCTCATCACTCAGGTGGGGCATATGCTGCTGCATCGCCTCGATGATCTGCTCTTCAACGGTGTAGACCGGGTTGAGGGCGTTCATCGCTGCCTGGAAGACCATAGAGATCCGCCGCCAGCGGAAACGGCGCATCTCGTCCTCGGAGAGCGGGACCAGATCGACGCCGTCGAGGAGGATCTGTCCGCTCAGGATCTCCGCGTTGTCCGGCAGCAGTTTAAGCAGGGAGATGGCGATCGAGGTCTTCCCGCAGCCGGATTCCCCCACCAGTCCCACCGACTCGCCGCGCCCGACGTAGAAACTCACGTCATCCACGGCGTAGACCGGCCCCTTACGGGTCGTGTAGTGCATCGTCAGATTCTTGACTTCAAGGACCTTGTCTCGCATCGGTATCCTATCCGTTCCGGGTTTGGAAACCTACCGCCGACGCAGCCGGGGATTCACCACCTCATCCAGCGCCCGTCCCACCAGGTAGAAAGCGGCGCAGAGGGTCGTGATCGCCAGGCTGGCCGGGATCAGCAGCCACCAGGTGTCGAACCGCAGCAAGTACCCGAACAACTGGGTCGTGTTGATCATGATGCCCCAACTCATCTGGATGGTGGTCAGCCCGAAGAAAGAGAGGACGGCCTCGGAGAAGATCGCGCCGGTGACGACAAACATCATGTAGAGGAGAGAGATGGGCAGGAGGTTGGGGATCAGGTGGCGGAAGATGATGTGGAAGTCGCCACCGCCGGAGACGCGGGCCGCTTCGATGAAGGGCTTCACCTTGATAGCCAGCGCCTGGGACTTGATGACGATGGTCGTCCCGCCGAAGCCGGAGAGGATCCCGATGACCAGGGCCAGTTCGATCATTCCGACCTCGGTGAGGGCGCTGAGGACGATGAGGATGGGGAGGAAGGGCACCATGATCACCAGGTCGGCCAGGCGCATAAAGAGGGTGTCTATGATGCCCCCATAATAGGCCGACACGGCTCCGATGGTGGTGGCGATGACCACCGTGACCACCGCAGAGAGGATCCCTAGCGCGAACTCGTAGCGGGTGCTGTACATCAACTGGCTAAGCACGTCCCGCCCCAGGGGATCCGTACCCAGCAGATGTCGCGGCGAGGGCGGGGCAGGGTGGAAAGCGACCTCCATATCGTAGCCGGAGACCGGGTCGTAGATCTTCGAGGGCCAGACAGTGTTCATCAGAATGGGGTGAGCCAGGGCGAAGAGGCCGAAGAAGATGATGATCCCCAGTCCGATCAGGCCGATGGGGTTTTCGGCGAAGAGCGCCCAGTTGGTGCGCAGCGAACGCAGGAACAGGTTGAGCCGTACCCGCCACAGCGGTACATAGGTATGTTGTGTCGCGACCGTCCCTTCAGACATTCTCCGCTCCTGTATTAGTACCGGATCCTCGGATCAAGGAAGACGTAACCGATGTCCGCCACCAGGTGGCTGACCAGGGTCAGCACGCCGATCATCGTCAGCGCCCCCATAGCCAGCGGGATGTCGGCCACCAGCGAGGCGTTAAGGAGCGTGAGTCCGATGCCCGGCCAGGAGAAGATGGTCTCCGTGATGATGCCGCCGCTGACAGAACCACCGATGCTGAAGACCAGGCTGGTCCAAACGGGCAGCAGGGCGTTCCGCGCGGCGTGCTTATCCCGGATATCCTTCTCCGGCAGTCCCTTGGCCCGTGCCGTCAGGATGTAATCCTCCCGCAAGGTCTCCAGCATGCTGGTCCGGGTCAGCAACATCGTCCCGCCATAGGCGATGAGGGTGACCGTCAGCACGGGGAGGATAAGGTGGCGGAGGATGTCCCACGCGTAGAAACCCAGGCCGTTCAGCCGCCAGTAGAGAAGGATCCCTCCCAGGGGCACCAGAAAACTGAGCAGGCGAACAGCCGGCCGGCTCCGCCGCGGCATCCGATTGGAGAGCCAGAAGCCCAGGAACATCACCACCAGCCCGACGAACGCGCTGGTGATCATCCGGGTGAAGACCTCATTGGCCGAGATGGGGGCATCCAGCCATTTCAGGGGATCGAGAAACTTCCCTGCGGGGAGCCAGTTCAGGGTAACAGCGAAGAGCCAGATCATCATCAGGGCAAACCAGGGAGTGAAGACGGTATATAGTGTGACCCCTGTGATGGTGGCCGTGTACTCGATCCATCCTCCTCGTTTCCATGCCAGGATCTTCCCGGTCACGAACCCTGCCCAGAATGAGACAAGGGAGGCTGTGAGGAAGAGGACCACCGTGCGCGGCAAGCGCTCTTTGATGATATCGATCACGGGTCGCGGATACTCTTGGAACGAGACCCCCAGGTTCCCCCGGTAGAAGTTGAAGATGTAATTGACGAACCGCTCCACCGGGGGCCGGTCCAGCCCCAGTTGCGCCCGCAGGCGATCCCGCTCAGCAGGGGGGATGTCGGGGTTCAACGCCAGCAGATCGGCGATGTCACCAGGCTGGGCGTCGAGCAGAAAGTAGGTGGCCGTTTGAAAGAGCAGGAGGGTGATCAACATCTGCAGCAGGCGTTTACCAAGGAATTTCCACATTCTTCTGCTCCTCTGGGTCGATCCGACCGATGATTGAAGTGAGCCACGAAACACACCACGAGCACCAAGGATCCCTTCGTGCCCCTCGTGTCCTCCGTGGCAAGACCGCTATTGGGAAAGGGAGCGGGTAGGGAACCCCCCACCCGCTCCCCTGGTTCCCATCCGGTCGCCCGGCCGCTCCCGGTTTAGCGGAAGTGCGGCTTGGCGTCCGTCTGGAAGCCGGCCGCGGCCTCGATCCCGCCCAGGACCTCGGTGTACGGGAACTCGATGTTGTCGCGGGCGAGGTCGGTGACCCGCTTGTAGAACAGCGGGATGTAGGGCCGCTGGTCGGCGAGCATCTCCTGCATCTGGAAGCACAAGTCGCGCGCTTCCTCGATGCTGGTGGTGCTCATAAACCTGTTGACCAGCGCATCGTAGTCCGGGTTGTTGAAGCCGGGCGTGTTGAAGTTGCCGGAGGTGGCGGTGTCGTTCCAGGAGGCCCAGAACGCCTCATAGTAGTCGGGGAAGGCGGGGTTGCCCAGGCTCCAACCCAGGATGTACATATCGAAGTCGGCGTTGACGAAGACCGGGCCGAGGATGTTGTTGAAGCCGGTCAACTCAGAGCGCACCGGCATGCCGAGCTCGCGGGCCCACTCGCTGATCCACTGGTTGAAGGTAGCGCGGATGGGATCGTAGGCTGGGCCAGGACCGAGGATGGTGACCTCCGGCATCGGCTCGCCGTTGGGCATCTTCAAGCCCTCGCCGGGGATGACGTCCTCGGCGTCCGGATCCCACTGCGGCTCCTTCTCCCAGGTCCAGCCGGCGTCCTTCAGCACCTGGACCGCCAGGTTGACCCGCTCCTCCCGGGTGAGGCCCTTGTACGGGTGGTTCTCCTCGATGGCCGGGTTGTACCAGAACCCGTTGCCGGGCGGCATCGTGGAGTACATCGGGTAGACCACACCCTGCAGGACCTCGTTGATGACGAACTCCTTGTCGATGATGATGTCGAAGACCTGGCGGAACTCGTAGTAGGACATGGGCTCCTTGCGCATGTTGAAGGCCAGGTAGAACATACCGTAGTCGGGGTTATCGTAGGCCACGATGCCCTCACCCTGCATCGCCTTCTCGCGCAGGCCGCGGGACAGGCCCAGCGGGTTGAGGACGTAGTCCACCTCGCCGTTGGCCAGGGCCAGGAACGCCGAGTCCTGCGAGCCGTAGATGGAGAGGATCACGTTGGGCGCGTAGGGGCCCGAGACGTAGTCCAGCGTCACGTCGCCGGTGGCCTCGCCGTAGAGCTGGAGGGTCGTGCCGTCGGGCATCTTCCGGACCCAGGTGCCATCGGAGTACTCGATGATCTCCGCGCCCTTGAAGTAGTAGTTGGGGTTCTGGCTCCGCTGGACGAAGGCGCCCGGCTCCCACTTGTCGGTGATGAAGCCACCGAAGACGGGCGAGCCAGTCGGATCGGCCTCGTAGAGGGTCTTGCGGGCGTTCTCGTAGGCCTCGTCGTAGGCCGCCCACGCCTCACAGGCCGCCTTCTCCTCGTCGCTCAGATCTTCGGCCTCGCAGTCCTCCGGCCGCTCCGCCTCCGGCTCAGCGACGCCCTCAATGTAGGAGCGAGCCTCCTCGACGACCGGCCCCCAGAAGTGCTCGGGCAGGATCGGGGCCAGGGCGACGCCCGCGTTCCAGATGCCCAGGCTCGGGGTCACGTCGAAGGTGTACTTCACCGTGTAGTCGTCCAGGGCCTCGGCCGTGACGTCCGCCCCGAGCGGCGCGCAGTTGTTGGGCCAGTTCTGGGTCAACTGTAGTTCCTTACAGGTGTTGTGGGTGAAGACCACGTCGTGGGCCGTGACGGGCTCGCCGTCGCTCCACACGGCGTTGTCCACCATCTCGACCTCGATGACCCAGCGATCGCCCTCCTTGTAGGGCTCGGGGATCTCCTTCGCCAGCACCGGCACGAAGGCGAAGGTCTTATCCGCCAGGCCGAAGAGGGAGGCGGCGTAGCCGGTCAGGACGTAGCTGGTCCACACCGAGGAGCCTGGGCCAAGGTAGTTCCAGTAGTTGAGGCTCACTGGCTCCTCGAAGATGCCGATCCGATAGACATCGTACTGCGGCGCTTCTTCGGTGGGAGCCGCCTCCGTCGGCGCTTCCGTGGGTGCCTCCGTCGGTGCCTCCGTGGGAGGCGGTGTCGGGGTCGGGCTCGGCTTGCATGCAGCCAGCACGGTCACGACCACCGTCAGCAGCGCCATCACCAGCATCCACTTCTTGGACATTGCTTCTCCTCCTTGTCTTCAAGGATGTTGCCGAAACGTACTCCGCTCGCTAGAACTGGTCTTCCTGCCGCTCTGTCCACTGTCCCCGCGCATCACCTCCTTTCAAAGATATGACCTGAAACCGCCAACCAGGGGAAAATTTCGGAAGGTTGAGCCACCGCACGCCCGGCGATGACTCCTTCTCGAGGAACGTACCCTACCTCCGCATTATGACGAGGCCGTTCGTTCGGAGCCAGCGAGTTTACCTCCAATCAGGTCGATTCTCCCCAACTCCCGCCCCTCTATTATACGCAAATCGCACAAACGCACAACTCCGGGTAAACGCTCCCTCTTATATACCCCCGACGGCACCAGTAGGTTCAAACGGAAGGGGAAATACCACGCCCCCTGAGACAGGGATCCCAGGCAGACGACCGGCGATGTCCGTATATCCTGCAAAAACAGGCGGCGTGTGGTACGTTCACGGTGAAGGAAACCACCAGCCCGGAAGGGCAGAAAGGATCACCCGCTATGAACAAACAAAGGATACCACCGAGTGGACGATTGCGCCAGCAGATCGAGACGTTTTCGAGACAGTATCAGTTTAGTGGGTCAAATTCCCCCCGCGGGTACCGTTCGCCCACAGCGAGAGGGCAACAAAAGGCACAGGGATGCACTAGACGCTGACCGCCGCACATATGCCACCTACTAACTTGATACTGTCTCGTGGCTGGTACGCGGACTTGACTTCTCCTGCAAGGAGGGTATAATCCGGCGCAGGATTGACAAAGCAGCTAACATCGTAGCATGAAGTCCTGCCGGTTCCCCCGATTCTCTCAGGAAACGGATCCCCACGCCCGCAACCTCTCGCGAGCATCGAGCGGTTCGCGTTGCGATCTTACGCCTTTTCCCAGCCAGTCAGCCATGCGCAGATCCATCTGCACGTGGTTGGGAACCCATCCGAAGGATCAACAAGGCTTACATCACATACCTAAGGAGGTTCAAATGGCTTGGAACAACGACTGCCGCTTCATCGGAAACATCACCCATCCTCCTCACTTCCAACGGGTAGGGCCGTCCCTTCTGCCGTTCATGCGCCTCTACCTGGCGGTGGACGACGGGAAAGACAAAACTTCCTACGTGCGAGTCGTCGCCTATGGCGACCTGGCACTGCAAGCCTACCCTTATCTCCAGACGGGCTCCAAGATCATGGTCCAGGCACGGTATCGCCAGCGCCGCCGCCACGATAAGGATGAGATCGTCCACGAATTCGTAGCCGATCACATCGTCTTCTTGGACAAGATCAACTGGGAACGTGGGAACGCTGCCCGCAACAACTGGTTGGGGGAGCAGAACACCGAGGCGATCGGGGCTACTGAAAGCACCTGAGAAAAATGATCTCAATCCTCGGCACCCAGGTCGGCCTGTAAGCCGGGTTCTGTACCCCGTGGGGACGCGATCGATCGCGTCCGCCGGGGTGGCGGTCATCTATCTGGGACGGCGGTTGCCCGCCGCCTCGAGCGGCCTACCCGGGGCTCGGACGGGACGGGCCGCCCCGTGAGGGCGCAGCGAACTGCACCCCTGCTCGCCCCTGCTTGGCCTTGCTCCCGGTGGGGGTTGCCTGGCCGCCCGGGTCACCCCGGGCGCCGGTGGTCTCTTACACCACCTTTTCACCCTTGCCCGCAGCACCGGCGACCTTCCGGCCGCCGGTGCCCGCTGGCGGTCTGTTTCTGTGGCCCTGTCCGCGGGTTACCCCGCCTGGGTGTTACCCAGCACCGCGCCCTGTGGAGCCCGGACTTTCCTCACCCCGCCGCGAAGGCGAGGCGCGACCGCCCGGCCGGCCTGGGTGCCGTCTCCATCATAACACACCATCGGGGCCTGTCAAGGGGATTACTCGCGCGGTACGTAGTATCGGATCCGAAAAGCGGCCTCGGCCTGGAGTTCATCCTCAATGTAAAGGGAGACGGTGTAGTCTCCACCCCGCAGGACCGTCCCCTCCGGGTTGAAATACGCGACCCAATAGGTGCCCGCCTGACCGTCCCTCTCTTCATCCCAGAAGTGGCTCTCCTGCGCCACCTCCTCCCCGTTCCGGGTCCACACCACCGACCACTCCAACCCGTCCCGCATCCCCACGTAGTCGAACACAGCGTAGACCGCCTTGGTGTTCCAGTCGAAGGTGTCGCCCACCAGGAAGGGCTCGCCCGACCCCAGCACGCCCAGGGCCACGGTCAGGTCGCTGAAGGCAGCCGGGACCGGCGTGGGCGTGGGAGGAGGCGTAGGCGTGGGAGTGGGCAAGGGGGTCGGAGAGGGCGTGGGAGAGGGGCGCGGCGTAGGGGAAGGGGGAAGAGGAGTGGCGGTCGGCCCCACGGCGATGGCCCCCGCCGAGAAGCCCGCCACCGCCACTAGGCCCGCCAGGATGACCAAGGCGGCTGCACCGACCAAGGCCCACATCCAGGGCGGGACCGCCGCACCACCGGCTGAGGGGGGAGGCGATGCGGGCCATCGTTCCCGATCCGGCGGCAGCAGGTCGATCTCCGGGATCTCCTGATCCGCTTCGCCCAGCAGCGCGGCCAGGAACCGCATATACGCCCGCAGTTGACCCCGCTCCGCCGGGTCGACGACCATCGCGCCCGCCTTGCGCGCGTCGCTCAGGAAGAGGCGGATCGACTCGAGGAGATCCTCGTCGCCATTGCCCGCCTCGCTCCGGGCAACCAGGTCCCGATAACGGCGCTGCAGGGTCTCAAACACTTCGCTCATCGGAGGTCTCCTTCGTCCGGTGGCTCACCCAACTGTTCCACCACTCCGTTCAGGTCCTGCTCCACCCAGAGCAGGAGAGCCTCGCAGACTTGCTCCAGGGCATCGGTCGCTTCGACGAGGGCCGCATAGCTGTACATCTCATCCAGAAGGTGCCCCTCAACCTCGCGTCGCAGGAGGTGCAGTCGAACGGCGTGGGGGAGGTCGGCCGGAAGAACCTCCAGAAGGAGGTCCATCCAGTCCTGACACGGCCGCCAGAGGGTAAGAAGATGCCGCTTGCCCTCCGCTCCCTCCCCATCGGCCCAGAGCGCCGCGTGGAAGGGGGCCAGCGCGACGCGCAGCCGGGTCAGGCGACGCAACCGCAGCCCGACCGTTTGCAGATACGCCGTGGTCGTCGGTTCGCCCATTCGTCTCACCCCTCGTCGGGGAGCATCATCCCGCGCAGGGTCTCAGCCTGGCGCCGGCTGATCTCCCGCCACATCGGATCCTTCCCCACCTCCAGATACCGCTCGAAGTCGGCCAGCGCGCCCTCGACGTCCCCCATCACCTGCCGGGCAAGAGCGCGGTTGAACCAGGCCTCCGCCCGTTCCGGCTCCAGTTCGATCACGCGGGTAAGGTCCCGCACCGCCCCCTCCCCGTCGGCCAGTTCCCGCCACAGCAGAAGCCCTCGGTCGTAAATGGCCTGCACGAACTCGGGGTCCAGCCGGATCGCCCGCGTGAAATCGGCGACGGCCCGGCGATACTCCCGGGGGTCCGTCCACCGGTGCCCCCAGTGCCGGTGTGCCGCCCCCAAAGCATAGTAGAAGCGGGCCAGCAGGCGGTGGAACCAACGGGACCTACCTTCCACAGGTATGATTATAGCCAAGGTGATGGGGAGGACAAACGCGATTGCCGGGCTCGGGCGTTCGTAGCAGAGGGGGTAACCGCGATTTTCACCGCAGGGGCGCAGAGATCGCAGAGGTTTTTGTGGTATTCTCCGCGCCCTCGGCGTCTCAGAAACGCTGGGGTTTGGACAGGAGTTCCGACATACTCCATCCGCCCCGCCGTGAACGGGCGGGGCGGGCAATCGATCCAGCACCGGCTCTTGTGCTGGGCCAGCCAGGAAGGAGATTCGCACGCGATGTCCGAACCCCTGCCCGAAGGTCAGAGAAACGGGGTGGTAAGTGGTAAGGGGAACAGGCACGGTCTTCGAGTATCCAGCCCCCCTTTGCTCGGTGGACCAGGCCGTGGTATGATCGGAACCATCCTTCAAAGACAGGGGGTACGCAGTTGTGGAATAAAGCACCACAGAGACGCAGAGGACACGGAGTTTCCCCAAGTTTTCCAGAGATTTCTCTGTGCTCTCCGTGCCTCTGTGGTGAAACTGCGTAGGTCCTGTCGAAGAGAGGGGAGCATCATGCGCGTGTTCATCGCCGGGGTGATGCAGGGAACGCGGCCCGGGGCCGACATCGTCCCCCAGACGTACCGGGAGGAGATCGCCCAGATCCTGCACCGGTTCGTCCCAGGGGTGGAGATCTGGGACCCCAACCGGATCCATCCAGACGGGGTGAACTACGACCGGGAGCGGGCGAAGCGGACGTTGCTGGAGATGGCGGAACTGGCGGCGGCGGCGGACTGCCTGGTGGCCTACGTGCCGGAGGCGAGCATGGGGACGGCCATCGAGATGTGGCAGGCGTACCGGGCCGGTGTCCCCGTCTACACCATCTCGCCGCTGACGGAGAACTGGGTGATCTTCACCCTCTCCACGGAGATCTTCCCCGACATCCCCGCCTTCGCCGACTTCGTGGCCTCGGGAGGGTTGGCGAAGTCCTAAACGACCCCCCGATCCCGCAGTTGGGCCACCGTCGCCTCGTCGTACCCCAGTTCGGCCAGGATCGCGTCGGTGTGCTGGCCCAGGGCCGGGGCGGAGGCCGGCGGCCGGATCGACCAGCCGGAGGAACGGAGCGGAGGGAGCAGGCCTGCCTGGCTGACCATGCCCAACGCCCGAACCGGTGCCGATTCCAGCGCCTCGGCGACGGTGTAGACCGGCTCGCAACAGGTGTCCACCTCGGCGAAGAACTCCTCCCACTCCTCCCGGGTGCGGGTGCGGAACAGGTCGCGCAGTGCCTCGAAGACCGGATTGCCGGGGACGGCGGGGGCAAACTGCTCGCCCAGCAGATCCTCCCGCCCCACCGCGCGACAGAAACCGGTCCAGAACTCCGGCTCCAGCGCGGCCAGGGTGACGTACCCTCCATCGGCGGTCTCATAGACGTTGTAGCAGACGACCCCGCCGGTGAGGTCGCTGCCCCCTCGGACCATCGGCTGGCCTCCGGCCTGGCGGGCTACCGCGAAAGGGAGGGAGGCCAGCGCAGCCCCCAGCAGCGAGGATTCGATCCGTTGCCCCCGCCCCGTCCGCTCCCGCGCCGCCAGCGCCAGCAGGATGCCGATCACGGCCCAGAGCGCGCCCGCGATGTCGGCGATGGGCGTCCCGGGGATGGCCGGAGGACCGTTGCGGGGACCGGTCAGATCCAGCAGCCCCGCCAGACCGATGTAGTTCAGGTCGTGCCCGGGCCGGCTGCGGTGGGGTCCCTCGGAGCCGTAGCCGGTGAGAGCGCAGTAGATCAGGCGAGGGTTGACCTGGGAGAGTTGCTCGTAGCCCAGACCCAGCCGCTCCATCGTGCCGGGGCGGAAGCCCTCCAGAAGGACGTCGGCCGTCTCGACCAATCGCAGGAAGAGGGCGCGGCCCTCCTCGGCCTTGAGGTTCAGGGTGAGGCTCTTCTTCCCCCGGTTGAGAGCGCGGAAGAGGAGGCTTTCCCCATCCTCCAGGGGAGGCACGTACCGAAGCCAATCCCCCTCACCGGGCCGCTCGATCTTGATGACCTCCGCCCCGAAGTCGGCCAGGACGCGGGAGGCGTAGGGACCGGGGAGGAGGCGGGAGAGGTCGAGGACGCGGAGGGGGTGTAAAGGATGGGAATCCATAGCAGTGCTCCTTTCTGCAGGGTGCAAGGTGTGTCAGGGAAGGGGGTAGAGATGGCGGACGGCGTCGACGACGCGGGCCAGGTAGAGGGGACGGGAAATCCAGGCGGCCACCTGGTCTCGCAGGGAGGCGAAGGTGCGGGCATCGTAGGCTCCCACCAAGAGCACGACGGGCGTATCGCCCAACATCCTAAGCAGCCGGTGCACCTGGTCGGGGCGGGCTTCTGCATCGCCGGTCACGTCCAGCACCACCAGCGCGGGCGTCAGCCGTCCGCCCGCCAGGGCGACCAGGGCCCACCGGACACCCGGCAGGGCCACGACATCGTAACCCGCTTCCTCCAACTCCGCCAGGAGCAGCGCTCGCGTGCGCCACTCGGCGGCGATCAGCAGGATTTTGCCCCCTTTACCTTCCAATTTTCAGGACCGCGCCCCGTTGAGCACCTCCAGAGAGACCTTAGCGACGTGTTCGTTATCCTCTCCGAAGGTGAAGACCGCCCGCACTCGCTTTCCGGCCAGGACGTGGGGGAGCCAGTAGGCGCTGTCGTCCCACATCCGGTCGAAGGGGATCGCCTCCACCCGGAACCAGGCCGGCTCCATCTCGTCGCTCTCCCGCGGTTCGCCCCGCCACCGAGGGACGAGGAAGGCGTGGACCAGGTGGTCCCAATCGGGCCGGTAGGGGAACAGGAAGGTGAGGTGGGCCATCGGGATCAGGTCGGCCTCGCTCGCCCGCACCCCTGTCTCCTCCCACAGTTCCCGGACGGCGGCGCGGACGACCGGCTCCCCCGGTTCCACCTTGCCGCCGATCCCCACGTACCGGCCCGCGCCGAAACCGCCCTTCTTGAGGCCCAGCAACACCTCCCGGATCGGCTCCCCCCGCACCAGATAACACAACGTCGCTTCCTGCACCGCTCCCCCCGATCGCTCGCTTCCCCGCTTCCTTGCTCCCCGCTTCACCGATTCGACGTCCGCCGTTCCTCCTCCCGCGACCGGTAGGGGATGGGGATGTACTCCACCGACGGCCGACGCTGGGCGGTCTGCGGATAGAGGCTCATCAGGTTATACACCTCTTGGGGCATCTCGGTACTGACCGGCAACCCCAGTTCCTGTGCCTCCTGCACGGTGATCGGATAGTCGTGGGTCCAGGTGCCGGTGGCCAGTTTCTCCGCCAGCGCCTCCGCCTGCTCGGGCTCCATCCGCTCGCTCACGATCTGGACGATGGTCTGTTTCACCTGTCGGATCGCCTTCTCCGCCACGTCGGCCAGGATCAGCGTCTGGTCGTCGATCTCGTTGACGTCCTTCTGAGCGACCACCTTGAGGATCGACGCTGCCGGGTACTGGCCCAACTGGGGGTCCACCGGCCCCAGCACCGCGTTCTCGTCCATCACGATCTGATCGGCCGCCAGCGCGATCAGGGTGCCGCCGGACATCGCGTAGTGGGGGACGAAGACGGTGACGGGGGCTTTGTGCCGACAGAGGGCGTAGGCGATCTGCTCCGCCGCCAGGACCAGCCCGCCCGGCGTGTGGAGGATGAGGTCGATGGGGACCTCGGGGTCGGTCAACTTGATGGCCCGCAGGACCTCCTCCGAGTCGTCGATGTCGATGTAGCGGGCGAGGGGGAAGCCCAGGAAACGGAGCGTCTCCTGGCGGTGGATGAGGGCGATGACCCGGCTCCCCCGCTTCTGCTCCAGCCTGCGGAGCATCCGCACCCTCGCTGCCTCCAGCATCTTCTGCCGGATCACCGGCTGAAGCGAGGCGATCATAAAGAAGAACCAGAACAGATCGAAGATGGACATCTCTCCCTCCTTGCTCCCGTGCTCCTCTGCTTCTCTGCTCCCCTGCGACCTGCTCCTTGCTTACCAGGGCCAATACTCATCCGGATACCACACGTAGTAGTACCGTTCTCGTCGTCGCTCGAACACCTTGACCAGCAGCAGGCCGGCCACGAAGCCGCCCACGTGGGCCCACCAGGCGACGCCGCCGTAGGTGCCGATGACGCCGGGAGCGGCCAGGGCGAACAGGCCGTTGAACAACTGGGAGATGAACCACATCCCCAGGTAGATCAGGGCGGGGATCTCCACGAACCAGGGGAAGAAGAACCAGAGCGGGACGAGCGTCACGACGCGGGCGGTGGGGAAGAGCACCAGGTAGGCCCCCAGGACCCCGGAGATGGCCCCGCTGGCCCCCACCGTCGGGACGGGGGAGTCGGGGTTGAAGAAGACATGGGTCAGGGATGCCACCGCGCCGGTCAGCAGGTAGAAGAGCAGGTAGCGGCCGTGCCCCATCCGGTCCTCCACGTTGTCGCCGAAGAGGTAAAGGGCCCACATGTTGCTGATCAGGTGGAACCAGCCGCCGTGGAGGAACATCGAGGTGAAGATCGTCAGCACCTCGTGAACGCCGAAGGCGTGCAGGAACCGGGCTGGCACAACGCCGAAGTAGTGGACGAACCGCTCCAGCCCGGCGGGCCCCAGCGAGGTCTCGACGACGAAGGCGAGGACGTTTGCTCCGATGAGAAGCCAGTTCACGATAGGCACGTCCCGCGCCCGCACGGTGTCTTTCAGAGGGAACATCGGTCACAACCTCCTCTGTGGCCTTTGCGGTTACTCGTAAGCAATCGCTACGGTCCTTGACCCGACGGGATCACCGCTCGCCCAGGATGATCCCCGACCGACCGGCACCGCTCCGCCGGTCCGGCTCCTTTGGCTCTTCCTCCTCCGACTCCTCCGCCAGCAGGGCCAGGAGTCCCTCCACGTCCGAAAGGTGCAGATCCAACCGCTCGCCGACGTCGAGCAGGGTGCGGGCCAGCCGCCGGACCAGCAACCGTTCCAGTTCGGCGGGGGAGTCGAAGGGCTCCCACTCCACTCCCTTCTGGTAGAAGACCCACTGGGCCGAGGGGGAGCGGGCGACCCGCTTGGAAAAGGCCAGCATCAACCGGCGGTGACGGCGGGCTTCCTGCCACTCGCTCCCCATCGGCGCAGCGAAGTCGGCCCCCAGCAGGACGACAAAGAGGTCGCACGAGGCGACAAAGGAGAGGGAATCCCCCTCCGGCTCGCCAACGAGAGGGGTGTGGCGGATCTCCCAGCCCAGGGAGACGGGCAACGTGGCCACAGCCCTTCCCAGCGCTTCCCGCTCCGGTGCCAGGTCGGGGCTGCTGCTGACGTACAACCGGATCGATCGCGGCATGTCCCGACCTCCTCGCCTGCCGACGGCGGGGCAGGTTCGGACGGTTTAACCCTCCGCCTCCTGCGGTGGACGGTAGGCGATCCGGGCCAGCAGGATACTGATCCCGTAGAGGAGGATGAGGGGAAGCATCACCAGGCTCATGTTCACCGGGTCCGGTGTGGGAGTGATGACGGCGGCCAGGACGGCGATGAGGAGGATAGCGACCCGCCAGCCACGGATCAGCATCTTATAGTTGATCAGACGGACCTTGGCCAGGAAGAAGAGGATGAGAGGGGTCTCAAAACTCAGGCCAATCCAGAACATGATGCTGGTCACGAAGGAGAAATAGTTGGCAGGCCGCAATCGGACGGGGATGCCGGCAAAACTGATCAGGAAAGGGATGGCCGTCGGGAGCATCACGTAGTAGGTGAACAGGGACCCGCTGAGGAAGAGGATCGTCCCCAGGGGAAGGAGAAAATAGACATACCGACGTTCGTGGGGATACAGGCCCGGGGCGACGAACTTCCACAGTTGGAGCAGAATGAACGGCATCGCCAGGGTGACCCCGCCCAGGAGGGTGGCTTGCATAAAGACCCCTACGTTCTCGGTGACCTCGATGGCCTCCAACTGCTGGAGACCACCGCCCGGGAGGGGGCGGGCCAACCACTCGAGGATCTGAGGAGCAAAGGCCGCGCTGATGGCGACGCCTGTCCCTAGCGCGATCAGGGAGCGCAAAAGCCGACGCCGCAGTTCTTCAATGTGCTCCAGGATGGGGAGCGTCTCCTCTTGCTGCGTCACCTGTCGTTCCATCGGCTACCTTGCCTGTCTCGGCCCTCACATCCGTCGATTGGCCTGCCGTCTCGTCCGTCGCTCTCTCCTCTGTCTCCTTCGCGCCTCCACCTGCCGGTCGATTGATCGGTCGAGGGGATGTGATCCAGTCGGAGGTGTCCAGCGAGACCTCATCCCGCACCACCTGGACCTCGGTCATAATATCGCGCTGGATGGTGCGCCACTCCTGCTGCAGTCGGGCCAACAGTCGACCGGCCTGCTGCATCAACTGGACCGACCGCTTCGGCCCGACCACCAGGATGGCGAGCAGGGCGATGAAGAGGAGTTCGCCAGGACCGATGTTAAAGAACTCCATCGTCAAGGGAAGGAAACTAGCCTATGCGCTCTCGGCGTCGATTGTCTCCTCCTCGGTCTCCACTTCCTCGCCGGAGAGCGCCTGGCGAAAGTTGCGGATGCCCTTTCCCAACTCGGCCCCGATCTTTCCCAGCCGCCCAACTCCGAAGAGCACGATCACGATGAGGAGAATGATCAACAACTCTGTAGGACCCAGGTTCCGAAACATGCCGTGCCTTACCTCCGCTCTCTAAGTCTACGCTGCCCTCCAAGCATAGCCTTGCAGGGTGTAGGGATTGTACCTCTCCTGTGGAGGGTTGTCAACCGGATCAGAGTCCGTAGGCCGGCACGGTGTGTCTCAGAGTGAGGGCGGCGGCATCGACAGGCCGGGGGTGGAATTCACCGCAGAGGCGCAGAAGCCGCAGAGTCCTTAACCACAGAAAATCTCTGCGCTCCCCGCGCCTCTGACCGGCACGGAGGCTTGACTTCCCGCTGAAGAAGAATATAATCCCACCCCGAGATCGACAACGCAGCCGGCAACGGAGTATGCTGTCCTGCTGGGTCCCCAATCCTTCACGAAGACGACTCCTCGGGCTTGCGGGTTCCCAGAGACCTCTGGTGAGCCCCACCTCGTCGTCGCCCCTCCCCGGCATCGGCTCTCCAGAGGGATGGTCCTGCAGCCCACTGGGTACGACCGACCCGGAGGTTTCGCAGTGATCCACATCCGACTCTCCCGACGTCTGTTGCGGTGGAGCGGGACGGTGGTCGCCCTGTTGGTCTTCCTCGGGTGCTGCTACAGCCTCGGCAGCCGGTTGACCCCCACCGACGCGACGGGCCGCCCCCTTCTCCTCTCCCCCTCCGTCTACCGGGCGGAGCGGTACCGCCGCTCCGCTGCAGAGTGGGTCTCTCGGATGGAAGAGGTAGACCGATTGCTGACCGGCCTGCTGGCGCAGGGGG
>DUEL01000069.1 GCA_011192125.1 Thermoflexia bacterium
GAAGGGACCTCCAGGGCAGTCCAATTGCCCGGAGGGGATGCAAGGAGGTTGAACTCGAGAAAGTGTCTATCGTCTACACCCACCGGAAGCACCATCAAATTTACACCACTTGACAAGACGCTAACCCTGTTTTACGGCGGGGCGGATCAGGTGTGTCCGAACTCCTGCCCAAACCCCAGGACATTCGCTTGCCAAAACGGAGGGGTTTGGTATAATGGGCGCGCCGGGGCGTGGCGCAGTCCGGTTAGCGCGCTACAATGGGGTTGTAGAGGTCGACGGTTCGAATCCGTCCGCCCCGACCACACCAGACCGCGCTGGATGCAGGCCGGCGCGGCGGTGAAAGGGCCGTGTAAACGGCCCTCTTTTTTTGCCCTAGGCCTCCCCGGTCACCGGTCGGAACCCCTCCCCCAGCACCTCGTGCGCCTCGGTGATGACGACGAAGGCATTGGGATCGGTCTGGGCGATGATGCGCTTCAGGTGGTCCAGTTGGGAACGGGCCACGACGCACAGGAGGACCTCGTAGGGGGCCCCTGTGTACCCTCCACGCCCCTCCAGCACCGTCACCCCCCGGTCCAGTTCCTTCAGCAAGGCCGCACGGATCCGGTCGGGACGGGCGGAGATGATGGTCACGGCCCGGGCATACGAAGGCCCCTGCTGCACCACGTCCACCACCCGACTGGAGACGTAGTTGACCACCAGGGCGTAGAGGACCGGCACCAGCCCCACCACCGGAACGGCGGCCAACAACACCAGAGTGTTGGAGACCAGGAGGACCTGGCCGTAAGGCAGCCGTCGCCAGCGGTGGAGGAGCCGAGCGATAATGTCGGTTCCTCCCGTGGTGCCGCGTCCCCGTAGCACCAGGCCGATCCCGATCCCGTCCAACAGCCCGCCGAAGAGGGTGTAGATGAATGCGTCCCCCGTGATCTCCGGCACGCGCCCGGCCATCAGGTCGATCCCGGCCGTCATCACCACCACTGCGTAGGCGGTGCGCAGGCCGAAGGACCAACCCCCGGCCCAGCGCAGGCCCGCCGCGAAGAGCGGCAGGTTCAGCAGCAGGGTCACCAACCCCACCGGTGTCCCAAAGAGGTAATGGGCGATCATCGCCAGGCCGGTCACCCCGGCGGAGACGACCCGGTTGGGGACTAGGAACATATCGGTTCCGGCGGCCACGATCAGCGCGCCGACGGTGATCAGCAGGTAGTCCCGGACCACCCTCACCCACCGCCGCCAATCGATCCGCCGCGATTCCCTCCGTCGCATCGTTCCACCTCCTCGACGTGTTCACCGTATAGGCAAGGGCCTCCCGCAGGTTGGGCAACCTGCGGGAGGCTGGCATTGTCGGGCAGTTCGAGAGGTCTCTTTACCTTCGCGCCCTTTGCGTCCTCCGCGGTTAGATATTATAATTCAAACCAGCCTGGGGCGGTGGCGGAACGGGTAGACGCCGGGGACTTAAAATCCTCTGTCCGCAAGGACGTGCGGGTTCGAATCCCGCCCGCCCCATCGAAACTACAGAGACACAGAGGACACAGTGAAACTCTGTGTCCTCTGTGTCTCTGTGGTGAAAGCCGATCACCAAGCGGTCAAGAACTCCGCCACGAGGCTCGCCACCGCTCGCTCCCGTCCGACGAAGAAGTGGTCGGTGCTCGGGAGGATGTGGAGGGCCTTCGGCGGAGCCAGTCGCGCCACGTAGGCCTGCAGCGCATCGGCCGGTGCCCAGGGATCGTCCGCTCCGACGACGAACAACTTAGGGCGCGGATCGGCGTCCAGCCCTGTCCAACCGTACATTTCCCGCACCGGCGCGATGGCGACGATCCGCTTCAGACGGGGATCGCGGGCGGCGTGCCGCATCCCGACCTCCGCGCCGAAGGAGTACCCCACCACGGCCAGCCGCTGAGGATCCACCCTCTCCTCAACCTCCAAGAAGTCGACCGCGCCGGCCACATCCTCCATCTCCCCCCGCCCCCCGTCGAAGGTCCCTTCGCTGCGACCCACGCCGCGGAAGTTGAAGCGCAGGGCGACGATCCCCTGTCTGGTCAACGCGTGGCACACCGCAACGACGATCCCGTTCTCCATCGAGCCGCCCATCAAGGAGTGAGGATGGCAGACGACAGCGGCGGGGGAGCGGGCAGAGGGGGAACCATCGGGAAGGTGGAGAATACCTTCCAGCCGTGGCCTTCCGCCTGCGGCGGGAAAGACCACGCGGCGGATCGAGGAGGCCATCGGCTAACCACCTCCCACCGGAGGGAAGATGCCCACCTCGTCCCCGTCGGCGAGAGGGTACGTTTCGTCGCGCACGATCCCGTCGACGAAGACGACCTTCACGTGGTCGGCGGGGATGCGCAGGTGGCGCACCAGATCCCCCACCGTCGCTCCCTCCGGCAACCGGACCTCCATCGCCTCCCCGACCCCCAGTTCGGGGAAATGGCGGCGCAGCGTGGCGAACAACTTGACACGGACGGTGATCCGGCTCTGTCTGCTCATCGCTCGATCCCCTTGCGGGCCATGACCCCTTGCTGGTAGTAGTGCTTGACCTCCCGCATCTCCGTCACCAGGTCGGCCCGGTCGACGATCTCCTGAGGCGCACGGCGGCCGGTGAGGACCAGTTCCACGTCCGGCGGTTTCTGGTCGATGAAGGCCAGCACCTCCTCCACCGTCAGCAGGCCGAACCAGATGGAGACGTTGACCTCGTCCAGCACCACGATGTCGTACCGACCGGAGAGCATCGCCTCCCGCGCCCGCTCCAGTCCCCGGCGGGCCTGGGCTACGTGCTCCGGGGTGACCTCCTCCCGGCGGATACACCGCACGTCCCCGTACTGCTCGATGGTGATGTAGGGGTGGTCACGCAGCGCGTCCAGTTCCCCGTAGTGCTGACCCTTCATAAACTGGCCAATGTAAGTGTACATCCCGTGACCGGAGGCCCGCAGCGCCAGCCCCAGCGCTGCCGTCGTCTTTCCCTTGCCGTCGCCCGTATAGACCTGCACGTACCCTTTGGAGAGTCTCCCGCTCATCCCACCTCACGTCTCACGCTTCAGGTTCCGCCAGTGCCCACACCCGTCCGCCGCCGCCCGCAGCACACACCCCGGCCAGGGAACAGGCGGCACACCGGTCGGCGCAACCCTTCCCCAGCCGTTTCAGATAGCCCATTCGCTCCAGCCCCTCCAGCATCGATTCCACCATCTCCGGGGTGGTCCCCAAAGCCTCCGCCAGGTCAGGAATCCGATGGGAACCACCCACCCTCAGCAGGTCCAACAACCGTTCTAGCATAGTCTACCACCAAGTCGCAACTCGCAAAACCACAACTCACCATCACCAGAGCAGGCTCGCCAGGTGGTACACGACCACCCCGCCTGCGAGCGAAACCACCAGCAGGAAACCGATGTCGAACAGCGTCCAGCGCCAGGAGCCGGTCTCCTGCCGTATGGCACCGACGGTGGCGACGCAGGGGATGAAGAGGATCTGGGTCACCAGGAAGGCGAGGGCCGTCGCCGGAGAGAAGGTAGCGACGAGGGTCTCGGCCAGCCCGGCGCTCTCCCCCGCGCCGAAGAGCACCCCCAGCGTGGCGATGGAGTTCTCTTTGGCGATGAAACTGGTCAGCAGGGCCACCATCAGCCGCCAATCCAACCCCATCCACCGCCCCGCTGGCTCGAGCCACCGGCCGACCTGGGCGAGAAAACTCTCCTCCACACGGCCACCGGGGAAAGTAGAGAGCGCCCAGACCACCACCGAGACGGCCAGGATCAGCGTGCCGGCTTTGCGGACGAAGGCAAGGCTCCGTTGCCAGACCGCCAGCCCGATGGTCCGCCAGTTCGGGAGATGGTAGAGGGGAAGTTCCATAATAAAGGCCGCCCGCTGCCCGTGGAAGAGGAACCGGTTGAGAACCGCGCCGGAGAGGGCCAGCACCGCCAGGGCGAGGAGGACCAGCCCCCAGGAGACCAGGGTGGCGGCGGAGCCGAAGAAGGCGGGAGCCAGGAAAGCGATCACCGCCATCCGGGCCGTGCAGGGGACCAGAGGGGCCAGAAGCAGCGTCAGCAGGCGAGCCCGGCGGGATTCGATCACCCGGGTCCCCAGCACTGCAGGGACGTTGCAGCCGAAGCCGAGAAACAGGGGGAGGAACGATTTGCCGTGCAGCCCCATCAGATGCATGAAGCCATCCATCACGAAAGCAGCCCGGGCCAGATACCCTACGTCTTCCAGGATCCCCATCACGGCGAAGAAAATGACCAGGATGGGGAGGAAGGTGAGCATCGCTCCTGCGCCCCCGATGACCCCGTCGGCCAACAGGTCCGCCAGCCACGACGGACCGCCGGACAGGGCAGCGCGAACCGCGTCCGCCAGCACGCCCACCACGTAGGTATCTAGCAGATCCTGCACCGGCGTGCCGATCGTGTAGGTGAGCCAGAAGACCAGCCCCAGGATTCCCGCCAGGACGACCAGCCCCCAGAAGGGATGGGTCGCCCAGCGATCCAGTCGCTCCGTCAGGCTGATCTGGCCCGCCTTTGGGCGGGTCACCGCCGCGCGGACCATTCGACCAATCCACTCATACCGGCCGCTGGCGACGGCCACCAGCGCGTCGTCATGGGCGCGCAAGACCCGGTGGACCTCTTCCCACCGGTCCGGCGGGAGGCTCGCCTGCATCATCCGGGTGACCTCCCGGTCCCCTTCCAGCAATTTCAGCGCCACCCACTCCTGGGGGTAGGGGGCCGGTACGTAGCCAGCGATCAGGCCCTCGATCTCTTCCAGCACCTCCCGGTGATCGGCGCGGATCTGAGGAGGCTTGGGGACGTAGGGAACCTCACCGCAGGCCAGCCGATGGACCGTCTCCAGGAGTGCCTGCACTCCCTCCCCCCGCGTGGCGACCATCGGCACCACAGGCACGCCCATCGCCGCCTCCAGCACCTCCGGCTCGATCCGCACCCCCTCCTGTTCGGCCACGTCCATCATGTTCAACGCGACGACGAGGGGAGCCGGAAGGGCGATCAACTCCGCGGCCAAGTAAAGGCTCCGCTCCAGCATAGCAGCGTCCACCAGAGCGATCACCACGTCGGGCCGCTCCCGGATGATGAACTCCCGGGCGATGACCTCTTCAGCAGAGTTGGCGGTAAGGCTGTAGGTGCCGGGCAGGTCCACCAACCGATAGGTGGTCCCATCAAAGGTGAAAAAACCCTCCCTCCGCTCGACGGTCTTGCCCGGCCAGTTGCCCACGTGCTGGTTCAGGCCGGTGAGGAGATTGAACAGGGTCGACTTGCCCACGTTAGGCTGCCCGGCCAGGGCTACCAGGAGGGTATGCTGTGCCGTCGGTGGCTCCGCAGTAGTCGTCCGAGCCGGGTGACAGGTGCTCACCCCGCGTTCCTCCGCACGAAGATTCGCCCAGCCTCCCCACGGCCCAGAGCGACGCGCGCGTCGCGCACCCGAACAATGAGCGGCCCCCGGCCGAAGTTCTGCAACACCGTCACCTCCGCCCCCGGCGTGAAGCCCARAGCGGTCATCCGGCCCAGCAACCCYCGCCCGCCAGCAAGTTGAACCACGAYACCRTGCTCGCCRGGCTGCAGAACGTTCARCGGGATYACCCCTGRTCCCCCCGTCGYSGRASCRNTCCANGTGGGTTCCYTTCGGYTCTCGTCYCATCAGRTATGTTCCTCCCTTGGTTGRCATTGACGGCAGTARCCGGTGAGGAAAAGGTGCACGTCGGCRAYCTGGAGCCCCTCCTGYYGGCTCAACGCCTGRACCACCTGGCCGACCTCRGGGGCGGCGAACTCGATCACCCGTCCACAYYYCAAACAGGTGAAGTGRTARTGGGGYACGTCCTGGACCGCCTCGTAGTGGGCGTGGTCCTCCCCCAASCGGTGCTCCTCGACCAGCCCCAYYTCCTTYAARAGYGCCAGAGTCCGATAGACCGTGGCCAGGCTGATGTTCGGATCGCGCGCCTTAGCCCGGTCGTGGATGGTCTCYGCGTCCAGATGCTCGTCCGCCTCTTCCAGCACCTCCATCACCAACCGYCGYTGCCGGGTCAACCGGCGACCGGTGGCRTGGAGAGCMGCCATCAATCGCTGTTCTATCGWCATCGYYCRCTCTTGAGAATGCTTCTCAAATGCAATTATACCACCACGCCCACGGAACGCAAGCCCACNCCCTSMCCWWNTSGMCNGNANTTCGSWSATYSGSYRNNASMCKCCKWCTCGSCSSRMCCGRCRNCCSRCTKWASASYCSGTNTTASSYYSMCCTTACCCCATTTTGAAACCGGCAGCGCATACTGAGGGGCGACGGGCCTCGCCGAACCGAGGCCCAATCCCGTCGTCAAGGAGGTGGTGCAATGCGTACGAAAGCCCTCAGCAGCCTTGCCCTGGTAGCCGTGATGGTGCTGCTCCTGGCCCCAACAGGCCCGGTCGCGGCCCAGGGCGGGACGATCATCGGCACGGTGACTTCGCCTGGCGGGTATCCGCTCCCATCCGGCACCCGCGTCAAACTGTTCGATCCCGGCGGATGGGAGGTCTTCGGGCAGGCGAACGTCGATCTGGACACCGGGGCCTTCTCCCTGGGTCCGGTCCCCAACGGCCTCTACGTCCTCAAAGCGGTCCCCCCCACCGGTTCCGGCTACACCCAGTCGGAGCCGGTGCCGGTCTCGGTGATCAATGGACCGGTGGACGTTGGTGAGGTGGGGTTGACGGAACCGGAGGTCTTCGGCACCGTCACCGCGCCGGACGGCACCACGCCGGTCACGGCGACGGTGCGGGTCTTCGCCGGGGACGGTACGCTGGTCCAGCAGGCCGACGCCTCCGGCGGCTCCTTCCTCCTCGGCGGGCTCCCTGCCGGCTCCTACGGCCTCCGCGCCTCCCCCGCCACCGACGATCCCTACTGGCACTCCCCCCTGATGCCGATCACGGTGGACGGCTACACCCAGACGGTCACGCTCACCCTCACCGCGGCCGACCTCTACGGGGTGGTCACCGATCCGCTGGGGAACCCGGTCCCGGAGGCGACCGTCTACGCCGTCCGGCTGGACGGAGATTCCCCGCGGCGGCAGGACCGCACCAGTGACACTGGTTACTACGCCATCGGCGGCCTCGTCACCGGCACCTACCGGATCGTGGCTGCGCCGCCCTGGTACGAGGGCGCGCTGCTCCCATCGGCGCCGGTCACCGTCACCCTGCCACCCACCCCACAGGAACATGACCTGGTCCTCCGCGCCCCGCCCAAGGTGGTCACCGGCACGGTGAAGACCAACACCGGGGTGCCGGTGGAGAACGCGCAGGTGGTGGCCCACCGGCTAGACAAAGGGGGACGGGCTGAGGCCCTCACCGGCTCCGACGGCACATACCGAATCGACCTCTCCGACGGCCTGTGGTCGCTGACGGTGCGGCCGATCAGCACGACCACCCCCTCCGAGTGGGTCTATCCGAACCCACCGCAGTTGGTCCACTTCCAGCACAACGCCGAGCCGGAACGCAAGCAGGTCGACTTCACCGTCCTCACCGCCGACGCGCGGGTGGTCGGACGGGTGGAACTGCCCAACGGGTCCGTGCCGACTTTCACCGTCACCGTCTCGCTCCACAACGACGAGGGGATCGGTCGCCGCACGACCATCAGCCCGACCACCGGCACGTTCGAGATCGGTATCCCCAGCGGCGGCTACAAGGTCTGGGTGACGCCGGATGACCCTGGTTATATGGGCCCCGTCGTCGACCCGATCCAGGTCCCGCCCAACGGGACACTCGACCTGGGGACCCTGACGCTGCTGGAGCGGGACGCGGTGATCACCGGCACGGTCACCGATGAGCACGGCGTCGGTGTCCCCGGCATCCCCGTCTCCGCCTGGCGGCCTGGCGCACCGGGCGGCGCGGAGGCGGTCACCGGACCCGACGGCGGCTACGTCCTCTCCGTCGTCGCCGGAGAGTGGCAGGTGCAGCCTTCCCCCGGACCCGACCAGCCCTACCTCTACACCGGCCCCGGCGCGCGAGTGGTGATCTCCGCCACGGAGGTCATCAGCGGGGTGAACTTCTCCCTGCTGACCGCCGACGCCGCCATCGTCGGCTTCCTCGCCGATGAGGAGGGCAACCCCGTGACCGACGCCGAGGGCTGGGCATCTGCGACCGCCGTCCTCTCGCCGACGATCCGTAACGGCGCACCCGTCGAGGCCGGCACGTTCACCATCCCCGTCCCTGGCGGAACCTACCGAGTGGCGGTCCACCTCCCGGCGGGCAGCCCCTACATGTCGGCCGGGGAGCGGTCGGTATCGGTCGCGCCCGGCGAGACGGTCACCGTGACCCTGACGGTCAAAGAAAAGGACGCCCGGATCGTCGGCGCGCTGTGGGATCCACGCAACGAAGACGTGGTCGAAGGTGTGGACGCCGGTGTGCTGGCCTGGATGGCGGGGAACTGGGTCGGAACGGCAGTGGATCCCGGCAACGGCACCTTCGAGTTGGATGTAGCGGCGGGGGTGTGGCATCTGGGCTACCGGGTGGACCCCCAGTCGGGCTACGTGGGGCTGATCCACCACAAGAACGTCCCGGTGGCCTCCGGTCAGACCGTGCCCGTCTCGCTGCCGGTGGTGGAGCGGGATGGGGTGATCACCGGCACGGTGCTGGGGCCGGACGGCGCGCCGCTGGTCGGCGCGACGGTCGTGGCGGAAGGGGTCGGTCCACAAGTGGACAACCTTCACTTCAGGACGCGGTCGGGCGAGGAGGGGATCTTCCGCCTGTCCGTACCCCACGGCACCTACCGCCTCGGCGCCACCGCCGCCCTCACGGACGCGATCCAGCCGGCGCTACACCGTGTGACCGTCCCTCCGGACGGCGTCTCCGGCGGTCACGTCCTTCAGTTCCGCCACCCCGACGCGGTCATCTCCGGCACGGTCCAGATCAGCGGCACGACCTCCATCACCGGTACCGTCCTCATCTGGGGCTGGTCGGAGGACGACGGCTTCGTCACCGCCCGCGCACCCGTGACCGGCTCGGTGGGAGTCTACAGCCTGGACGTCGTCTCTAACACGACCTGGCACCTGGGCGCGGTATACGAGACACGGAGCCAGTACTGGATCGGTCGGGCGGAGGTACCGCTAGGGGCAGGCGATGCTACACAGGATCTGGTGCTGACCGGACCGTACCCCAAGCCTGCGCCGGTAGCGGTCACCTTCGACGCCTCCCAGCCGCAGCGGATCCTGCTCGACGACGGCACCTACATTTACATCCCCGCCGGAGCGATGCCGGTCGAGGGCCAGGTCACGCTGCGCATCCTCCCCATCGCCACGCTCCCCCACCAACGACACGCTAACGTCTACCGGTACGGCTACGCTTTCACGGCGGTGGACGAACGGGGTGAGCCGATCACCGAGCACTTCAACCAGGACGTGATCATCGGCTTCGCCTACGACGAACGGGAGTTGTGGGCGATGGGGATCAGCGAGCACTTCCTGAAGCCCGCCTACTTCTCGACGACGGCGAACAGGTGGACCTTCCCCGAGAGTTACGTGATCGACACGGAGGCCAACCGGGTGGTGATGCAGATCGACCACTTCACCGACTTCGCCCTCACCGGCGCGCCCGGCTTCCAGGTCTTCCTGCCGTTGATCGTCCGCTAGACGGGAGGCCCTCGGCTCTGCCGGAGCCGAGGGCTTCCCCTATGTTCGTTGTGATGAAGAACCGCCGAGACCAAGAGAGTGCGGAGGACCGATTTGGGAACGGACTACCCGACAGTTTGCCAGCCTCCCGCAGGTTCCCTGTAACCTGCGGGAGACCTGCTCGGCGGTCAGGAACATTATGGTTGGAGGGATTCGACTGCCTGCCGGGCCGCCTCGGCGGGGGTGTGCTGACCGGTCAGGACGGCCTCTACCGCCTCCTGGAGCACCGGTCCGACGGCCTCACGGACCGGCTGAGGAGGAGCAGCCTGCGCGCCCTCCAGAAGGGCCCCCAGCACAGCCCGGCTCGACTCATCGACGGCCCAGGAGGCCAGGCCGCTGCGCGTCGCCGGGAGATAGCCGAGGCTCTGGGTCCACGGCCCGTACCCCTCGGGGGCCAGGAGCCAGGCCAGCAGTTCCATCGCCCGCTCCTGCCGGTTCGGGTCGGAGGTGACCAGGCCGACCATCCAGCCGCGCGCCAGGGTGATCACCCGGCCCGACCGGGAGGGAAGCGGCGCGGGGGCAAGCCCTGGGTTAGGGGCCGTCCAGAAGCGGCGGGAGTCCACCGCCGCGATCCCGGCCTGTCCGCTGCGCAGGGCTTCCCAGCAACCTTCTGTGTCGGTGATGGAGAGAGTGACAGAGGGAGAGATCACACCCGCGGCGGCAGCCTGGGCATAGAACTCGAGCACCGCCGCCAGCGGCTCCTCGTCCAGAGAGGGATTGCCCTCAGCGTCGGCCAGGCGGCCACCTGCGCCCAGATACTCGATCAGGGTTGTGTCGTTGACACCCCCGTCCTGCCCACCAGCGGGGAAGACGAACGGCACACCAGCGGAGACGACGGCGGTCCACGTCAGCGGCGGGGCAGCGAACAGCCCGGGCCAGTAGGCCGCATGCTCCACCTCCACACCGAGGGGGACCCCCATCGTCTGCCCCCCCACCTGGCCCAGTTCGGCAGCGAACGGGTACCGGTCCTCCGCCAGACCAGCCGGGAGCACGCCGTCCATCGGCTGGAGGAGACCGGCCTGCGCCGCCACCCGGAGGTCCTCCAGATCGAGCACGATCAGGTCGGGGAGGACGGACGGGGCGGCGACGCTGGCCGTGCGCAGGAAGTCCAGCAATCCACCTCGGCCGTGGGCCTTCTTGACCAGCGTCTCCACCTGCAGGTCGGCCTGGGTCTGGTTAAAGGCCTCCAGACGCTGGGCCAAGAGCGCACCAGCCTCCGTCTCGGCATAGGGACTCAGGTCCTCGGGTACCCACAACACCAGCGTGGTCATCAGAGGCTGGGGAGGAATGGGCGTGACGGTCGGCGTCGTGGTCGGGAGGGGGGAGGTGGGCGGGGTGACGGTCGGCGTGAGAGAGGGCGAAGGCCCAAGCGGCCAACAACCGACCAGGAGCAACACGGCGACTCCGATCGCCATCAGGCGGACAGGGCTACTCGGCATACCGTTGCTCCTTCCAGGGGTCTCCCTCATTGTGATACCCCGCCTGCTCCCAGAACCCTGGTTGGTCCTCGAACATAAACTCGATCCCCCGCACCCACTTGGCCGACTTCCAGAAGTACAGGTCGGGCACGACCAGCCGGAGCGGCCAGCCGTGCTCCGGCGTCAGCGGCTTGTCGTCGTACTTCCACGCCAGGAGGACGTTGTCGGCCATCAGGCGGGAAAGGGGGAGATTGGTGGTGAACCCATACTCGGCGTGGATCATCACGTAGTTCGCACCGGGCAGCGGTTTGACGTACTCCATCAGGTCGCGGAAGCGTACGCCCTCCCAGACCGTGTCGAACTTCGACCAGCGGGTGACGCAGTGGATGTCGGTGACGATCCGCGTCGTCGGGAGGCTGGTCAGTTGGTCGTATGTGAACCGCACCTCCTCTTCGACAGCGCCAAAAATCCGCAGGTCCCAATCCTCCAGACTCTCATAGCGAGGCACCGGTCCATAGTGAAGGACCGGGAACCGATGTGTCAGTACCTGCCCTGGAGGAAGACGCTCCTTCTCTGTCACACCACACCTCCTCAACCTACAATCCCAAATCCCACCCAATCCCCAACTCCAGCATCCAGTTCCCGATCACCTGCAGCCAGTCCATAAACAGAAGCACGCCGAAGATGACCAGGAGGACGCCGGTGGCGACCTGGACCGCCTGCAGGTGTTGCTGCATCCCCCGCAGGACCGCCATCGCCCGGTCCACAGCCAGGGCGACGATGAGGAAAGGGACCCCCAGACCGATGGAATAGACCACCAACAGGGCAGCCGACTGCGCGCTGATACTCAGGGCCAGGATACTCCCCAGGACGGGACCGATGCAGGGGGTCCATCCCGCAGCGAAGGAGACGCCCACCAGGAACGAAGAGAGGTATCCCCAGCCAGATCGGGTGCGGATGTGAACCCGCCGTTCGGCATAGAGGAAGGGGAACTTGACCCACCCCATCAGGGCCATTCCGAAGAAGATCATCACCAGGCCGCCGATCCACCGGACCCAGTCGGCGCGGAGCAGGCGGCCCAGGCTGCCCGCCGCCAATCCCAGCGCGATGAAGACGGCGGAGAAACCTACGACGAAGGCGAGGGCATGGAGAAAAGTGGTCAACCGCTGAGCGGCGGTCCGCTTTTCCCCTGGCGCGACGACCGCCTGCCCGCCCAGGTAGCCGATGTAGGCCGGCACCAGCGGAAGCACGCAGGGGGAAAGGAACGAGGCCAGCCCGGCCACCAGGGCTAGGGCCAGGGAAGGGGGTGAACTCCCATCAAAAACCGCCGATTCCAACACGTACCTGTCGACCTCCTACCAGAGTTCCTCTCGCAATCCGACCACTTCCACCACTTCCACCGGCTGGCTCCGCCCCCGGACCGTCGCCCGGGTCCGTTTGCCGACCTTGATGTACTCCGCCACGCGCCGGTAGGTCGCCTCGGAGATGAGAATGGTTGCATCCAACTCGCGGGTCAGTTCCTCGACCCGGCTGGCCAGGTTCACAGCGTCGCCGACGGCGGTGTACTCCGCCCGTTCCAGGCAGCCGACACTCCCCACGACGGCGACCCCTGTGTGGATCCCGAACCCCGTCCGGATCTCCGGAGCCCCCAGTCCTCGCCGGATCTCGTTGAACTTCTCCAGGTGTATGTACGCCTTCCACGCGGCCTGCACCGCGTGAAGGGCGTGGTCTGGATCCTCCAGGGGCGCGCCAAAGAGGACCAGCAACCCGTCCCCCATGTACCGGGTGACGGTCCCGCCGTGGCTGGCGAGGACACGGACCAGGTTCTCATAGTAACTGTTCAGCGTCTGAACCACGCTCTCGGGCGGGGTTCGCTCGCACCAGGCAGTGAACCCCCAGATATCCGTGAACATAATGGTGATCTCCCGACGCTCGCCCCCCAGTTGGATCCGACCACTGAGGATGGCGTCCCGCACCGCATCGCTCACGTACCGACCAAACGCAACCTTCAGTTTCTCCTGTTCGCGGAGTTCGGCGATCATCCGGTTGAACAGGAGCCCCAGTTCGGCCAGTTCGTCGGTCGTCAAGGGGCGGACAGCGACGTTGAGATTCCCCCGCCGCACCTCCTCCACGACGCGCTGGATCTCCTCCATCGGCACGGAGAGGCTGCGGGAGAGAAGGACCACCAGCAGGGCAGCGATCGTGCCAGCGAAGGTGGCCACCGTCACGGTCAGACTCAGCGAGGCCACCGGGTCGCCTCCCAGCGACAGCGCCTGACCATAACTGAAGAGTCCCATCACGGTCACCGCGAGGAAGAGGATCAGAAGGGTGACCATCAACAGTTTGTTGCGCACCGTCATCCTGGGGTGGCTTCCCCTGAGGGTCTCCAGCGTGGGGGAGGCACCGACCGCCAGGGCCACCCGTGCGACCGGGGACATCGCCCACTCCAGGTAGAACAGGAAGATCACCTGCCCCAGGGCGACCGTGGCGAGGAAGCCGATGAGGCTCCCGACCAGGGCGGGGGAAAGGCCGTAGCGGGGTGTGAAGAGCAGGCCCAGGAACGTGTAGACGAACAGCGACGAGACGGCGACCCAGCCGGTGACGCGCTGAGGATACATCACCGCCTCTTCCCAGGCAGCGGTCGCCAGCGGCTTTGAGGGAGCCTCCCCGGCGATCAACTGCGCCAGGAACTCGCGGATGGTGGGAGAGAACTGGTGGTAGAAGAAGTATACCAGGGCGACCAGCACCCCGATCACGGCGGCGACCGGAGGGAGAAACCGCTCGATGTTCACACCCGTGATGAACGAGATGAAGAGGACGGCCATCATAAACACGGGGGGAGCGACGAGGGCCTGGCCCAGCAGATAGACTAGGAACACGTACAAGGGACGCCCTCGCCAGTGGGCGAACATCGCGACCGGCACCTGCTCTCCGAAAAACTCCCGTCCCTTCATCCCTTCTCCTGTCGATCAGACCTACGAAGCTCCGCTTCCCGTGCCCCGACGGAGGACGCGCGCGCCGCCAAGTATAACGCCAGGGGAGCCGATGCGCAAGGGGCGCGATCCCCTTGACATCCGGCAAATCTGCGGTAGAATTACCCCGGGTGTGGGGCTGTAGCTCAGTTGGGAGAGCGCTACAATCGCACTGTAGAGGTCAGGGGTTCGAGTCCCCTCAGCTCCACTGAAGCGTGGGCCCGTGGCGCAGTTGGGAGCGCGTCTCAATGGCATTGAGAAGGTCGAGGGTTCGAGTCCCTCCGGGTCCACCTGAACCAGATCCCTGAGGTCCTAGCAGAGAGGGGCCCCTTCGTCTCCAGGGCGAAGGGGTTCTTATCTATGCCGGAGGCCCCTATTGAACTCGCTGTGGCTGATCGGCGGGAGAACCCTCAACATCGCCCATCGGGGGGCGAGCGCAGTCGCGCCTCAAAACACCCTCGCCGCCTTCCGCCGCGCGGCGGAACTGGGGGCCGACGGGGTGGAACTGGACGTCCGCCTCTCCGCCGATGGCGTCCCGGTGGTCATCCACGACGCCGTCGTAGACCACACCACGGACGGGACCGGGCGGGTGGCCGACCTGCCCTTGACTGCCCTGAAGGAACTGGACGCAGGCTCCTGGTTCGACCCGGCCTTCGCCGGTGAGCGCATCCCCACACTGGACGAGGTGTTCGAAGAAGTGGGGCGAACACTCCTTATCAACGTGGAATTGAAGCCGGAGCCGGGAAGAGACCGGGGAGTGGCAGAGGCGGTGATCCGACGGATAGAGCGACACGGCCTGGCAGACCGCGTCCTCCTTTCCTCCTTCGACCCCTTTATCCTCCGCCGCGCCCGCCGCCTGGCCCCCCAGATCCCCCTGGGGTTCCTGTACGAGACCGCCCCCCTCTCCCGGCTCGCCCGGCTGCTGGCCCGGGCGATGCCCGGCCTTCGGACCGCGGCGATCCACCCCCACTGGCGGCTGATCCGTCCCTCAACGGTCCAACGCGCCCACAACCGCGGACGGCGGGTGATCGCGTGGACGGTCGACACGCCGGACGCGATGCGCCATCTGATCGGCTGGGGGGTGGACGGGATCATCACCAACTATCCGGATCAACTGAGAGAAGTGCTTTCTCAATCCCATCTGGAGGCGAGATGACAGCGAAGATCATCCTGAACCCCTACGCTGGTCGATGGAAGGCTAAGGCCGCCATCCCCGACGTGGAACGGGCCTGTAAGGAACTCGGCCTGGACTACGAACTGGTCGTCACCGAGGAGCCGGGCCACGGGATCGAACTGGCCCGGGAGGCCCTCCTCGCCGGTTACAGCCCCATCGTCGCCGCCGGAGGAGACGGCTCTATCAGCGAGGTCGTCAACGGGATGCTCGCCGCCACCGGTGGCCAGCGGCCGGAGGTCCCTCTGGGCATCATCCCCCTCGGCTCCGCCGACGATCTAGCCGACCAACTGGGACTGCCCAAGGACATCATCGCCGCCTGCCACGTCATCCTCGAGGGCTGTGAGCGGCTGATCGACCTGGGCCGGGTGAACGGCCGTTACTTCGACAACAACTCCGCCGTAGGGCTCGAGCCGATGGTGACCGTCACCCAGGAGAAGATGCAACGGGTGAAAGGAACCCTCCGCTACGTCCTCGCCGCAGTGCGCACCATCCTCGCCCACCGCCCCTGGCAGATGCGGCTGGCCTGGGACGACGGGGAGTACGAGGGGAAGACTGCCCTGGTCTCCGTGGGCAATATGCGCCGGACCGGCGGTGCATTTTATATGACCCCGCGCGCGGAGCCGGACGACGGCCTCCTCGATTTTGTCTTCGCCGGCGGGATGAGCCGACTAAGGCTGCTCCGCCTCCTCCCCACCACCTTCGACGGAAGCCACGTCGATCAGCCAGAGGTCCACTACGCCCGTACCACCCGCCTGACCATCGAGTGCGATCCCCCCACCCCCATCCAGGCCGACGGCGAACTGTTCGACCGGTCCGCCACCCACATCACCTACGAGGTCATCCCCGCCGCCCTGCGGGTCCTGGTCCCATCGCCGACCGCCTGACGAACCACCTCTGGAAGAAGCGCGATGCTCCAGCGACGACATCTCATCGGCGTCTTCCTGACCAGCACAAGCACCCTGACCCTGGAGATCGTCCTCACCCGCGTCTTCTCCGTCACGATGTGGTACCACTTTGCCTTCCTCGCCATCTCTCTGGCCTTGATGGGCAGCGCGATGGCCGGGGTCGTCCTCTACTTCTTCCCCCGCCTGACGCGACCTGGGGTCGCACGACGGTGGATCGGCTGGGCCGCCATAGGGCTGGCCCTCTCCGCCCCACTCACCTTCGTCACCTACCTCCAGATCCCCTTCGCGGTCCGTCTCAATCGGGCGTTCCTCCCCCCCGAGCAGATCGGTTGGCTGTTCCTGATCTACCTCGACCTGACCGTCCCGTTCTTCCTCTCCGGACTCGTCCTCTCCCTGGCCCTCTCCGCCTGGTCGGATCACGCAGGACGGGTATACTGGGCCGACCTGACCGGGGCAGCGATCGGCTGTCTCCTGAGCATCCTGCTGCTGGAAGCCCTGGGAGGGGCCGGGGCGGTTCTGGCCGTGGGCGTGGTCGCCGCCCTGGCGGGGATCGCCTTCGCCTGGGGGGATGGACGCCGCTGGCTCTGGGCCGGGCTGGCTACCCTGGTGCTCGTTGGATTAGCCTGGGGGAACGCACGCGCCGGATGGATCACCATCTCGGTGAACAAGGCGGGAGGAGAAGAGCCGCCCCGATTATATGAGAAGTGGAACGCCCACTCCCGGGTGACCGTGTACGAGGTTGCCTACTACCCCTTTTTCTGGGCGGTCGACGGTGAGCACTGGGACGAGGTGATCGAATCGGGCAACTGGCTGCCGCACGCCCTCCTCCTCATCGACGCCGTCGCCGGAACCCCCATCCAGGAGTTCCACGGCGACTTCGACCAGGTCGCGTTCCTCCGGTATGACCTGACCTCCTTCGTGTACCACATTGTGGATCGGCCGCGGACGCTGGTGATCGGGCCGGGCGGGGGGCGGGACGTGCTGGCGGCGCTGGCCTCCGGCGCGCCTCACGTCACCGCGGTGGAGGTCAACCCGGCGGTGGTGGCGGCCGTGCGGGGCCCCTTCGCCGACTTCGCCGGCCACCTCTACGACCGGCCCGACGTCACTATCGTGGTGGACGACGCCCGCGGATATATCGCCCGCAGCCCGGACCGGTACGACGTGATCCAGGCCGCGCTGATCGACACCTGGGCCGCGGGCACGTCCGGCGCTTTTGCCCTCTCCGAAAACAGCCTCTACACTAAAGAAGCCTTCCGCACCTACTACGAACACCTGACCGACCGAGGGATCCTCACCGTCTCCCGCTGGTACCTGACGGGCCACCCGGCCGAGACGCTCCGATTGGTCTCCACCGGGATGGCGGGTTGGGCCAGCGCAGGGGTGACCGATCCCCGGCTCCACGTCGCCGTGGTGGCCCAGCCGACACCCGGTGCCTCGACGGAGGGGCTGGCGACCGTCCTCTTCAAGCGGACCCCCTTCACGCCGGAGGAGGTGGCAGTCATCCAGGAGCAGGCGGAGGACCTGGGTTTCCGCGTCCTCTACGCCCCTGGCCTCCCCCCGCAGGAGGAGGTCGGAGCGTTCATCGCCGCCGCCGACCACGAGGCGTTCATCGCCAACTACCCGCTGGACATCACCCCCGCCAGCGACGACCGGCCTTTCTTTTTCAACCTGGTCCGCTTTGGGGACCTGCTCGACCCCTCCCTGAGTGCGAGCGGGGTGTACCGGACCAGTATGGAGGCCATCCTGATCCTTCTGGCGGTGCTAGGGATCTCTGGAGCGATGGGGGGAGCGTTTGTGATCCTGCCCCTCTGGCTGGGCGCCCGCAGGAGAGGACTGGCGCGGCCCTCCGCCGGGCTGCTCTTTTACTTCGGGGCCCTGGGGGTCGCCTTCATGCTCGTCGAGGTGCCGACCATCCAGCGGCTCACCGTGTACCTCGGCCGCCCGGTCTACTCCCTGGCCGCAGCCCTGTTCTCCCTGCTCCTCTTCAGCGGGTTAGGGAGCCTCTGGAGCAACCGGGGAGCGCAGGACGGCGCGACAGTTCGTCGGCTGCGCTGGCTCTTCCCGACGCTGGTGGGGCTCATCCTGCTCCAGGTGCTGGCCGGAGCCTGGCTGCTAGACCGGACCATCGGGTGGTCCCTCCCCGCCCGGCTGGCGGTCACCACCCTCGTCCTGGCCCCGATGTCGTTCCTGATGGGCGTGCCCTTCCCGCTGGGAACGCGCTGGGCAGGGAAGCATCGCCCGGGGGCCGTCCCCTGGCTGTGGGGGATCAATGGGGTGATGTCGGTGACGGGGTCCGCTCTCGCCATCGCTCTGGCCATCCACATCGGCCTGCGGCTCACCCTCTTGGTCGCCGGTCTGCTCTATGGGCTAGCCGGTCTGGCAATGGGCCGGGTGGTTGGGAGAGAGCACGCGGAAGTCGGTTAGCCGCACCCCCCGCGCCGCCAACCGCTCCCGAACCCGGGGGTGGGTCAGGATCGCCAGTTCCTTCTCGCGTCCCTCCACGTACCCACTGACAGCCGCCAACTGCGCGTCCGCCCGACCAGGGTGGCACATCAGTTCGGCGACCCCCTCCGGCAACTCCTCGATCAGGTCGAGGAGTTGCTCCAGCGTGGCTCCCTCGCCGTAAAAAGAGAGGATACACCGGTCGGGTGCTCGCACGCCGGATTGGTGGAGAAGGGCATCGCACTCGGCGATGATGGGGGGAAGGGCCTTCGCAGGCACTCGATGCGCCTCCGCCAGCCGGTCCAGGTCCCCCGTGGTTCGCCACGGGTAGCGGATGGGCAGGCGGTATCGGTCCGCCAGGTCCAGCAGGATGCGAAAGAGGACCGGGGCGAGGTACAGCAGATGATGGTGGCAGTCCAGATGGGTCGGCCCGCTCCCCCAGGAGCGGAACCGCTCGATCTGGGCGACCAGTTCCGCCTCCACCTGCTCTGGGTCGAGCGTATGGAGGCGGGGGATGAGTTCGCGGACGGGGTAAAAGCAGCCTGCTGGATCGACCAGGGTGGGCACCTGCTTGGGAGGTAAAACGGGACGGCCGGCGGTGAGGTTGAGGTGGACCCCGACGCCGAGGCGGGGGGCCTCTCTCCGGGCGCGCTGCACGGCGGCCCCCGCGCCTGGAAGGTTGACCATCACCGTGGTGCTGGTGACGATCCCGCCGTGGTGGGCCTGGAGGATTCCCTCGGTGATGCCGGGGGTGCGGCCGAAGTCGTCACCGTTGACGATGAGCAGGCGGTCCCTCATAGTCCTGCTGTATAGCATTAAGGAGAGGCGGTAAGGATGCAATTAGTTGCGTCCTTACCGCCCCTCCTCATCTGTAAAAAAAGGTCTCCTGGCAACGACCTACTCTCCCAGGGGGCTTCCCCCCAAGTACCATCGGCGCTGGCGGGCTTAACTGCCGGGTTCGGGATGGGACCGGGTGTTTCCCCGCCGCTCCAGTCACCAGGAGACCCAAATCAACACACCATATCAACCGAATAGGGTGAAAGCCCCGATTTCTCCGCGTCACGGACAAGCCCTCGACCGTTAGTACCGCTCGGCTCAACGCATTGCTGCGCTTACACCCGCGGCCTATCAAACCGGTAGTCTCCCGGCGGTCTTACCCGGTTAACCCGGTGGGGGACCTCATCTTGGGGCGCGCTTCCCGCTTAGATGCTTTCAGCGGTTATCGCTGCCAGACTTGGCTACCCAGCGGTGCCCCTGGCGGGACAGCTGGCACACCAGAGGTCTGTCCACCCTGGTCCTCTCGTACTGAGGGCAGCTCCCCTCAAGTCCCCTGCGCCCGCAGCGGATAGAGACCGACCTGTCTCACGACGGTCTGAACCCAGCTCACGTACCGCTTTAATGGGCGAACAGCCCAACCCTTGGGACCTTGTCCAGCCCC
>DUEL01000007.1 GCA_011192125.1 Thermoflexia bacterium
AACCTTGGGTGAGGTCAAGGATCGCCTGCAACGCCAACTGATCACCGGCGGCTTGCCTGCCCCCGCTCCGTTGCGAGGCAAGGTGGCTGCCGCTCAGCTGCTAACTGCGTAAGTCCTGTAATGTGAGGGCAGTTCTCAAAGGCTGAGAGAATGTGCCCTCGTCCAGAAGACGAAGCCGACCTGGTCCGTCGTGCTGTCAATGGAGACAAGAAGGCGCTGGAGGCGTTGTATTCCCGGTATGTGGACAGCGTCTACCGGTTTATGTACTACCGCACCGGCGACCAGGCGGTGGCGGAGGACCTGACGGCAGACGTGTTCGCAGCGATGTTGAAGGCCATTCCGCGGTATCAGGAGCGGGGGATTCCGTTCGGTGCGTGGCTCTTCCGCATCGCGCGGGCTCAGTGGGTCGATTATCAGCGAAGGGAGGAACGGCGCAAGACGGTTCCACTGTATGAAGATGCCTTCTCCGAGCCGGCCATCCGGCCGTCCCCGGAGGAGATCCTTTCCCACGTCTACTTCGCCTCCCTACTACGCCATCTGACGGAGGAGCAGCAGGAGGTCGTTCTATTACGGTTTGTGGGAGGGCTGAGTCACAAGGAGATCGCGGAGGTCATCGGAAGTAACCCAGACGCGGTCAAAGCGAAGGTGTATCGAGCGGTGCAGCGCCTGCGGGAGATTCTGCGGAACGAGGGGGGCAACGGCCTGGGAAACGCGTAGGCAGGCCGGCAGGAGGGGAATTGAGATGTCCCAGGAGTTGTGGGAGGAAGAGGTGGCCGAGTGGATTCGGACCGTCCGCCATCCTACGTTGACGCCGCGGGCGCGGAAGCGGATATGGCGTGAGGCGTGGAGACGAGCCCGACTGTCCAGGGCGTTTTCCCTCCCCGTTTTTGTCTTGCGGCTTCGTCCAGTTGGAATCGCGCTTCTCTGCGTGTTCGCCCTTCTCTTGGGCTCCTTTGGCACAGTCCTCGCGGCGCAGGACAGCATGCCCACGGATCTCCTCTACCCTGTGAAACGGGCCTCGGAGGAGGTCTGGTGGGCCGTTGTGCCAGCGGCCGACCGGCCCACCGTAGCGCTGGAACTGGCCTTGCGGCGGATGGAGGAGGTGGAGTACCTACTCAACGAGGGGGAAACGGTCCCGGAGGAACTGTGGGACGATCTGGCGGGGCGGCTCGCCGATGCGGAGTCGATGGAGGACGTTCAGGTGCCGGAGCATGTCCGAGCCCGGCTGGAGCATCATCTTCAGATCCTGGAACAGCTGATGGCTCGCCATCCCGATAACCCGGGGCTCCGCCGGGCGATGGAGGCCTCTCGGCAAGCACTGGAGGTCCTCTCCGGTCCACCGGATGTGGGGCATACGCCCACGCCGCCCGTCTCCCCTGGACCGCCGCAGACGCCGCCTGGGCAGAGCGGGGAACACGGTCCGCCTTCGGTCCCGCCAGGACGGGGAGAGCCCCCGCCCTGGTATCGGCACCGGCCGACCCCGCCGATTGAGCGAAACGAGCCACCCGGTCCGCCCTCGACCCCGCCGGGACAGGGTGTGGGTCAAGGGCCGCCTGCAACCCCACCTGGTCGAAGTGGGGATCAAGGCCCACCCGCAACCCCGCCGGGGCAGGGCGAGGAGCACGGCGCGCCTTCGACCCCGCCGGGGCAGGGCGAGGAGCACGGCGCGCCTACAACTCCGCCGGGGCAAGGCGAGGAGCACGGCGCGCCTACAACTCCACCGGGGCAGAGCGGAGGTCAGGGCCCACCCTCGACTCCGCCAGGACAGGGAGGAAAGAAGTAACCGAAGGCCTCCCTCCGGGAAGCCGGTGACGCGGCAATCGTTTCCAGCAGGTCGGCAGGTCATTGATCTGCCGACCTGCTGGTTTTCTCTGGGGAGGCGTTGGAGCCGTCCACGAATAAGGCACGAATGCACGAATGCGCGAATGCACGAATGCGCGAATGCACGAATGCGCGAATGCACGAATGCGCGAATGCGCGAATGCGCGAATGCGCGAATGCACGAATGCGCGAATGCACGAATGCACGAATGCGCGAATGCGCGAGTGCTAAGTGTGTGTGGAAAAGTTAGCGCTCCCAGGGCCGGGTTCGTGTATTCGTGTCCCATTCGTGGCTTGACCCCCTGTATCCCCTGCGGTATAATAACGCCGCTTCTCCGCAGAGGAGCGTTCCCGCGGAGATTCAAATTTTGTATGGGGATTGAGCGATGCCAAAACGGACCTATCAACCGAAGAAACGGAAGCGAATGCGGACCCACGGTTTTCGGGCGCGGATGGCGACGCCTACCGGCCGACGAGTCCTCAAAGCCCGTCGGCGCAAGGGGCGCCACCACCTGACTGTGCACCGGGAGTGGGCCAAGAAGTGGAACTGGAAGGAAAGCGCGCGACGGCCGCGCCGTAGTGCTTAAGATGGACCGGGGGGATGGAGCGCAGGTTCCGGTTGCGGCGCGCAGCCGATTTCCAGCGGCTTCAGCGCGAAGGTCGCTCCTGGTCCCATCCCCTGTTGGTGTTGGTGGCCTGTCGGAACGGCCTGGACATCACGCGGGTGGGTGTCACCGCGACCCGGAAGATCGGCAAGGCTGTGCGCCGTAACCGGGCCAAGCGTCTCCTGCGGGAGGCGGCACGCCGCCTCCATTCACGTCTGGAACCAGGGTGGGACCTGCTCCTCATCGCCAGGCCGGAGATCCTCCAGGCGAAAGAGCCTCAGGTCCGGGAGGCGTTGGCCCTCTTAGCCCGGGAGGCGGGTCTGATGGGAGGAGGAAACGGACAGGGATGAAGGTTTTGTTGCTGGGTTTAATCCGCTTCTGGCAGTTGACCTTCTCCCGGGTCCTTCCACCCACCTGTCGTTTCACCCCTTCCTGCTCCGAATACGGCTATCAGGCCATCGCCCGATACGGTGCGATCCGTGGAGGGTGGCTGGCTCTCAAGCGGGTCGCCCGGTGCCACCCTTTCAACCCGGGTGGGTACGACCCCGTTCCCGATCTGAAGACACCCTATCGGAAGGAGAAGAGGACAGCGTGAGAACTTGGTGGATTCCCCGGAGATGGGCTTGGGTTTTACTCCCCCTGTTGCTGCTCGGCCTGTTGAGCGGCTGCGGCGGGGGTGTTCGACCGACGAACTGGACCACGTTGGCGGTCGCTGAGGGAACCCTCTATGTGGCGGATCTGGAATATGTGCGAGCGCTGGACGCCAGCACAGGGGCTGAGCGCTGGCGGTACCCCGAAGATGGCGGTGGGCCGTTCTATACGGTGACGCTCCTGCCAGGGGAAGCCCTCTTCATCACCTCTATGGAGCGGACCGGCGGCGGGTTCTTTTCTCAGCCGCAGGGGGTGTTGAGAGCGCTCAGCATCGACGGCAAAGAGGTCCTGTGGGAGTTCACCGAGGCGAAAGGGGAGTACGTCGCGCCGGGAAGTGTGGCGGATAGCACCCTCGTCATCGGCAACAGCGACGGCAACGTCTACGCTCTGGATGTGAAAACCGGTGCTCCGGTCTGGGCGGAACCGTTCCGAACTGGGAACCGGGTGTGGTCGACCCCGTTGATCCTTTCGGACACGGTCTACATCGCATCGCTCGATCACAACCTCTATGCGCTGGACCTGCGGACGGGGCAGGAGCGGTGGCGGTTCACCGCGGAGGGTGCGATGGTTGGCCCTCCCCTCTCCTTGGGCGATCGCCTGTACATCGGCGCGTTCGACGGCCGCCTCTACGCGATCCGGCAGTCGGATGGGGGCCTGGTGTGGTCGGTCCCCTTCGACGGAGAATACTGGATCTGGGGCACTCCAGCCACAGACGGTGAGCGAATCTTCGCCGCAGACGTGATGGGGATCGTTCACGCAGTGGATGCTGAGACCGGAGCGGAATTGTGGACGCGGGACCTGGAGGAGCCGGTGCGGGTAGGGCTGTCCATCGCCCCGGAGGGAGGGTATCTGCTGGTCGCAGGCAACGCAGGCACGTTGTATGCCCTCGATCCGGACACCGGGGATGTCCTGTGGGACGAACCCGATACGGGGCAGATCGCTTCAATGTTGGTCCACGGCGATCAGGTGTATATCTCCCGCGTCTACGGTGAGGGGCATGTCCAGGCCTTCCAGATCGAGAATGGCCGGTTGTTGTGGACCTTCCCGCCGCCCGAATCCGAAGAGTCCGAAGGGTAGAAGGGGGTAGCCTGTGTGGGATTTTCTGGTCATCAACCCGATGGTCAACCTGCTGCTGGTCTTTTACCAGTGGTTGGGGCATCAGACCATTTTGGCGATCACCGCGCTGACGTTGGTGGTCCGGCTGGCGATCCTGCCGCTGACGTTGAAGCAGCAGCAGGCCTCCCAGCGGATGCAGGAGTTGCAGCCGAAACTGCAGGAACTCCAGAAGAAGTACGCGAAGAACAAAGAGAAACTGGCCCAGGAGCAGATGAAACTTTACCAGGAGGCCGGGATCAACCCGATGGGCGGTTGTCTCCCACTGCTCATTCAGCTCCCCCTCCTCTATGGACTGTGGCAGTCGATCGTTCGCACACTCGCCGTCAGCCCAATGGAGTTGCTCCGTCTCTCCCGTAACATTTACGCCTTCATCCCTGGCCTTGCTCAGTTGGTTCCTCTGCAGAGCCATTTCCTGTGGTTGGATCTGGGGCAGCCGGACCGGTATCTGGTGTTACCGGCTCTGGTCGTCGTCACTTCCTGGCTCTCCCAGAGAGTGTTGACTCCGCCCTCGCCTGACGAGCGGACGGCAGCGATGAACCAGCAGATGCAGATCATGATGCCTCTGCTGTTCGGCTTCATTTCCATTTCCTACGCCTCCGGCCTTTCTATCTACTTCATCATCTCCAACCTCGTTACGCTGGTTCAGTATCTCTTCATCCGCCGTCAGACCGAGGGGGACAAGAAGGGGAAGAGATAGATGGAATCGAAAGAGATTTTCTTCGGCGCGAACGTGGAGGAGGCGATCGCGGCCGGGTTGGCCGCTTTAGGGCTCTCCCGTGATCAGGTTGAGGTGGAGGTGCTGGACGAAGGGAGCCCCGGGTTCCTCGGGCTGGGCGCGCGGCCCGCTCGGGTGCGGGTGACCCCGGTCACGCCGCCCGAGCCGGAGGTGGCTGTGATGCCGGCGGTGACCGAACCGTCACCGCCGCCGGAGGAGCCGGACCTGGAAGAGGTGGCTCGTTCCGTGGTGGGTGAACTGCTGGGGCAGATGGGGATCGCGGCTGAGGTTCACGCCCGCCATGCAGAACCAGAGTCGGAGGGAGAGATCCCCCCGTTGATCTTGGATGTGCGAGGAGAGGAGGCCGAATCGCTGATCGGGCGTCGCGGGGAAACCCTGGCAGCCTTTCAACATATCGTCCGCCTCGTGGTGGGCCGACGGATGGGTGGTCGGTTCAACCTGGTGATCGATGTCAACGGGTACAAACGACAGCGGGAGCGGTCCCTGCGCCGCCTGGCCCAGAGGATGGCCGAAAAAGCGGTCCGTACCGGGCGGACGGTCCGGTTGGAGCCGATGCCAGCGTACGAGCGGCGAATCGTCCACCTGACGTTGCGCGACCACCCAGACGTGACGACGGAGAGTGTCGGGGAGGGGCGTCGCCGTCGGGTGACCATCATCCCGCGGAAAGGGTAAGGGTGTGGGGTGGCGGTTGCCGCGACCGCCATCTCGCGCTGGGATGAGGCCCGTGCGGTATCTGGCGATCGGCCACGTGACCCAGGATCGGACGCCGGATGGAGGTTTCACCGTCGGCGGCACGGTCACATATGCCGCTCGAACGGCCCAGGCTCTGGGCTGTCGAGTGCAGGTGGTCACCAGCGCGGCGGACGGTCTCGATCTGACCGGTGCCCTGGCAGGGGTCATCATCCATCGCATCCGGTCGGCTGCTACGACGACCTTTGAAAACCGATATACGCCGGAGGGACGGACGCAGATCGTCCGATCCGTAGCGGCCCTGCTGACGTCGGAGGCGGTCCCTCCCTCGTGGCGGGAGCCGGACATCGTCCACTTGGGACCGGTGGCCCAGGAGTGTGATCCATCCCTGGTCGATCTCTTCCCTGGGGCCTTTCTCGGCCTGACCCCCCAGGGGTGGATGCGGCGGTGGGACCGGGAAGGGCGGGTGGTGCCAGCGGCGTGGGAGCACGCCGAGGTGCTCCTCCCCCGTGCCGACGCGGTGGTGTTCAGCGAGGAGGATGTCGCCGGGGACGAGGCGGTGATCGCCCGTTGGGCTGGGCAAACCCGCATCCTGGTGGTCACACGGGGACCGGCGGGTTGTACCCTGTATGTCGAGGGGGTTCCGGAGGAGGTGCCGGGTTTCCCGGCCCTCGAGGCGGACCCCACAGGTGCAGGGGATATCTTCGCCGCTGTGTTCTTCGTCGAACTGCGGCGAGGCTGCCCGCCGCTGGAGGCAGCCCGCCTGGCGAACTGCATCGCAGCGGTCTCGGTGACCCGTCCAGGTTTGCAGGGCACACCGAGCCGGGGGGAAGTTGCTCGTTGCCGGGCGGTGGTGTGTGAGGGCAGAGGTGAGCGTGATCTACGCGTTGGCCAACCAGAAGGGGGGAGTGGGTAAGACCACGACCGCAGTGAACCTGGCCGCGTATCTGGCCCACTGGGGGTTGCGGGTGTTGGTGGTGGATATGGACCCCCAGGCCAACGCGACTCTCAGCCTGGGCGTGGAGCGGTCGGATGCGCAGGTGACGACCTACGAGGTCCTGATCCAGGAGAAACCCTTGCGCGAGGCGGTCGTCTCCACCCGCTGGCCGCGGTTGGACCTGGTGCCCAGTTCTGCCCGTCTGGCCGGAGCGACGGTGGAACTGATCGGGATGCTGGCCCGGGAGCGGCGGCTCCAGTGGGCGCTGGAGCGGTTGGACACGCGGTATGATTACGTCTTGATCGACTGCCCGCCCAGCCTGGGGATCTTGACCGTCAACGGACTCACCGCGGCGCAGGACGGGGTGATCATCCCCGTCCAGTGCGAGTTCCTGGCACTGGAGGGGCTTTCCCAACTGCTGCGCACCATCGACCTGGTCCGGCGGGCGTTGAACCCCCGCCTTCGCATCCGGGGATTGGTGATGACGATGTTCGACACGCGGACCAACCTCTCGCAGCAGGTGGTGGAGGAGGTGCGGCGGTACTTCGGGCCACGGGTGTTCCGTACGCTGATCCCCCGCAGCGTCCGGCTGAGCGAGGCCCCCAGTTACGGTGAACCGATCCTTCAATACGCGCCTCGGTCGGCCGGTGCGTTGGCCTACCAGTCGCTGGCGAAGGAACTGTTACTGGGGGATCGGCAAGGCGGCCCCGAACGTGCCTCGCGGCGGAGGGAGGAGGCGGATGTCGTCTCGTAGGAGAGGGTTGGGGAAGGGACTGGAGGCCCTGATCCCGATGGGGGATGAGGAGGAAGGTGGGCCTGCGGGTGTCCTTGAGGTTCCGGTGACAGCGATCCGACCGAACCCTCACCAACCACGGGCGCGCATTCGGGATCAGGACCTGGTGGAGTTGGCTGCCTCCATCGAGGCCCACGGGGTCATCCAGCCGCTGATCGTCGCTCGAGAGGGAGATGGTTACCGCCTCATCGCCGGGGAGCGGCGATGGCGAGCGGCGCGGATGGCCGGGCTGCCCACCGTGCCGGTCATCGTGCGCGACGTGGCGCCCCACGAGATGCTGGAAGTCGCGCTGGTGGAGAACCTCCAACGGGAGGATCTTAACCCGCTGGAGGAGGCGCTGGCCTACCAGCAGCTGATCGAGGAGTTTGGGTTGACACACGAGGAGGTGGCTCGGCGGGTGGGGAAGAGCCGGGCAGCGGTGACCAATACGCTCCGTCTCCTGAGAGCAGCGCGGCCGGTCCAGGAGGCTCTTCTTGCTGGCAAGATCTCCGAGGGGCATGCCCGAGCGCTCCTGGCCCTGGAGCGGGAGGAGGCACAGGTCGCTGCTCTGAAGACGGTCTTGAGGAAAGGGCTCAACGTCCGTCAGACGGAGGAGCTGGTCCGTCGGCTCGCCCGCGCCGAGCCACGCCGGTCGTCGGCTCCTCCGCGCTTCCCGGAACTGGAGGTGTTGGAGGCCCGCCTGCGGGAAGCACTGGGCACCCGCGTTCGGCTGGCTCCGGGAAAGAAGGGCGGCCGGTTGATCATTTATTACTACTCACAGGAGGAACTAGAGAGTATCTACGAGCGGATCGTCGGGGAGAGCGAGGGGCTGTAATCCCGCCTCGACGTCCGCGCGATACGAGGGGGAGGAATGAGCACAAGTTCGCAGAGAGATCCTTTCGTCGTCGTTCGTGAGAAGCTGGACCAGGCTGTAGAGGTCCTGAAAGAGAAGGACCTGGATCTCTGGCTCACCTTTGTGCGGGAGACCACCCAGGTCAGGGATCCGTCCGTCGATCTGATCGTGGGGTTCGACCTCACGTGGCAGTCGGCGCTGATGGTCAGCCGGACCGGTGAGCGGATCGCCATCGTAGGCCGGTACGATGTGGACAATGTGAAGAACATCGGAGGCTATACCTCCGTCATCGGCTACGACGAGTCGATCCGCCAGCCGTTGCTGGAGCAGATCCAACGGCTGAGGCCCCGCCAGATCGGGTTGAACTTCTCCGAGAGCGATCCGTCGGCCGACGGGCTGACGCACGGGATGTTCCGGGTGTTGGCGAACATCTTGGGGGGCACCGAGTACGCGGCCCGTCTGGTCTCCGCTGCGCCGGTCGTTGCCGCGTTGCGGGGGCGGAAATCGCCGACGGAGATCGAACATATCCGCGCCGCTATCGATGTGACGGAGGAGATCCTGCAGGAGGTGAGGGCGCGGGTCCGCCCCGGGATGACGGAGCGGGACGTGGCTGATATGATCCACGGGATGGTAGAGGGGCGAGGGCTGGGCACGGCCTGGGAGTGGAACTTCTGCCCTATCGTCTGTGCTGGGCCGGAGGGTGTCTTCGGGCATCGGATGCCTGGGGACACTCAGGTCCGGGAGGGAGCGTTGCTCCAGATCGACTTCGGTGCCGAGCAGGATGGCTTCGTCGCCGACCTGCAGCGGACGATGTACTTCTGTCGGCCAGGGGAGGATGGGCCGCCGGAGGAGGTACAGAAGGCCTGGAAGGCGGCGAAGGCGGCGATGGAGGCTGGACGGGCGGCGCTACGGCCTGGCGCGAAGGGGTGGGAGGTGGACGCCGTAGCCCGTCAGGCGTTGGTGGAAGCGGGTTATCCGGAGTACAAGCACGCCTTTGGGCACCACATCGGCCGCAACGCCCACGACGGGGCGACCATCCTCGGGCCCAAGTGGGAGCGGTACGGTACTTCCATCGAGGGCGTGGTCGAAGTCGGCAACGTCTTCGCCATCGAGTTGGGCGTTTTCGTTCCCGGCTACGGCTACATCGGCTGCGAGGAGGATGTGCTGGTCACCGCTGACGGGGCCGAGTACCTGAGCCAGGTCCAGGAAGAGATCTGGTGCGTCCACCCCTCGTGAGGGGGAGTTCACCACAGAGACACAGAGGACGCAGAGTTTTCTCATTATGGGGTTTTCTCTGAGCCCTCCGTGTCTCTGTGGTTTTTTCTACAGTTCCCGTTCGTAGATGCGGTGCTTCTTGTAGGGGTCCGCGCCTAGGGCTTCCAGTTCCTGCACCATCTTCATGTTCTGCTCGTTGATCTGGACCAGGTCGGCGTGCAGGAAGCCCCGTTCGCGGACCGTTTTGTACATCTCGTAGTAGAGGACGGCGTTCGCGCCGAGGCCCTGGTACTGAGGGAGGATGCCTGCTCCGTTGAAGTTGATCCACTTCGTGCGGCGGGCCTCCCACAGGATCATCGGCAGGCCGAAGGGGTAGAGCCGTCCTTTGCACCGCTGGAGCGCGGCGGAGACGTCCGGGAAGCCGAAGAGGAACCCGACGATCGTGTCCCCCTTGGCGACGATCTTCACCAGGTCCGGCTGGGTCATATCGATCAGTCGCTTGGCGAGCCGCTTCGCGTCCTCGCCGGAGATGGGGACGAAGTCCCGGTTTTCGGTGAAAGCGGCGTTATAGGCATCCACCACTTTAGGCGCGATCTCCCACAAGTCCCGTTTGCTGCGGAAGCGCAGGATGCGGAACCCGCGCCGTTCCATCACCCTCCGGGCGATGCGCTGGAACCGCTCGGGCAGTTCAAGGGTCCCTGGCAGGTAGCAGGAGTAATAATCGGTCTGCTTGCGGAACCCGGAGTCCTTGATGAAGGCGTCGTAGTAGGGGTAGTTGTAGGTGATGCCCATCGCAGGCCGGTGTTCGAACCCTTTGATCAGCGTCCCTAACCCGTCGCCGGGGGAGAAGCCCGACGGCCCGCTGATCTCCTCCAATCCGCGGCTCCGGGCCCACTCGAAGGCAGCGGCGAAAAGGGCGCGAGCCACCTCGATGTCCTCTACCACCTCGAACAGGAAGAAGTAGGCCCCCTTTGTGCCCCGGTAGGCGTTCCGTTTCCGCGGCTCGAGCACGGCGATCCGCCCGACCACCTCTTTCCCCTGAAGGGCGAGAAAGAACTCAGCATCGGAGTGACGGAAGAAGGGGTTCTTCTCACGGTTCAATTGCTTGCGCGCGCTGGAGACCAGCGGGGGGACCCATTGGGGACAATCGCGGTAAAGGTGGAACGGGAACTGCACGAACCGTTCCACGTCCTTTGGGTCGCTGGTGTCCACTCGATGGATTGTAGTCATAGAAGTTCCTCCATTCAGGGCAAGGTGCAGGGAGCGAGTTGCAGGGAGCAGGGTGGTCAGGTGAAGAAACTGGTGGCGAGGACGCCAGGGCCCGCGTGGACGACGATGGCGGGAGGAAGTTCGTAGATGGGGACGTTGGAGAGGCCCAGTTCGGCTGCAAAGTCGGCTGCCAGGGCCTTAGCCTCCGCCTCGGCGTCGGCGTGCATCACGCAGAGGTGAGCCTCGTCGGTGCGGGGGCATTCCGTCAGGACCAGTTCCCGCAGCCGTGCGAGGGCTCGCCGTTTGGTTCGCTGCTGCTCAAACGGCTCGACCCGGCCGTCTTTCAGAGTAAGGATCGGTTTGATCTGGAGGACGCTGCCCAGGAGGGCTTTCGCCCCGCCGATCCGTCCTCCCTTATGCAGGTACTCCAGCGTGTCTACCACGAAGTAGATCCGTTGGCGGCTCATCAGGTCGTGGACGCGGTCGATGATCGTATCTGGATCGACCCCCTCCTGGGCCCATCGAGCGGCCAAGAGGGCCATCGTCGCCAGCGGCCCGGCGATGGTGCGGGTGTCGACCACCCGGATGTCGGCCTGGGAGAAATCGTACGAAGCGACCGTCGCCGAGCGCACGGTGCCGCTCAACTCGGTGGAGGGATGCAGGCAGATGATGGTGCTCCCGTCCGCCAGCAGTCGCTTGAAAACCGGGATAAACAGCGCGGGAGGCGGCGCAGCCGTCTTAGGCAGCACCGGCGAGGCGCGTAGTTTCTCCAGAAATGCCTGGGTGTCCATTTCAGTGTCGTCCCGGTACGATTCCTCCCCAAAGATGATGATCTGGGGCATAAGGACGATGTCATGAGCCTCGGCGACCTCCGGCGTCAGACCTGATGTGGTGTCGGTGACGATTCGCACCTTTGCCATAAGGGTTCCTCCTTATACAAGATACAAGTCGCAGAAAACAGGTCGCAAGATTGTGAGCACAGGTCACACGCGACGGACCTCTTCCCACTCGATGTGGTTCACCAGGAGGTCGGTCAGTTCCCGACGGGGGCCTCCGTACAGCGCGACACAGCCGTGGCCCGGAAGGATGGCGACCAGCATCTTGTCCAACCTCCCGCGCGTCTGGAACGCTTCGGACCGAAACAGCGCGGACAGCAGGTGGAGTTCCGCCTCTCGCACTCCGCAGGGGAAATCTACCTCCGGAAACCGTTCGCGGTCGGGATAGACGACCTCGACCCGGTCGGGTTTTCGGATGCCTCCCTCTCTGGGCTGTCGATGGAAGTGCTCGATGGCGAGCACCTTCGGTTCCATCCCCTCTGGCAGGATGTCGATCCGTTCGTGGCGGGAGAAGTGGTCGCGCAGGAAAGCGAGAAACGAGTCGAACCCATCCACGATGCCGGCGTTGATCAGCGCCCCGGCCAGGTAGACCAGGCCGTTCTCGTGGGCTTCGACGGAGGGGGCCCGGTAGGAGACGGGGCAGCCGCGCGGGATGGCGCGGACGTACCCCTGCCAGGTCAATTGAGCGATGGGGACGATGTGGCCGTCCGCCGGGTCGGGGCTGACGTTGACCTTGCCTCCGCCGGTGGTCGTCACGCCCATCACCCGCAGGTCGGGATCGAGTTGACTGCGCATCCCCTCTCCCAGCGCTGCCCGGTTGAGGAACCGCAGTACCTCCTGGACCTGCTCGTCCGACCCGTACTTGCCTAACGGGACCACGTCCTCGATCAGGCCAGCCTTGCCTAGAGCGCGGGCTGCCTCGGCGATGTCGCCGTGGACGGGGGAGGCGGCCCACTCTTCCCAGGAGAAGCCCGCCTCGTCGTCTCCTTCGTGGAGGTTGATCTTCTCCGCACCAGCGTGGGCCAGGATGCGCAGGGCCAGGTTGTCGAAGATCTCCGATTCGGCCCCTTCCAGCAGCCGGTAGTTCCCGGCCATACTCCCCCACAACGCCCGACGCATCTTCGATCCGTCGGGATCGCCCTCGACGACGATGCCGATGTGGCTGGCCTTCCTCAGCAGTTGCCCGCGGGCCAGGTGAAAGAGGCTTTCGTCGGGTAGGCTGGGGACCGTGGTGATCATCAGGACCGTGCCTCGGGGTTTGGGCAACCGACCGTAGACCGTCGTGGGGCGGACCTCCTCCCGCAGCCGGAGGCCAAAGCCGATGGCCAGACGGACCCGGTCCCCCAAAGGGGTCTCCTCGTAGGGGATCCGCACGAACCGACACCCGTGGTCCTCCAACCGCCTGCGAAGTTGGTCCAGCACGTGCGCCTGCAATCGGTTGCACGGGTTGATCGCTACCCAAACGTTGATCGGCCGGGGATGCCAGACGTACCGTTGTTCCATGACTCCACCCCTCCCAGTCACCCAGTCACCGAATCAGCGAGCCGGCGAGTCAGCGAGTTGCGAATTGCGAAGTGCGCGCCACACCTTCTCCGGCGTGAGGGGAGTGGTAGGGATCAAGACCCCCACCGCGTCGTAGACGGCGTTGATGACCGCCGGGGCGACGCCGTCCAGCGGGATCTCCGCCACCGCCTTGACCCCGAAGGGGTGGGTGGGCTCCCACGTCTCGACGAACAGCACCTCCAGATCGGGCATCTCGTCGGCGCGGAAGATCCGGTAGGCGTCGAAGCGGGGGTTCACGACGCGGCCTCGCTCGTCGAAGACCAGTTCCTCGCTGACGGCGTACCCCAGCGCCTGGGTCATCCCGCCCTCGATCTGCCCGCTGGCGGTGAGAGGGTTGACGATCTTGCCACAGTCCAGCGCCATCAGGAGCCGCTCCACGGTCACCTGACCGGTGTCGATGTCCACCACCACCTCGGCGAACTGGACACCGAAGGGTGGGGGGCTGTACTCGCTCCAGAAGGAGGCAGCGCCCATAATCTGGGCCTGGTCGTGATGGTGCAGGCTCTCTAGCGCCACCTCCCGCAGCGTCACCGATTCCCCGTTGGGAGCCCAGGCGGCTCGATCCCGCAGTTCGATCTCCTCGGGGTCCGCATCGAGCATCCGGCCCGCCACGCGACGGATCTGCTCCGCCACCTGTCGGGCGGCCCGCACCACCGCCCCGCCGCTGATGTAGGTGGTGCTGGAGGCATAGGCCCCCTTGTCGAAGGGGGTGAAGTCGGTGTCGGAGGAGTAGACGACGATGTCCTCCACCGGGCAGCCCAACACCTCCGCCGCCATCTGGGCCAGCACCGTGTCGGCTCCGGTCCCCAGGTCGGTTGCGCCAATCAGCAGGTTGAAGGAGCCATCGTCGTTCATCTTGATGTAGGCGGCTCCCATGTCGAGGTACGGGATCGCCGTCCCTTGCATCACGAAGGCGACACCGTGGCCTCGACGCAATTGGGGCTTGCCGGGGACCTTCCGGTAGTCGCCCTGTCGCCAGCCGAAGGCCGCTGCGCCCTGGGCCGCTGCCTCCGGCAGCGCGCAGGTGTGGATGACCTCGCCGTGGGCCTCCCGGCCCTCGCTCCACACCTTGCTCATCGGGTGCTCTGCCCCGGCCTTGACCGCGTTCTTCAGCCGGAACTCCAGAGGGTCCCACCCCATCTCCCGGCAGATCCGCTCCATATGGGCCTCCACCGCCACAAACCCCTGAGGCACGCCGTACCCCCGGTACGCGCCGGAGGGGACCTTGTTGGTGTAGACGATGTCGGCCCAGAAACGGATGTTGGGCACGTCGTAGATGGAGAGCGCCTTGTGGCCGGTGTTGCCAGTGACGGTGAGGGCGTGGTTGCCGTAGGCCCCGGTGTCGGAAAGAATGATCATCTCCTGGGCGATGATGGTCCCGTCCTTCTTCACCCCGGTCCGCATCCGGAAGATCATCGGGTGGCGGGTAGTGGTGGCGGCGAATTGCTCCTCGCGGGTGTATTCCAGGAGCACCGGTCGACCGGTGGCGATAGTCAGATGGGCGCAGATGTCCTCGTAGATCTCCTGCTTGTTGCCGAACCCCCCGCCGATGCGGGGTTTGATCACTCGGATGCGCTTTTCGGGCAGGCCCAGGACCGGGGCCAGGATGCGACGGACGTGGAAGGGGACCTGGGTGGAGGATCGGATGACCAGCCGGTCGTCTTCATCCCAGTAGGTCAGGCAGGTCCAGGGCTCGATGGGGGCGGCCTGCACCCGCTGAACCTCGTACTCCCCCTCGAAGACGAGGTCGGCCTCCTTCATCGCCGCGTCCACGTCCCCCAGTTCGATGCGGATGCGGGCGGCCAGGTTGCGGGCGGGGTCGCACTCGCCGAAGGGGACGTAGTCCGGCTCGTCGTGGATGACCGGCGCGCCCGGCCCCATCGCCTCGCGGGGGTCGAGCACGGCGGGCAGTTCTTCGTACTCCACCTCGATGAGCCGGAGGGCCTGTTCGGCGATCTCCGGGCTCTCCGCCGCGACCGCTGCCACCCGGTCGCCCACGAATCGGACCTTACTATCCAGGCTCACGGAGTCCAGAGGGCCGGGGATGGGGTCGGATTGGCCCGCAGTGGAGAAGACGACGCGGGGGATGTCCTTGTAGGTGAGGACGGCGTGGACCCCCGGCACGGCTTCGGCACGGGAGGTGTCGATCCGTTTGATGCGGGCGTGGGGGACGGGGCTGCGGAGGATCTTGGCGTAGAGCATCCCCGGCATGTGGACATCGGCGGCGAAGGCCGGTTTGCCCTGCACCAACTTCAGCGCGTCCACCTTCGGCTCCGGCTTCCCGACGACCTGGAGGGGTTCCGGCTCCTCGGTGACCACCAGGCGGGGGAAGACGATCGTCTGGACGGCGGGACCGGATCCGGTGGGCTCCGGCGGAGGCTCCGTGGAGGGCTCCAGCAGCCCGGGCGGCATCGGGACGGCCTCCGGCGGGGTTTCGATGGGCGGGACCTCCTCGCCGCGGAGCATCGCTGCTGCCCGCAGCACCGCCTGGACCGGCTTAACGTAGCCGGTCTCGCGGGAGAGGACCCCGCTGAGGGCGTCGCGCACTTCCTCCTCGGTGGGGTTGGGGTTCCGGTCGAGGAGGGCTTTGGCGGCGAGGATCATCGCCGGGGCGTCGTACCCGCTCTGCATCGCCCCGGTCTCGATGAAGGCCTGCTGGATGGGGTGGAGCGGCGCGCTCCCTTTCCACCCGCGCATCTGTGGGCCGCTCAGCCCTTCGACGGTGGTGACCTCCGCCCCATCTACCTGCGCGGCCAGGGTGATGCAACTGCAGCGAGGCTCACCGTTCACCAGAACGGTGCAGGCTCCACAGGTCCCGTCCTCGCACCCGTGCTTGACGCTGAAAAGACCCTCCCGCCGCAGGAGGCGCAAGAGGGTCTCGTTGGGGGCACTCACCAGGACCTTTCGCTCGCCGTTGATCGTCAGGGTGACCTTCATTCCGCCTCCTCCTCGTCGCCTGCCCAGGCGACGGATTGGCCGTGGGTGTGGGAATGTAGTATAGCACTTTTGGGAGGGTGGGCAACTGTGGTATAATCAATCCCCGTGAAACGTCGATGGCAGTTCGCAATCGGGCTGGTGATCAGCCTTGTTGCCCTGGTGCTGGCCCTTGTAGGGATCGACCTCTCTGAAGTCGCCAGAGCGCTCGCCGAGGCGGATTATCTCTGGCTGATCCCCACCGCGCTGGGGATCCTGGCCTACCTGTTCGCCCGCGCCGTTCGCTGGCGGCTGCTCCTCGGCCCACAGGTCAGCCTCTCCCGTTGTTTCTGGGTGACCAACATCGGCTACCTGGTCAGCAACGTCCTCCCGTTCCGCCTGGGCGACCCCGCCCGGGCGGTGGTGATCGGCCGGTCGGGGGAGGTCTCCACGGCGGCGGCCCTCTCCACGGTGGTGGTGGAGCGGGTGCTGGATATGGTGATGGTGGTGTTGCTCCTGGCAGGGCTTGCCCCCTTCATTGCCGGGGCCGGGCGGGCGATGGGGGCTGGGTTGATCGCGGGAGGAGCGGCGCTGGCGGCTCTGGCGGTCCTGGTCACGCTGGCCTTCCGCCCCGAATGGGGGCGACAGGCGGTCCGTTGGGCACTGGGCCGGGTCCCACGCCTGGACGTGGAGCGGTGGGCCGGCCGGTTCGACGGCCTGTTCGAGGGGTTGGCCCCCCTCCGCTCGGGGCGGCGAGGGTTGGGGTTGCTCCTCTGGTCGGTGGTCGCCTGGTTCTGGGTGGTCTTCTTCTACTGGACGCTGCTGCGGGCCTTTCTCCCTCGGCCTCCGACCCTGGCCGCGCCGTTCCTGGTCTGCGTGATCGGTCTGGGTATGGCGGTGCCGTCGTCGCCGGGGACCGTGGGCGTCTTCCACGCCGTCGCCCGTTACGCCCTTACCGTCCCTTTCGACGTTCCAGCAGGCCAGGCCGTCACCATCGCTTTCGCGGCCCACGCCTTTCAGTATCTGATGATGTGCGCCCTGGGCCTGATCGGCCTGGCACGGGAGAGCATCTCCCTGGGATGGGTGCGGGAGCAGGTCGGTCGCTGACCCTGGCGTGTTATGTATAACCACAGAGACACAGAGAGCACAGAGGAATGAATCTCTAGAGAAATAAGGAAATCTCTGTGTCCTCTGTGTCTCTGTGGTCAGAAAGAGTATGGAGGGAAGGGGTAGTGAGACGATACCTGATCACCGGAGGGGCCGGGTTCATCGGCGTCAACTATGCTCACCGGCTGCTGGCGCGGGGGGAAAAGGTGATGATCTACGATGACCTTTCCCGCCGTGGGGCTGAGGCCAACGTCGACTGGCTTCGATCCGAGCACGGGGAGGAGGCTTTCGAGTTGATCGTGGCCGACGTGCGAGACTTCGAGCCGCTGGCGAAGGCGGCGCGGGAGGCCGACGTCATCGTCCACCTGGCCGCGCAGGTGGCGGTGACGACGTCGGTGGAGGACCCCCGGACCGATTTCGAGGTCAACGCGCTGGGGACCTTCAACGTGCTGGAGGCGGCCCGTCTCTCGGGGCGGCAGCCCATCGTGCTCTACGCTTCCACCAACAAGGTGTACGGTGGGATGGAGGATGTGGCCGTGGTGGAGGAACCGACCCGCTACCGGTATCGCGACCTCGCCGATGGAGTGCCCGAAACCCAGCCACTGGACTTCCATTCCCCCTACGGGTGTTCCAAAGGGGCGGGTGATCAGTACGTGCGCGACTACGCCCGCATCTACGGCCTGCCGACGGTGGTCTTTCGGCAGAGTTGCATCTACGGGCCGCATCAGATGGGGGTGGAGGACCAGGGGTGGGTGGCCTGGTTCGTCATCGCCGCCGTCACCGGTCAACCTATCACCATCTACGGGGACGGCAAGCAGGTGCGGGACCTGTTGTACATTGACGACTTGCTGGACCTGTATGACCGGGCGGTGGAGCGGATCGACGTGGCGGCCGGACAGGTGTACAATGTGGGTGGTGGCCCGTCCCACACCCTCTCGGTCTGGGCGGAGTTCGGGCCGTTGCTGGAGCGACTGGTGGGCCGTCCCATCCCGGTCTCCTACGGCGACTGGCGGCCGGGCGACCAACGGGTCTATGTCTCCGACATCCGCAAGGCGCGGCGGGAGTTGGGGTGGGAGCCCCGCGTCGGCGTCGAGGAAGGGATACGGCGGCTGTATGAGTGGGTGGTGAGGTATTTTGGGTGATTTGGTGATTGGGTGACTGGAGGTGCTTTCGGATGAAGGTGCTGATTGTCCTCACCTACTACCGCCCTCACGTGAGCGGCCTCACTATCTACGTTGAGCGGCTGGCGCGGGGGTTGGCGAAGCGGGGTCACCAGGTCACGGTGATGACCTCCCGCTACGACCGGTCACTGCCGCTGGAGGAGGAGCAGGACGGGGTGCGGGTGGTGCGGGTCCCGGTCGCCTTCCGCGTCAGCAAGGGGGTCATCATGCCCACCTTCGGCTTCGTCGCCACGCGGCTGGTGCGGGAGCACGACGTGGTCAGCCTCCACCTCCCTCAGTTCGACGCGGCAGGCGTGGCGGCCCGTGCCCGGGTGATGGGGAAGCCTTCTACTCTGACCTATCACTGCGATCTGAAACTGCCGCCGGGGTTGTTCAATCGATTTGTCAACCTGGTGGTGCACGGGATGAACCACCTGGCTGGCCTCCTGGCAGACCGGGTCGTGGCCTATACCCGGGATTTCGCCACCCATTCGCCCTACCTCTCCCGCTTTGCCCACAAAGTGGAGGTCATCCCCCCGCCGGTGGAACTGCCTCCTGCCTCGCCGGAGGAGGTCGAGGCGTTCGCCCGCCGGTACGGTCTGGACGGGAGCGGGCCGGTCATCGGGATGGCAGCGCGGCTGGCGGCGGAGAAGGGGGTGGAGGTGCTGCTGGATGCCCTGCCTCGGATCCTGGAGGAATATCCGACCGCGCGGGTCCTCTTCGCCGGGCAGTATCGGAACGTCCTGGGGGAGGAGGCCTACGCCCGGCGGCTGGCCCCCCTCTTCGAGCGGTACAAAGATCGTTGGACCTTCCTGGGCGTGTTGAGTCCGAAGGAGATGGCGGCCTTTTATCCCAATCTGGATGTCATCGTCGTGCCCAGCCTCAACTCCACCGAGTCCTTTGGCCTGGTGCAGGTGGAGGCGATGTTGTGCGGCACGCCGTCCATCGCCAGTGACCTGCCGGGGGTGCGCCAACCGGTGTTGCAGACCGGGATGGGGGAGGTGGTCCCGATCGGCGACAGCCAGGCCTTGGCAGAGGCGATCCTTCGTGTAGTGAATAACCGGCAGCGGTATATTCGCCCCCGCGAGGAGATCGCCGCCCGCTGGAACACCGACCGGACGGCGGTGGGGTACGAAGCGCTGTTTGAGCGGTTGTTGCAAAAGGAGACCTCCAGATGAAGTTCCCACCCTGGTTGGAACGTCGCCTCTCCCCTCCTGCCCGTGCCTTTCTTCAGGAAGCCCGCCGCACGCCAGGTTACTCCCTCTTCGATCTCCTCCACGGCTATATCTATGCCCGCTGGACATATCTCTACATCGGCATCGGCACGGGGGAGCATCCTCTGGCCCGTGTCCTTGGTCCTCTGGTGCGGCTGGTGGGTCGTCTTCTGCCCGCCCGGCCCCAGGAAACCGTCGACCGCCTTACCCTTGCCGACACCTATCACGGCAAAGTCGTCCCGCTGGAGGCCGCGACGCAACTGGTTGCCGTCGGCGAGGAGATCCGATTGACCGATCTTGAGCGGGTGGTGCCCTACGCGCGGGCGCGGGATATCATTCTCAAGAACCCGGACCACATCGCGGTGATCGAATGCCCCTGCCGGGCGTCGCGGGCCGACCCGTGTGAGCCGCTGGATGTCTGCCTTGTCATTGGGGAGCCTTTCGTCTCCCTGATTCTGGAGTACCATCCGCGCCGGGCCCGTCGGATCACGTCCGACGAGGCGATGGAGATCCTGCGAGCGGAGGCCGCCCGGGGGCATGTCCACCACGCCTTTTTCAAGGACGCGATGCTGGATCGGTTCTACGCCATCTGCAACTGTTGTTCCTGCTGCTGCGGGGCGATGCAGGCTCACCAACGGGGAACCCCGATGTTGGCCTCCTCTGGCTACGTGAGCGAGGTGGATGCCGATCGGTGTGTCGGGTGCGGCCTCTGTGCCGACGCCTGTCCCTTCGGCGCGGTCGTGGTGGGGGAGGGAGTAGCTGTGGTCGATAGGGCGGCCTGTATGGGGTGTGGTGTGTGCACACTGCGGTGTCCTGAAGGGGCCCTCGCCCTGGTGCGCGACCCTGCGCGGGGGGAGCCGTTGGAGATCTACCGGCTCCTCGCCGAGGCGGAGGGCGGCGGGTAAGTGTCCCTGGCGATTGCCTCTCGTCCAGGAAGGCCCTGAGGTTTGGACGAGAGTTCGGACATCGGGTGTGAGGCTCCTGGCCTCGCGCAGGCCTGAGGGGCCGGTGCCAGGCCGATTTCCCGCTAGCCCCGCCTGCTTACGGCGGGCTGGATGTGTCCGAGCTCCTGTCTAAACCCCAGACAGGCCCCGTTGCAATCTCTCCCTCTTGGTTTATAATTCCCCACGGATGATGAAACTGTTGCGTATCCTGTTAGTGGACGATCACATACTCTTCCGCAAGGGGCTGGCCCGGTTGTTGGACGCCCAGCCCGACTTTGAGGTGGTAGGGGAGGCAGCCGACGGGCTGGAGGCGTTGGAGCAGGCCCGCGCCCTCCGGCCCGATGTGGTGTTGATGGACCTTCGGATGCCGGTATGCGACGGGCTGGAGGCCACCCGCCGCATCAAGCAGGAACTCCCCGATGTGCGGGTGGTGATGCTCAGCGTCTCCGAGGACGAACAGGATTTCTTCGCCGCCATCCGGTGCGGCGCCGACGGGTATCTGGTCAAGAATATGCGACCGGAGGGGCTGTTCCAGGAACTGCGGGGGCTAGCCCAGGGAGAGGCGCCCATCTCCCGGGTGATGGCCGGAAAACTGATGCGTCAATTGGCGCAAGGCCGACGGACGGTCCCTCCTTCTGTCTCTCTCGATCTTCTCTCGCCCCGCGAGCAGGAGGTCCTTCTCCTCCTCGCCGAAGGGCTTTCCAACACAGAGATTGCCGCTGAACTGGGCATCGCCGTCAACACAGTCCGCAACCACGTCCGCAACATTCTGGAAAAACTGGGCCTGCGCAATCGGGTCCAGGCCGCCGTCTACGCTGTCCGGTGCGGATTGCTCCCGGTTGATAGTCCGTAAGGACTATTGAGGCCTCTGTAATAGTCCATCTGCGCTATAGACAAGAGAGACTTGCGAGGGTATCATAGACGCTGGTTAACTGACCGGCGGTCATTATGCACTCCTGTCGCGTTTTTATTCTCACCGATCACCCTCTCTTCGCCGAGGGGATGGAGACTCTGCTGCGGGGCCAGCCCGGGTTGGAGGTTGTGGGGACGGGGGGCGTCGCGCCAGAGGTTTTCTCCCGTATCCGTGAAGTTCTCCCCGACGTCGTTGTGGTCGGTGCCTCCGGCGAGGAGCAGGAAGCGCTGCTTTCCCGTCTTTTCCTAGAGTTTCCCGGCCTGAAGGTTGTCTGTCTCAACCTGGACGACAACCGGATCCGCATCTACTATCACCAGATGAAGGTGGGGCGGCAGGTCGAGGACCTGGTGGAGGCGATCCGGCAACCGTTGGAGTGGGGCGGCCCTCGTCCGGCCACGATGCGCATCTTTGCCATCGTTCAGGGCCGGTATGGGCAGCGGATCGTGGAGAACATCCGGGCCTTCGGTCCACAGGGGTGGACGGTGGAATCGTGGCGACCTCCCGACCTGCCGGCCCTGCTGGATGATCCGGAACAGTATCTCCCTCTCCACGTGCCCCCTGCCGATTTGATCCTCGCTCTTGGAGAGAGGCCTGCCGTCGCTCAGTTGATCCCGGATATCGCCCGCCGTGCCGACGCGCGGGCGGTGATCGCTCCGGTGGACCATCTGGCCTGGCTTCCTGAGGGGCTGATCCGCCAGTTGCAGGAACGGCTGCGCAGGCTGGGGGTTGAAGCGGTTTTCCCCCGGCCTTTTTGTTCTCTGACGGAGGATGGCTACAACCTGCGGCATCAGCGGGTCGCCTATTCGAACCCCTGGATCTCCGAGTTCGCCCGTCATTTCGGGCGGCCCGTCTTCCGCATCCGTTGCGAGGATGGGGTGGTCAAAGCGATAGAGGTGGAAAGGGATGCCGCTTGTGGCTGTGCCCGGTTCGTGGCCGAGCGGCTGGTGGGGGTGCCGGTGAGCGAGGCCGTCCATCAGGCCGGGCTCTACCACCATCATTATCCCTGCCTTGCCGGAATGACCATCGAGCGGAGTCTGGGGGATACATTGCTCCACCTCTCCGGGCAGTTGATGCGCCAGGCGGTGGAGGTGGAGGTGGCCCCGCTCTTGCCACGGGCGGCCTATCTGGTCCCGAAGGGACGAAGTGAGGCGCGGTGACTGGCCCGGTTTCCGCCGGGATTTGTTGAGTCAACTATCACAAGTGTTCAGGAGGTCATACGATGCCCGTCAAGCGTGTCTATCCGGTCCCTAGCGATATTGAGATCGCTCAGTCGGCTGAACTGATCCCCATCGTCGAGATCGCCGAGAGCCTGGGACTCACGGAGGATGATCTGGACCTCTACGGCCGGTACAAGGCCAAGGTCCACCTCGACGTGCTGGAGCGATTCAAGGACCGGCCCAACGCCAAGTACATCGACGTGACCGCCATCACGCCGACCCCGCTTGGCGAGGGCAAGACCACGACGACCATAGGGCTCACCCAAGCGCTGGGGTCCGTACTCGGCAAGCGAGTGATGTGCTGCATCCGCCAGCCGAGCATGGGGCCGACCTTCAACATCAAGGGCGGGGCGGCCGGCGGCGGCTACAGCCAGATCATCCCGATGGAGGACTTTAACCTCCACCTCACCGGCGACATCCACGCCATCGGCGTCGCCCACAACCTGGTGGCGGCCGCGCTCGATACCCGGATGTTCCACGAGAGTCGGCAGTCGGACGAGGCCCTGCGCAAGCGCGGTATCGACCGGCGACTGGATATCGACCCCGACACGATCATGTGGAACCGCGTGGTCGACGTCTGCGACCGCTCCCTGCGCGAGATCGAGGTCGGTCTCAACGATGCAGAACTGAGCCCCATCTTCCCCCGCAAGACTGGCTTCGACATCACCGTCGCCAGCGAGCTGATGGCCATCCTCGCCCTCGCTACCAGCCTGAAGGACCTGCGGGAGCGGGTCGGGCGGGTGGTGGTGGCGATGGACAAGAAGGGCAACCCGGTCACCCTTGAGGACATGAAGGTCGCCGGGGCGGTGACGGTGCTCCTCAAGGATGCACTGATGCCCAACCTGATGCAGACCCTTGAGGGTCAGCCCGCCTTCGTCCACGCCGGGCCCTTCGCCAACATCGCCCACGGCAACTCCTCCATCATCGCCGACCTGATCGCCGTCAAGCTGGTGGACTACGTGGTCACCGAGAGCGGCTTCGGTGCGGACATTGGGATGGAGAAGTTCTTCAACATCAAGTGCCGCTACTCCGGCCTGATCCCCAACGCGGTGGTCCTGGTGGCGACGGTCCGTGCCCTCAAGATGCACGGTGGCGGTCCCACGGTGAAGCCCGGCCTCCCGCTGGACCCGGCCTACACCGAGGAGAACCTGGAACTTCTGGAGAAAGGCCTCTGCAACCTGGGTGCCCACATCAAGAACGCGCTTCGCTTCGGCATCCCCGTCGTCGTCGCCATCAACGCCTTCAAGACCGACACCGAGGCGGAGTGGGAGATGGTCCGCGAGTACGCAGTCGCCCAGGGGGCCGAGGACGCGGTGGTCACCAAGCACTGGGCCGAGGGTGGCGAGGGCGCGGCCAAACTGGCCGAAGCGGTGGTGGCGGCCTGCGAGAAGCCCAGCAATTTCCAGTTCCTCTACCCGCTGGATTGGCCCATCAAGAAGAAGATCGAGACCATCGCCAAGGAGATCTACAACGCAGCGGGCGTCACCTACGAGCCGCTGGCCGATCGGCAGATCGAAGCGTTCGAGAAGGCGGGTTTCGGCAACCTCCCCATCTGCATGGCCAAGACCCACCTGAGCATCAGCCACGACCCCAACCTCAAAGGCGCGCCCTCCGGTTTCATCCTGCCGGTGCGGGAGGTTCGGGCCAGCGTCGGCGCTGGCTTCATCTACCCGCTCATCGGCAAGATGCGGACCATGCCCGGCCTGGCGACTCACCCGGCCTATATGGACATCGATATCGACGTGGAGACGGGCAAGATCGTAGGGTTGTTCTAGCGTGTTTTGTGTAGTGTATTCCGTATCCCGTCCACAAAGGACGGGATACGGAATACACAATACGGTGTGAAGAAAGGAGCAAGGGTTATGGAGAAGATCGTGCTGGACGTACCGCTCCTCTGGGCCGATCATCATGTGCTGAAGGTACGGGACGTGTTGGGAAGCCTGGAAGGCGTGGAGGACATGTACGTCAGTTCGGCCTGGAAGAAAGTGATGGTCGCTTTCGATCCGGCGAAGACGAGCCGCGATGCCATCGAGAAGGCCCTCGCCGACGCAGGATACCCCGTGGGCGAGGGGGAGACGCCGATCCTGGTCGAGCCGGGCCTGAAGAAGCGGGACCCCAAGTGGTCGGAGTTGGGCTTCCGGATGAACGAGACCTACCAGGCCGATCTGGAGATGTCCGGAGACTTCCGGAAGTGGTGATCTGAGAGCGAGGTGAACTATGGCGAAAAAGGTACGAACACCCGAAGAGGCCAGCCGCGATCCGGCGGCGGTAGCGCTCCTCAAACGAGCGGCGGAGCTGGAGGTCGAAACCTGCTTTGCGCGGGCCGACGAGATCGTCCCGTGTCCTATCGGTGCCGAGGGGTTGTGCTGCCGCAACTGCGCGATGGGGCCGTGCCGGCTGGTAGGGAAGACAGATCGAGGCGTGTGTGGGGCCACGATCGACACGGTGGTAGCCCGGAACTTCGCCCGTGCCGTGGCGGTAGGGGCAGCCTCCCATATCGACCACGCCCGTGACCTGGCCCGCACGTTGCTGGCGGCAGCCGAGGGCAAGGCCCCCGACTACAAGATCCGTGATCCGTACAAACTGGTGGAGGTGGCTAAGGACTTCGGCATCAAGACCGATGGGCGGGAGATCGGGGAGATCGCCCGCGACCTGGCCCTGGCGGCCCTTGCCGAGTTCGGGCAGATCGAGGGCGAGGTTGTCTATGTGCGGCGCGCTCCTCAGAAGCGACAGCAGATCTGGCGGCAACTGGGTCTGGTCCCACGGGCCTACGACTGGGAGGTGGTCGACCTGCTCCATCGGACCCACATCGGCAACGATCAGGACGCGGAGCATCTGCTCCACCAGTCGATGCGGTGCGCTCTGGCCGATGGGTGGGGTGGGTCCATGCTGGCGACCGACATCACGGACATCCTCTTCGGCACGCCTGCGCCGGTCCTCTCCGAGGCCAACCTGGGCGTCCTGCGCGAGGACATGGTCAACGTTATCATCCACGGTCATGAGCCTACCCTCTCCGAGATGATCGTCGCTGCCGCGCAGGACCCCGAACTGATCGAGTACGCCAAGAGCAAGGGGGCCGAGGGGATCAACCTGGCCGGCATCTGCTGCACCGCCAACGAGACACTGATGCGGGAGGGGGTGCCGCTGGCGGGCAACTTCCTCCAGCAGGAATTGGCGATCCTCACCGGCGCGGTCGAGGCGATGGTGGTGGACGTCCAGTGCATCATGGAGGGATTGGTCCCCATCGCCGATCGGTTCCACACCGAGTTGATCACGACGTCGCCCAAAGTGAGGATCGCTGGCGCCACCCACATCGAGTTCGACGAGCACCGGGCGCTGGAGATCGCAAAGGAGATCCTCCGCCGGGCCATCGACCGCTTCCCCGAGCGAGGCGAGACCTTCATTCCCGACTACCGCAGCCCTCTGGTGCCGGGCTTCTCCCACGAGTATATCGACTACGCCCTCGGCGGATACTACCGGGGCTCCTTCCGCCCGCTCAACGACGCCATCATCGCTGGTCGGATCCGCGGCGTGGTGGCCGACATCGGCTGCAACAACCCGCGCATCTGCCACGACGAGTATCACTACTACGTCGTCTCCGAGTTCCTCAAGAACGACATCCTGGTGGTGCAGACCGGGTGCGGTGCTATCGCCAGCGCGAAGAAGGGCTTCATGACCCCGGAGGCGGCGCTGGAGATCGCCGGGCCGGGCCTGCGCGAGGTGTGCGAGGCGATCGGCATCCCGCCGGTGCTCCATATGGGGGCCTGCGTCGACAACTCCCGCATCCTCACCGTCCTCTCCCAGATGGCCACCGAGGGTGGGTTGGGCGAGGATATCGCCGACATCCCGGCCGTCGGTATGGCTACGGAGTGGATGAGCGAGAAAGCGCTCGCCATCGCCACGTACTGCGCGGCCTCGGGTGCCTACGTGATCATGGGCGGTCGCAACCCGGTCTCGGGCAGCGAGACGGTCATCCGCCTGATGACCGAGGGCTGGGAGAAGAAGGTCGGCGGAAAACTGGAGTTCATCGCCGAGGCCGACGAGATCGTCCGGAAGGCGATCGAGCATATCGACAAGAAGCGGGCCGACCTCGGCCTGCCTGAGTACGATCCCTCCAAGTGGGGTAAGTCCGGCGACTGGCGTATCCAAGAGGTGCTGGACCTGCCCTTCGAGGAGCGGATCCAGGCAATCTACGGGAAGAAATGAGGGGGAGGTGAAGGGAAATGTCTCGATACATCGCAACCCGAGCCATCCGCGGGGCCAACGCCCTGGTCGCTGAGGCCGAGCAGTTGCTCAACAAGGCCATCGCTGAGAAAGGTGCGGATACCCCGGTCGCCTTCCCCAACACGGCTTACTACCTGCCGGTCATCTACGGTATGCTGGGCCACCCCGTGGAGAAACTGGGCGATCTGGTTCCCGTCGTGGAACATGCCAAGAAACTGCTCCATCCGTTGCCGGATGAGCGGTTGTGGACCCCCTATCTGGGGGAGACGTTGGACTGCGGGATGGCGACCCTGCTGGCGGCGGAGACGATCGAGGGAGTGCGGTTCGCCCTGGGCCAGCAGCCGGAGCCGTATCCGGGGCTGGAACTGGCTGGTGGGACCGATTATCCCGGGCTGGAAGAGGGGCACCTCAACGGTCCCATCGACGACATCCAGTTGCGCTCCTGGGGCATCCAGTTGGTGGACGGCCGGATGCCGGGCTTCGCGGCCATCGTCGGCGCGGCGCCGAGCAATGAGGCGGCCGTCGCCATCGTGCGGGAACTCCAGCGGCGAAACATCCTCATCTTCCTCTCCGGCAATGTCAACGGCCGCTCCATCATCGACCAGCTGGCCGAGGAGGGGATCGAGATGGGGTACGATACCTACATCGTCCCCTTCGGCCGGGATACTATCTCCGCTATCTACGCCCTGGGGTTCGCCACCCGCTCCGCCCTCACCTTCGGCGGCCTGAAGCCCGGTCAGTGGCGGGAGATCCTTCTCTACAACAAGTTCCGCGTCTTCGCCTTCGTCCTGGCGCTGGGTGAGGTGGACGACCTGAAGTACGCCGCCGCCGCCGGTGCGATCTCCTACGGCTTCCCCACCATCGCCGACACGGTCATCCCCGAGATCCTGCCCACCGGCGTCACCCGGTACGAACACGTCATCTCGATGCCCTGGAACGAGATCGATGCCGAGACCGAAGAGGAGAAGGCCGCCAAGTTGGTCCAGCGGGCCATCGAGGTACGCGGCGTCAAGGTGAAGATCACCGAGGTCCCCATCCCGGTCCCCTACGGCTCCGCCTTCGAGGGCGAGGTGGTCCGCCGCGCCGATATGCGGGTCGAGTTCGGCGGCAAGTACAGCCGCGCCTTTGAGTACCTGCGGATGGTCCCGATGGACCAGGTGGAGGATGGCAAGATCGAGGTCATCGGCCCCGGCTTCGAGGATGTGGAGGTCGGTGGAGCGATGGACCTGGGGATCCTGGTCGAAGTGGCCGGGCGGAAGATGCAGGAGGACTTCGAGCCGGTCCTGGAGCGGCAGATCCACTACTTCATCAACGGCGCCAACGGTGTGCAGCACATCGGCCAGCGGGACATCGCCTGGATCCGAATCTCCAAGGCGGCAGCCGAGAAGGGGTTCAACCTCCGCCACTTCGGCGAGATCCTCTACGCCCGGCTCCACTCCGACTTCGGGGCCATCGTGGACAAGGTGCAGGTGAAGATCATCACCGACCCCGAACTCCACGCCGAATGGCTGCAGAAGGCCCGAGAGGCCTACGAACGGCGCAACCGCCGTTTGGCCGACCTGACCGACGAGGCGGTGGACACCTTCTACTCCTGCATCCTCTGCCAGTCCTTCGCACCCAACCACGTGTGCGTCGTCAGTCCGCAGCGGTTGGGGCTGTGCGGGGCGTACAACTGGCTGGACTGCAAGGCCTCTTATGAGATCAACCCCACCGGTCCCAACCAGCCGATCCCCAAGGGGGAGTGCCTGGATCCGGAGAAGGGGTACTTCTCGGGGGTCAACGAGTACGCCCGGCAGGCCTCCCACGGCACGGTGGAGCAGGTGGCGATGTACTCCATCATGGAGAACCCGATGACGGCCTGCGGCTGCTTCGAGTGCATCGTCATGGTTATCCCCGAGGCCAACGGGGTGATGGTCGTCAGCCGGGAGGATCCGAGCATGACCCCCGCTGGGATGACCTTCTCCACCCTGGCCGGGATGGCGGGCGGTGGCCTGCAGACGCCGGGGATCATGGGGGTCGGTAAGTACTACCTGACCAGCCCCAAGTTCATCTCCGCCGATGGCGGCTTCAAGCGGGTGGTCTGGATGTCCTCCTTCCTCAAGCAGACGATGGCGGAGGAACTGAAGCAGGTTTGCGAGCGGATCGGGGATCCCGATTTCCTGGACAAGGTGGCTGACGAGACGGTCTGCACCGACGTCGAAGGCCTGCTGAAGTTCCTTGAGGAGAAGGGCCACCCGGCGCTGACGATGCCGCCCATCTTCTAGCCGGTTTCTCTTGGTTGAGAGGGCGGCGCGAGACGGGAGCCGTCGCCGCCCTGCGACGGCTCCCGTCTCTGTGCGGAAATCGGAGAAACGTCATCCCTGTCGGTGAGGGGCGTCACTTGACGCGGACCTTTGTTGGGCCTATGCTTATAAGGGATGCCCCGTCCGTGGGGAGATGTCTCGCTAGACAATGCTCACGTAAAGGAGGTCGTTCCTATGGCGGTGGAGATACCTGTCGAGAAGTGGACGGGGAAGGTGCTGGAGGTGACGCTGGGAGCCACCGCGGAGGAGGGTGGCACCCGCAGCCGCACTGTGACCGTCGGCGGCGAGACCACTTTGCCTTTCCTCCACTTCGAGGGAGAGATCCCTAACCCGCCCCGTCTTGCCATCGAGATCGCCGACCGGCGCCCTGAGGACTGGTCGCCGTTGCTGCTGGAGGCGTGGGGCGATGTGGTGGATGACCCGGCGAAGTGGGCGAAGGCCGCCGAGGAGGCGGGGGCGGACCTGATCCTCCTGCAGTTGAGCCTGACGAAGAACGGCGGTGAGCCCACCACGGCGGAGGATGCCCGGGCGGTGACCCGGGCCGTGTTGGAGGCCACCGGACTCCCTCTCCTGGTTTTCGGCCCTGGCCAGGTGGATCTCGACAACGAACTGCTGGTGGCGGTGGCTGAGGAGGCGGCTGGCGAGCGGGTGGTGCTGGGGGTCTGCGAGGAGAAGAACTACCGCACCATCGTCGCTGCTGCTCTCGCCAACGGTCACCTGGTCAACGGCCGCACGGCGATGGACGTCAACCTCGCCAAGCAGTTGAACATCCTCATCTCCGATATGGGCCTGCCGCTGGACCGGATCATTATGGATCCCACCACGGCCAGCCTGGGGTACGGCATCGAGTACGGGTACTCGGTGATGGAGCGGCTGCGGATCGCAGCACTCCAGGGCGACAAGATGACGCAGTTGCCGATGCTGGTCACCCCCGGCTACGAGGCCTGGCGGCAGAAGGAGAGCAAGGTCGGCGATGGCGTGCCGGAGTCCTGGGGTGATTGGAAGGAACGGGCCATCTTGTGGGAATCGGTGACGGCTACCGTGCTCATCGAAGCGGGGGCCGATATCGTCGTCCTTCGTCACCCGGAGACGCTCAAGCGGGTCAAGTCCTTCGTCGACCGGCTGATGGAGAAGTAAGGGGGAGGAAACATGGCACTCACGGGGCTTCAGATTTACAAACTCCTGCCGCAGACCAACTGTAAGGAATGCGGTTTCCCCACCTGCCTGGCCTTCGCGATGAAACTGGCGGCCAAGCAGGCGGAACTTTCGGCCTGTCCTTATGTCTCTGAAGAGGCTAAGGCCCAGTTGGCTGCCGCCTCCGCACCGCCCATCCGGCTGGTCGCGGTCGAGGGGCCGGGCCACAAGGTGGAGGTGGGCAACGAGACGGTGATGTTCCGCCACGAGAAGACCTTCTATCACCCGTGTGGCCTCTTCGTCCGCGTGAAGGACACCGACGACGTCAAAGCGGCGGTGGAGGAGGCGATGGGGTACACCGTCGAGTACGTGGGGATGAACCTCTTCCTCGACGGCGTGGCGATCGAGGCGGCATCTGGTGACGCCGGGACCTTCGCCGAGGCGGTGAAGACAGCCCGCTCTGTGACAGATAAACCGTTCATCCTGATCGCTTCCGACCCCGAGGTGCTGAAGGCTGGCGCAGAGGCAGACGAGGGAGGTAAGCCGCTCCTCTACGCCGCTACCACGGACAACTGGGAGGCGGTCGCCGCCGTGGCGAAGGAGAAGGGCCTCCCCGTCGTCGCCCGCGCCGACACGCTGGACGAACTGGCCGATCTGACGGAGAAGATCAAGGGCGCGGGAATCCAGGACATTGTTCTGGATCCTGGTGTGCGCGATCCGGCCAACACTCTGGTCGTCTTCACCCAGTTGCGCCGCCTGGCTCTGAAGAAGAACTTCCGCCCGCTGGGTTATCCGATCATCGCCTTCCCCGGCGAAGGGGCGTCCGATGGAATCGAAGAGGCGATGCTGGCAGCCCAGCAGATCGCCAAGTATGCTGGCTTCGTCGTCCTGGATACCTTCACCCCCGCCTCTGCCTACGCCTTGCTGGTCTGGCGGACCAACGTCTATACCAACCCGCAGGAGCCCATCAAGGTGCAGCCGGGCATCTACGAGATCAACGAGCCGGGTCCGGAGGCGCCGGTGATGGTCACCACCAACTTCTCCATCACCTACTTCTCCGTCGCCAACGAGGTGGATGGCAGCGGGCTGCCCGGCTGGCTGCTGGTGGCCGACGCCGAAGGGATGAGCGTCCTCACCGCCTGGGCCGCGGGCAAGTTCGACGCCGAGCGGATCGCCAAGACGGTGAAGACCACCGGCATCGAGGGAAAGATCAGCCACCGCAAACTGATCATCCCCGGCCACGTGGCGGTGCTGTTGGGCGAGCTGGAAGAGGAACTGCCGGGCTGGGAGATCCTGGTCGGGCCGCGTGAGGCGGTGGACCTGCCCGGTTTCCTGAAGTTGTGGAGTCCTTCGTAGCCCCCTGACCCCCTCCCTGGTTTCCCTTCCCCTCCCCTCGGCTGGGGGGAGGGGAAGGGAATAGAGGGTGGAACGGGTGGAGGAGGTGTTTCATCGCCACTGCCGTCGTTCGTTTCAAGCCCGAAGGTGCACGGGTAGAGGTTCCACTCGGCACGCTGCTCAGTGAGGCCGCCCAGCAGGCAGGGGTGGACATCCTGATGCCGTGCGGAGGGCAGGGCCGTTGTGGACGCTGTGCCGTCATCGTCGAGGAGGGGCCGGTCCGCCGTCGCTCCACCCAGCGCCTCTCGCCTGAGGACGTCGCCGCCGGGTATGCCCTCGCCTGTCAGACCGTCGTCGAGGGTGACGTGGTCGTCACCATCCCGCCGCAGGAGCGGATCGAGCGGCGACTGAAGGAGAGCAAGCGGGCCGTCAAGGTCGAACTCCCCTTCCCCTACGACATCCACGACCAGCCCATCCGAAAGATCGCCGTCACGCTGGACCCGCCCTCCCTGGCCGACCAGACCGACGACTGGTCCCGCCTCCAGAGGGAACTGGCCCGTCGGTTCGACCTGCGGGACGTCCAGGTCTCCCTCCCCGTGCTGAAGAAACTGGGGCCTGCCCTGCGGGAGGGGGAGTGGACCGTGACGGCGGTCCTGGAGATGGACGCCTGGGACCGCCCGGAGGGGCCGCCACGGATCATCGACATCCTGCCCGGGGAGCGGCTGGAGAGTCTCTGGGCGGCGGCGATCGATATCGGCACGACCAGCAACGTAGTCTGGCTGGTGGACCTGATCAGCGGGCAGGTGATGGCCCAGGCGGCCGACTACAACGGCCAGATCGCCCGCGGGGAGGACGTCATCTCCCGCATCATCTACGCTTCCAAAGGGAACGGGCTGGAGGAACTCCAGGGGCTGGTGATGGAGACGCTGAACCGGCTCCTGAAGAAGGTGGCCCGCGAGCGGGGGATCTCCACCGACGAGATCTACAAGGTGGTCGTGGCCGGCAACACGACGATGCTCCACCTCTTCGCCGGCATCCCACCTGAGTCCATCCGCCTGATGCCCTTCATCCCCGTGGTCAACCACCTACCCACCTTCCCAGCGCGGGATATCGGCCTGGGGGTCAATCCCGAAGCGACGGTGGACTGTCTCCCCGGCATCGCCTCCTACGTGGGAGCCGACATCACCGCCGGGGTGCTCAGTTCCGGGATGTGCGAGGAGGAGGAGCTGACCCTCTTCATCGACATCGGGACCAATGGGGAGATGGTACTGGGGGACTGTACCTGGCTCATCGCCTGCGCCTGCTCCGCCGGCCCGGCCTTCGAGGGGGCGGGCGTAGTGCACGGGATGCGGGCCACCGCCGGTGCCATCGAGGAGGTGTGGGTCAACTCCGAGACCTACGAGGCCTCCTACCGGGTCATCGGCAACGAGAAGCCACGCGGTATCTGCGGCTCCGGGCTCATCTCCCTGATGGCGGAGATGTTCATCGCCGGGGTCATCGACAAGAGCGGGAACATCAACCTCAACCTGCCCACGGAGCGGGTGAGGGAGGGGGAGCACGGGCCGGAATACGTGGTGGCCTGGGCCGATGAGACGGCCATCGGCGAGGATATCGCGATCACAGCGGTGGACATCGACAACCTGATGCGGGCCAAGGCAGCCATCTACGCCGGCTTCTCCGTCCTGGCCCGTAGTGTTGGGTTGACCCTGGCGGACGTGAGCAAGGTCCTCATCGGCGGGGCTTTCGGTCAGTACATCAACGTGGAGAAAGCGATCCAGATCGGGATGCTGCCCGACAAGCCCTACGAGAGTTTCGAGTTCCTGGGCAACACCTCGGTGCGGGGGGCCTACTACGCCCTCGTCTCCCGCGACATGCGTCGGCGGGTGACCGAGGTGGGGCAGATGATGACCTACCTGGAACTCTCGGCCGACAACACCTTCTTCGACGAGTTCAACGCCGCACTCTTCCTGCCTCACACCGACCTGACCCAGTTTCCGTCGGTGGCGACGCTCTTGAAGGAGTAGTTTCAGGTTGGGGGTCGACCTGAGGCCGGGAGCCTGAAACTCGAAACCCGTACCTGGGAGGGGAGTTGGGTAAGACAATCGCTCTGGCTGGAAAAGGCGGCACGGGGAAGACAACGATCGCCGCCATGATCATCCGCTACCTGACGGAGGAGCGGACCGGTTCGATCTTGGCCATCGACGCCGATCCGGCCAGCAATCTTCCCCTGGTGCTCGGAATGGAGGTCGATATGACCATCGGCGACATCCGGGAGGAGATGCTGGACCTGGTTCAATCCAGCGGTGCGCTGGCGGGGTCGATGCCCGGTGGGATGAGCAAGCAGGATTACCTGGACTATCAGGTGCAGATGGCCCTGGTGGAAGGGGACCGGGTGGACCTGCTGGCGATGGGGCGGCCGGAGGGGCCCGGATGCTACTGTGCGGCCAACCAGATGTTGCGGGTGATCATCGATCGGCTGGGGCGGCAGTACGACTACGTGGTCATCGACAACGAGGCGGGGATGGAACACCTCAGCCGTCGTACTACCCGCGATGTGGACGTCCTCCTGCTCGTGACCGATCCGACGGTGCGCGGGCTGGTGGCCGTCGAACAGATGGCGAGGATGGTGCCGGGGCTGGACATCGCCGTGAAGGAGATGTACCTGATCGTCAACCGGGTGCGTGGGGATTTGCCCTCTCCTCTGGCCGAGGCGGTGGAGCGGACCGGGCTGGAGTTGGTCGGCACGGTGCCGGAGGATCCGGCGATGGCGGAGTTCGAGTTCACCGGTCGACCGTTGGTGGAACTGCCGTCGGATTCGGCGGTTTATCGGGCGGTGAAGGGRATTGCTGAGCGKRYAGTAGGYTARARCGTCKRKCSTCARRYGTCARRCGTYAARCGGCGGACGNACAGGAGGAGMAARMGATGTAYATTATCGCTGAGAAYATYCACATYATTTCYCCRAAGGTCAAGCAGGCGATCGCCGARCGGGAYGCMAAGTTCTTCCARGACTTGGCGGTCCGCYTGGTCGATGCGGGRGCYAGTGCYATCGACCTGAACATCGGCCCACAGAAGAAGGCCGGGCATGAGATCYTRCCCTGGCTGGTGGAGACGATCGAGCAGGTSGTGGAYGTGCCGCTCTCRCTCGACACCAAGAACYTGGCRGCCATCGARGCGGCCTGCGAGGTGGTGACCAAAGCRCAGCCCATCATCAACTCGACGGAYGCGCGSCCYGAGTCGCTGGAGACGGTCCCMYTGATCGCYAAGAAGTACAACGCGAARTTGATCGCCCTCACGATGGGCGARGGGATGATCCCGGTCAGCGCGGACGAGCGGGTCAGCCTGGCGTTGGAGCGGATCATCCCGCGGATGTTRGAGATCGAYTTCCCKATCACCGAYCTYATCATCGACCCRCTGGTGCTCACYGTCTCCGGYTGCCAGGAGTACTGCCCGGAGTGCATYGAGGCRGTGCGYACCCTCAAGTTYGCCTGGGATCCCCCGCCGCTGACGGAGGGAGGGCTCTCCAACGTWTCYAAYGGGGTCCCGAAGGAGATGCGGCCGCTGCTGAACCGGGTGTATATGGTGATGTTGATGGGKGCTGGGATCGACATGGTCATCGCCGACCCGCTGGACAAGGACCTGATGGAGTGGATCCGGGTTGTCGAGGAGCGGGACGAGAGCACGCCGTTGAATCGGCTGATCCTCAAGTTGCACGACCGGGTGGCGGCGATGGAGGAACTCCAGCCGGAGGACGTCGATATGTCCGACCCGGAGCAGGTCGCCGTCTGGAAGACGGTGCAGGTGTTGCTGAACAAAGTGATCTACACGGATGCCTATCTCAAGCTCTAACCACCGGAGGGAAGTATGACCGCGACGTTGATCGACGGCAAGGCTACGGCTGCCCAGATCCACGAGGAGATCAAGGCCGAGGTCGAACGGCTGAAGGCGGAGCACGGGGTCGTCCCCGGCCTGGCGACGGTGCTCGTCGGTGAGAACCCCGCCTCTCAGTTCTACGTTCGCTCCAAACGGAAGCGGTGCAGCGAGGTTGGTATCCGTTCCTTCGGCTACGAATTGCCGGAGACGGCCTCCCAGGAAGAGGTGGAGGGGCTGGTCGCCGAACTGAATGCCAACCCCGAGGTCCACGGCATTCTGGTCCAGTTGCCGCTTCCCAAACATCTGGACGAGGAGCGGGTGCTGGCGGCCATCAGCATCGAGAAGGATGTGGATGGCTTCCACCCTGTCAACATCGGCCGGTTGGCGATGAAGGGGCGCGAGCCGATGTTCGTCCCCTGCACCCCCGCTGGCTGCATCGAGTTGCTCGATCGGTACGGCATTGAGATCGAAGGCAAGGAGGCGGTGGTGCTGGGCCGCAGCAACATCGTCGGCCTGCCGGTGGCGATGCTCCTGCTCCATCGGAACGCCACGATCACCATCTGTCACTCCCGCACGAAGGACCTGCCTGCCGTCTGCCGCCGTGCCGATATCTTGATCGCTGCCGTGGGGCGGCCGAAGATGGTGAAGGCGGACTGGATCAAGCCCGGTGCGGCGGTCATCGACGTCGGCATCAACCGCGTCGAGGATCCTACCGCCAAGAAGGGGTACCGCATCGTCGGCGACGTGGACTTTGAGGCGGCCAAGGAGGTGGCGGGCTACATCACGCCGGTGCCCGGCGGCGTCGGGCCAATGACGATCGCGATGTTGCTGAAGAACACCCTTACCTCGGCCAAGCGGGCTGCCGGCCTGTTGTAAGGGATGGGAACCACAGAGGCGCAGAGAGCACGAAGGGGGCACTGGGAGAAACCCTGCGTCCTCTATGCCTCTGTGGTGGAGGTTTACTTGAAGGAGCGGTATGCGAACGACCATCTCGGCCGACAAGGTGCGCAGCGAGTTCGTCCGCGAGGTGGAGGAGATCAGCGGGGAAGACCTGCTGGCCTGCAACCAGTGCGGTAAGTGCAGCGCTGGCTGTCCGGTCGCTTCGGTGATGGATCTCCTGCCCAGCCAGGTCATTCGGCTGGCCCAGTTGGGGATGGAGGAGGTGCTGGAGAGCCGGACCATCTGGATCTGTGCCTCGTGTCTTACCTGTGTCACCCGCTGCCCCAAGGGAGTGGACCTGCCGAGGTTAATGGAGGCGTTGCGGGAGGTCGCGCTGCGAGCAGGGGTTACCGAGATCGACCTGAGCCTGTTGCCGGAAGACCTGGTGGACGAACTGCCGCAACTGGCTATCGTCGGCGGGTTCAGGAAGTATATCAAGTGATGCGTGATACGTGAGGTGGTGGGTGTCACGGGTCACGCGAAGTGCGAGGGATATGAAAGTCTCTTACTACCCAGGTTGCACACTTTCCACTAAGGCGAAGGGATACGACCGCTCCGGGCGGGCTGTGGCGGCGGCGTTGGGGATGGAGTTGGTGGAACTGCCGGATTGGCAGTGCTGCGGGGCGACGTTCCCCCTGGCAACCGACAACTCGATGGCTCTGATCGCCCCTACACGGGTCCTCCAGCAGGCCGAGGAGGCTGGGGACCGGGTGGCGGCCCTGTGTGCGATCTGCTACCACGTTCTGAAACGGACCCAGACCGCTCTGGAGCGGGACCCCGAGATGCGGGATCGTATCAACTGGTTCACCGAGCAGGAGTATCGGGGCGAGGTCAAGGTGGTCCACTTCCTGGAACTCCTGCGGGATGGCCTGGGGTGGGAGGGGCTGGCGGAGCGGGTCGTGCGGCCGTTGGAAGGACTCCGCGCTGCGCCTTATTACGGCTGTCTCCTCCTTCGCCCTTACGACGAGATCTACCTGGACGATCCGGAGAACCCGACCATCCTCCACAGCCTGGTCCGTGCGCTCGGGGCAGAACCGGTGGATTTCCCCTACAACGTCGAGTGCTGCGGTTCTTACCTGACGGTGAAGGATCCGGCGATCTCCGCCGACCTTTCTCAGGAGATCGTCGCCTCGGCTCGGATGCACGGAGCGGAAGTGATCGTCACCGCCTGCCCGCTCTGTCAGTTCAACCTGGATTACCCCCAGCGTGAGTCGACGGAAGGCATCCCTATCGTCTACTTCACCCAGTTGATGGCTGTGGCACTGGGGTTGCCTGAGGTGGACTGGGGGATGGAGAACCACTACGTGGATCCTGTGCCGCTGTTTCATAAGACGGCGGTCGAACTGTGAGGTGAAGAGTGCGATACAAACTGTTCATTCCCGGTCCTTGTGAGGTGGGAGAGGAAGTGCTGGCGGCGATGGCCCAGCCCACGCCCCGGCACTACGGTCCCGAGTGGATGAGGGTCTATCGGGAGACGATAGACCTCCTCAAGCAGGTCTTCCAAACCCAGAACGATCTCTTCCTCGTGCCAGGGGCGGGGTCGGCAGCGCTGGATATGGCCCTGGGGAGCCTCCTGCAGGAGGGGGAGACGGTTATCGTAGGGAACAACGGCTTCTTTGGGGAGCGATTTGGTGCCATTGCCCAGGCCCACGGCCTGCGGGTCGTCTGGCTGACCGCGCCCGAAGGGCGTCCTCTGGACCCCGACGACCTGCGGAAGGTACTGGATCAGGAGCCGGAAACACGGGCCATCGCTGTGGTCCACCACGAGACGGCGACCACGGTCCTCAACCCGCTGCAGGAACTGGCGGCGGTGGCGAACGAGCGAGGGTTGCCGATCATCGTGGATGCCATATCCTCGTTGGGGGGTGTGCCGCTTCCGGTGGATGAGTGGAACATCGACGTCTGCGTGACGGTGGCCAACAAGTGCCTGGAGTGTCCACCGGGATTGGCGTTCATCTCCGTGAGCCCACGGGCCTGGGAGTGGGTGGACCGGCAGAAGGGGCAGGCCCACGGCTGGTATCTCAACCTGCGCACGTGGCGGAAGTACGCGCAGGAGTGGGCCGACTGGCATCCGTATCCGGTCACGCTGCCGACCAACAACATCATGGCCCTGCGGGTGAGCCTGCGGCGGATCCTCGCCGAGGGGCTGGACGCCCATTACGAACGGTACCGATGGGCCTCCCGGGCGGTCCGCCGGGGGTTGGAAGCCGTGGGGTTTGGGATGCTGGTAGAGGAATCCTTCGCCTCTCCCATCGCGACGGCAGTGAAGGCGCGGCCGGAGTTCAAGGTGAGTGAGATCGTCCATTACCTGGCCAAGGAGCACGGTATCCTCGTCTCCGGAGGGATCGGGTCGCTGCATGGGAAGATCTTCCGCGTGGGCCATATGGGCCTGGCGTCTACCCAGCCATACCTGATGGAGTTTCTCTTCGCCGTCGAGGAGTTCCTGCGTGGAAAAGGGCTTGCCGTCCCGCCAGGTGCCAGCCTCGTTGGCCTCACGCAACACGCAACACACGAGACGCACACTACGTAATATGGCACGGATCGGTGTATTCGTCTGTCACTGCGGGATCAACATCGCGTCCACGGTGGACGTGCAGCGGGTGGCCGAGGTAGTCGGACGGAGCCCATATGTGGCTTTCGCGACCGACTATAAATATATGTGCTCGGACCCCGGTCAGCAACTGATCCGTGAGGCCATCGTCGAACATCACCTGGACGGTGTGATCGTCGCCGCGTGCTCGCCGGGGATGCACGAGAAGACCTTCCGGGGGACCGTCGCCTCTGCTGGGTTGAATCCCTACCGCTGCGAGATCGCCAACGTCCGGGAGCAGTGCTCCTGGGTCCATCAGGAGGAGCCGGGGCGGGCGACCGAGAAGGCCATCGAGATCGTCCGCACGATGATCGAGAAGGTGCGACGGGATGAGGCGTTGGTGCCTTTCTACCTCCCGATCACCCGTCGGGCCCTGGTCATCGGCGGTGGCGTGGCGGGGATGGAGACTGCCCTCACCCTGGCGAACGCTGGCTATCCGGTGGTGCTGGTGGAACGGGAGGACCACCTGGGCGGGAAGATGGCCCGTCTCTCCGGGACCTATCTCAACTTCGAGGCAGCGACCGATCTCTTGGAGGAGCGGATCGAGACGGTGCTGCATCATCCCAACATCCGCGTCCTCCTCCGCAGCCAGGTGACCGGGCTGGAAGGGTACGTGGGGAACTTCGAGGTGGAGGTTTCAGGTTACAGAGTTCCAGGTTCCAGGTTAGACGACCCGAGACCTGAGACCCTGCAACCTGAAACCATCGAAGTGGGTGCGATCGTGGTGGCGACGGGGTGGGACCCCTATCCGCTGGACCGACTGCCGGAGTACGGGGGCGGTGAGGTGCAGGACGTGATCGACGGCCTGACCTTCGAGGAAATGTTACGGGAGGGGAAGGTCCGTCGTCCTTCCGACGGTCGCGTCCCTCAAGAGGTGGTCTTCGTCCAGTGTGCCGGCTCCCGCGACCCGGAGCGGGGAGTCTCCTACTGCTCCAAGGTCTGCTGCATGTACGTCGCCAAGCAGGCGATGATGTACCGGCAGCGTGTACCAGAGGGAGAGGCGTACGTTTTCTACATCGACATCCGTTCCGCCGGTCGCGGGTACGACGAGTTCGTCCAGCAGGCGATGGAGCAGTACGACGTCCTCTACCTGAGAGGCAAGGTGAGTAAGATCTTCCGCCGGGGCGACAAAGTGGTGGTCTGGGGGGCCGACACCCTGGTCGGTCGTCCAGTCGAGGTGGAGGCCGACCTGGTGGTCCTGGCGACGCCGATGCTGCCCAGCCGGGAGGCGGTCTCGTTGGCACAGACCCTTCGCATCCAGACCAACGAGTACGGCTTCTACAACGAGGCTCACCCTAAGTTGCGGCCAGTGGAAAGTTTGACAGCAGGTGTCTACCTGGCAGGAGTGGGACAGGGACCCAAGGACATTCCGGAGACGATCGCTCAGGCCAGCGGTGCCGCCGCCAAGGTTCTCCAACTCTTCGCCCAAGAAGCGATGGTCCAGGAGCCGACGGTGGCCTACGTCATCGAAGACCTGTGCGCTGCCTGCGGGGCCTGTGTCTCCGTCTGCCCGTATGGGGCGCGAGAGATCCACCCGGTCCGGCAGATCGCCACCGTTAACGCGGCTCTGTGCCAGACCTGCGGAGCGTGCGTCGTGGCATGTCCCAACAAGGCCAGTCGCATCCATAACTGGGAGCCGGAGCAGGTGTTGGCGATGGCGGATGTGGTGATTGGATGATTGGTGACTGGGTGGTTGGGTGACTAGGGTTGTGAGACCATTGAAGGGGGAAGGTGATGAATGAGAACCGAGAAGTCTGGGAACAGCTGGCTCGATACCGGAAGGTGAAGACGCTGCCGGATGGCTCTCGGCTGCTCCTGCGGCCTCTGCAGAAGGGGGACAAGCAGGCGTTGGTGGACCTCTTCGCTCGGGCGTCGCGGGAGGACCTGGAGTGGTATCGTATCGATGCCGCGGACCCTAAGGTAGTGGAGAGTTGGGTGGATAATCTCGACTACCGACGGGTGTTCCCGCTGGTGGCGTTCGCAAACGACCGCCTGATCGGTGAGGCGACACTCCATTTTGGCGAGCACTACCATCGCCACCTGGCCTGGGTTCGGATTTTCCTCGACAAGAAGTATCGACGTCAAGGCATCGGCACGTTGATGGTCCAGAGCCTCATCGAAATCGCCCGGCGGGTGGGCCTGCGCCAATTGTACGGTGAGATCGTGACCACTCAGCCGCAGGTGATCCAGGGCTTCCTCGACATGGGGTTCCAGCACGAGGTGACGCTGCGGGACTACTTCATCACCAGCGAGGGGGAGACGCTGGATATGGCGATCGTGGTCCTTCGGCTGGTGGACGACACGGGCAGGTTCTAACCGTCTTCTACAGGAGCGAGGAGGATAGAGTATGGCGGTCGCCTATGAACCGGATCCCACCTTCGGGCAGGCCGTCCAAGAGCGGAGCGGTGCCCCCATCCTTCGATGTTACTTCTGCCAGAAGTGCACCGCTGGCTGTCCCGTCGCCTACGCGATGGACTACAAACCGGCTCAGATCGTGCGTTTGGTTCAGTTGGGTCAGAAAGAGGCGGTGCTCTCCAGCGGCGCGATCTGGCTCTGTGTGGGATGCGAGACATGCGGAACCCGCTGTCCCAACCAGATCCGCCTGGCCCCGATGTTCGACACGCTACGCTATATGGCGCTGGAGGGTGGCTACAAGCCGGAGCCGTCGGTCTACGCGCTCCACCGCTCTTTCCTGGACAGCATCCGTCTTTGGGGCCGGGTGCACGAGTTGAGTATGTTGATGGCTTACAAACTTCGCAGCCGTGATCTCTTCTCTGACCTGGCGATGGGCATTGGCCTGATCCTCAAGGGGAAGATATCCTTCCTCCCCGAGCGGATCCGAGGGCTGTCCCAGGTGCGAAAGCTGTATGAGACCGGGGCCTCGGAGGTGGAACGGTGAAGTTTGCGTACTATCCGGGATGCACGATCGGCACCACGGCGGTCGAGTTTGGCCTTTCCACCGATGCGGTGTGCGAGGCGTTAGAGGTGGAACTGGTCGAACTGGAGGATTGGAACTGCTGCGGGGCCTCCTCGGCCCACAGCCTGGACCACGAACTCTCCCTGCGTTTGCCCGCGCGAAACGTCGCCCTGGCCCAAGGGACCGGGTTGGACATCGTGGCTCCATGTCCCGCGTGTTATCAGCATATTCTGGCGGCGGATATCAAACTGCGCGAGGACGAGGAGTGGCGGCGGGAGATGGAGGGCGTGTTGGGCTTTACCTATGACGGGGAGGGACGCCCGCGACATCTTTTGGAGGTGCTGAGCACGCCGGAGATGATAGAGGCCGTCCGCCAGAAGGTGACCCGTCCCTTGGAGGGACTGCGGGTGGTCTCCTACTACGGCTGCGTGCTGGTCCGCCCGCCGGAGATCACCGGCTGGGACGATCCGGAGCATCCGGTGCGGATGGACCTCCTGATGGAGGCCATCGGTGCGGAACCGGTGGATTGGTCTTATAAGGTGGACTGCTGTGGGGCCAGTCTGGCGCTTAGCCGTAGCGACGTCGTGACCACTCTTTCCACCCGGCTGGCCGAGGCGGCCAGGGAGGCCGGTGCCGACGTCATCGCCTGCGCCTGCGGGATGTGCCAGATCAACTTGGACACCCGTCAGGCTCTGGAGGAAAGAGTGCCGGTTCTCTACTTCACCGAGCTGATGGGCCTGGCCTTCGGGTTGCCGGGAGTGGGGAAGTGGTTGGGTAAGCACACGGTGGATCCCCGGCCGGTGTTGCGGGAGCGGGGTATCCTCCCTTGACGCTTCGTGTTTGGCGTTCGACGTCTGACGTTTGACGTTTGACGTTTGACGTTTCACGTTTCACGTTTCACGTTTCACGTTTCACGTTTCACATACACGTCCCGAGGGGAGCGCATGACCGAAAATAACGGCAATTCCCAGCGGAGTGATGCTGTCCTGATCGTGGGTGCAGGCATCGGGGGGATGCAGTCGGCGCTGCTTCTGGCCGAGGCCGGTCACAAGGTCTATCTGATGGATAGCGCGCCTGGCATCGGTGGTTCGTTGCACCTGCTGGACCTCACGTTTCCGACGGATTCCTGCGGGATCTGTCATATGCTGCCGGGACGGGCCGCCTACTGCCCCACCATCGAATGCGACCTGCACCCGAACATCGAGGTCCTCCCCTACGCCGAGGTGGTCGGTCTGGAGGGGGAACCCGGCGCGTTCATGGCCACGATCCGGCGCAAGCCCCGCTACGTGTCCGTCGAGAAGTGCATCGAGTGCGGCCTCTGCGTCGAGGTCTGCCCGGAGGAACGACCGGATACGGTTGCCGGTTACGATGTCTCAGGTTTCAGGTTCGGCCAATCTGAGGCCTCGGATCTGAAGCCCGAAACTCCCAGGAAGGCGATCTATCGCCCCCAACTCCGGGCAATCCCGCTGGCCTACGTCATCGATATGGACTACTGTACCCGCTGCGGCAAGTGCGTGGAGGTCTGTCCGACGGGGGCCATCGATCTGGCGATGGAACCGGTCGAAGAGACGGTACAGGTGGGGGCAGTGGTCCTTGCTCCCGGCTTTGAGCCCTTCGACGCCCGGCGCAAGGGGGAGTTTGGCTTCGGCCACTACGACAATGTCCTCTCCAGCATCCAGTTTGAGCGGATGATCAGTTTCGCGGGGCCGACTGGCGGCCGCATCCTCCGCCCCTCCGACGGCAAGAAGCCCCGCCGCATTGCCTTCATCCACTGCGTCGGCTCCCGCGACCTGGGGGTGGATCGAGGGTACTGCTCCTCCGTCTGTTGCATGTACACCGCCAAGCAGGTCCGGGTGGCGAAACGGCTGGAGCCCGATCTGGAGATCACCGTCTTCCATATGGACATCCGGGCCCACGGGAAGGACTTCGACGAGTACTTCGACGAGGTAAAGGCACTGCCCGGCGTGACCTACCGGCGGAGTATGGTCTCCTCTGTCCATCAGTTCCAGCGGACCCGCGATCTGGTGGTGAACTACGTCGCGGAGGATGGGAGTGTGCGGGAGGAGACCTTCGATATGGTGGTGCTGGCGGTGGGATTCGGCCCGCCGAAGGGGGCGCAGGCGTTGGCGGAGGCGGTGGGGATCGATCTCAACCGGCACGGCTTTGGCCTCACCGACGCGGCCGCGCCGACCCACACCACTCGCCCTGGGGTCTTCGTCGCTGGTGCGTTCCGCGAGCCGAAGGACATCCCAGAGACGGTAGTGGAGGCGTCGGCGGCGGCAGCCGAGGCGGCCCGGTTCCTCCATCGGCCGGATCAGCCCACAGAGGAGGCCGAGCCCGAGGAGCGGGATGTCGTCTGGGAGTGGCCCCGCGTCGGTGTCTTCCTATGCGACCACTACGGGGAGATCGGCCAGGTGGTGGACCTGGAGGCGGTGGCGGAGGCGGTTCAGCGGCTCCCCAACGTAGCCCTGGCCCGGGTGATGGAGAACGGCCTTGGCCAAGCGGGGCTGGACGAGATCGCCCGCGTCGTCCGGGAGGAGAAACTGAACCGGGTGGTTCTCGCCGGTTACACCGACCTGCGCCAGGAGGCCGCGTTCCGAGAGATGATGGCCGCCGCCGGTCTCAACTTCAACCTGCTGGAGCGGGTCAATCTGCGGAGCGAGGTGGCCGGAGCACTGCCTGGGGACGGCCGCGTCGCCACGGAGAAGGCGAAGGCGCTGGTGGCGATGGCGGTGGCCGGGGTGGTCCGTCGCCAGCCCTTCCGCCCCCCCGAGGAGCCGCTGGCCCAGCCGGTGCTGGTCATCGGTGGAGGGCTGGCCGGGCTGACCGCCGCCCTCACCCTGGCCGACCTGGGCCATCCGGTCGACCTGGTGGAGCGGTCGGACGAACTGGGCGGGCAACTGCGCCAGGTGCATACGGTCTGGGGCACGTCGGCTACGCCGGAGGAGATGCTGGCCTCTCTGATCGGGCGGGTGCGAGAGCATCCCTCCATTCGGGTACGGATGCAGACGGAGGTGACGTCGGCTTCCGGCCGATTGGGGAACTTCCGCGTCGTGCTGACCCCAGCCGAAGGGGAGCCGGAAGAGGGGGTGTACGGCGCGATCGTCGTCGCCACGGGCGGTCGGGAGGTGACCCCCACCGAGTACCGCTACGGGGAGGACGAGCGGGTGGTCACCCAACGGCAACTTTCGGCGATGCTGGCGGAGGGGAAGGAGGTCCCCGATGACGTGGTGATGATCCAGTGTGTGGGCTCCCGCGAGCCCGGTCGTCCCTACTGCAGTCGGATCTGCTGCACCCAGGCGGTGGTCAACGCGCTGGCGATCAAGGAGCGGAACCCCAACACCCGCGTGACGGTGCTCTATCGGGAGGTCCGTACCTACGGCCTGCGGGAGRACCTCTACCGGGAGGCGCGGGAGAARGGGGTGGTGTTCCTCCGGTATGAGTTGGAGCACAAGCCYGAGGTRAGGNSTCKGGGNKTCSGCGCTCGARGTGGYGGTGCGYGAGCCGATCCTGGGCCAGGAGGTGRCCRTCCCRRCCGAYCTGGTGGTGCTSAGCGYGGGGRTCGAGCCCAACGATAACGGCGCGCTGGCGGAGGTGCTGGGGCTGGAGTTGGACGAGAACGGGTTCTTCCGGGAGGAGCATCCCAAGATGCGGCCGCTGGACTTCACCCAGCGRGGGATCTTYGTCTGCGGGCTGGCCCACTCGCCGCGCCCTGCCGATGAGACGGTCCTGATGGCCCAGGGGGCGGCGATGCGRGCGGCGAGCCTCCTGGCGAAAGAGCGTCTGACGGCCCAACGGACGGTGGCCCAGGTGAACATCCGGCTCTGCTCTGCCTGCGGCCTCTGCGTGGAGGCCTGTCCCTACGGGGCACGGGTGCTGGAACCGGGCGGACCCTACGCGGAGGTAGTCGAGACCCTGTGTCAGGGCTGCGGCGTTTGCGTGGCGGTCTGTCCCAACGGTGCCTCCAGCCAGGTGGGTTTCGCGATGAAGCGGGTCTACGATATGCTGGACGCGGCGGTATAGGGAGGAGCGACCGATGGGATCCAGCAAACCGGCAGCGTTGGTCATCGGCGCAGGGATCGCGGGGATCCAGGCGGCACTGGATCTCGCCGACGCTGGCTTTCCGGTCTACTTGGTGGAGCGGGAGTCCAGCGTGGGCGGGCGGATGTCCCAGTTGGACAAGACCTTCCCCACGTTGGACTGCTCCTCTTGCATCCTCACACCCAGGATGGTGGAGGTCGGTGCTCACCCGCTGATCAACCTGTTGACCTACACCGAGGTTGTCGGCGTGGAGGGGGAGGCGGGAGCGTTCCACGTGACGCTGCGACGGAAGCCGCGGTACGTGGATGTGGATAGTTGCACGGGGTGTGGGGATTGTGCCAAGGTCTGCCCGATCGAGTTGCCCAGCCGTTTCAACCTGGGACTGAGCACCCATAAGGCGATCTATCGCCGGTTCCCGCAGGCGATCCCCGCTGCGTTCGTGATCGAAAAGCGGGGGCGGGCTCCCTGTCGTGACGCCTGCCCGATCGACCAGCGTGCTCAGGGGTACATCGCCCTCATCCGTGAGGGCCGTTTCGCCGACGCCTATCGGACGATCCGCGAGGAGAATCCCTTCCCCTCGATCTGCGGGCGGGTCTGCAATCACAAGTGCGAGGAGGCGTGCACGCGCGGGAAGGTGGATCAACCGGTCAGCATTATGCGCTTAAAGCGGTTCGTGACCGATTGGGCGCTGGCCCATCCGGATGAGGTGGAGATCCCCCGGCCGAAGGTGGAGCCAACAGGGAAGCGGGTAGCCATCATCGGCTCCGGCCCGGCCGGTCTGACGTGCGCACAGGACCTGGCGTTGAAGGGGCACGCGGTGACGGTGTTCGAAGCCCTTCCGGTCGCCGGTGGTATGTTGCGCGTGGGTATTCCTTCCTACCGCTTGCCGTATGAGTTGGTAGAGAAGGAGATCAACGACATCCTCTCCCTGGGCGTGGAACTCAAACTGAACCATCGGGTGGAGGACGTGACCGCCCTGCTGGATCAGGGGTACGACGCGGTGTTCGTCGCCGTCGGGGCGCATCGGGGGATGTGGCTCCCGATACCCGGGGTCGATCTCCCTCAGGTGCTCTCGGCGATCGACTTCCTGCGGGAGGTGAGCCTGGGGAAGTATCCCGATCTGGCGGGCAAGCGGGTGATCGTTGTGGGAGGCGGCGATGTGGCGATGGATGCTGCCTGCACGGCTTTACGGGTCGGCTGGCAGCAGGCTGAGAGGAACGGAGGACAGCCGCCGGAGGTGCATATCGTGTACCGGCGCTCCTCCGCCGAGTTGCCAGCGCAGCCGGTGGAGCGGCGTCAGGCGGAGGAGGAGGGGGTCATCTTTGACTTCCTCGTCACCCCGGTGGAGATCCTCAGCGATGACCAGGGGAACGTGCGGGCGGTGCGGTGTGTGCGGATGGAGTTGGGGGAGCCGGACGAAAGCGGCCGTCGCCGCCCGGTGCCGATCGAGGGGTCGGAGTTCGAGATGCCTGCGGACGTCGTCATCTTCGCCATCGGCGCTCGGCCCGACCTGAGTTGCCTGCCGGAGGAGGTGGCGCGGACCCGGCGTGAGACCATCGTGGTTGATCCGGAGACGCTGGCGACCAGCGTGCCGGGGGTGTTCGCTGGCGGCGACGCTGTGACCGGGATGGCGTTCGTCGTCGATGCCATCGCCGCGGGTCACAAAGCGGCCCGGTCGATCGATGCGTACCTGCGCGGCGAGCAGCCGGCGCCTTCCGCCGAGGTTCCGGTGGCGACGCTGAGCGAGGAGGAGGCGCGGGCGATGGTGGAGGCGGGCCAGGCGTCCCCCGCGCCGCGCCACGAGCCGCCCCAGGAGCCCGTGGCGGAACGGGTCCGGGACTTTCGGGAGGTGTTCAGCGGCTTCACGGAGGAGGAGGCCCAGGCCGAGGCGGAGAGGTGCCTTGCCTGTGGCGTCTGCTCCGAGTGTAACCAGTGTGTCTATGTGTGCCAAAAGGAGTGCATCCTCCACGAGATGCAGGAGGAGACGGTCGAGTTGGACGTGGGGGCGATCATCGTCGCCACCGGGTTCGACCTAATCGACCCGCGGACCAAGCCGGAGTTCGGCTACGGGGTCTATCCCAACGTGCTCACCGGGCTGGAGTTCGAGCGGCTCTCCTCCGCCTCGGGACCGACCGCAGGGGACATCATCCTCAACGGGAAGAAGCCCAAGGATGTGGTCTTCATCCACTGCGTCGGTTCCCGGGACCCGCACACCGGTGTGCCGTACTGCTCCCGTATCTGTTGTATGTACACCGCTAAGCACGCTCACCTGGTGCGGGACAAACTTCCTGATGCTCGGATCACCGTCTTCTACATCGATATGCGGGCTTTCGGCAAGGGGTACGAGGAGTTCTACGACCGGGTGAAGCACGAAAAGGTGGTCTACCGTCGCGGAGAGCCCTCCGAGATCTTCAAGCGAGGGGATCGGCTGGTGGTCCGTGCGGACGATACGGTCCTCCGGCGGACGGTGGAGGTTGAGGCGGATCTGGTGGTGCTGGCAACGGCAGTGGTCCCGCGGGCGGACACCGAGGCGATAGCGGAGTTGCTGGGCCTGGAGCGAACGCCCGACGGTTTCTTCAAGGAAGCCCACCCCAAGTACCGCCCGGTGGAGAGCACCCGGCCGGGGGTCTTCCTGGCCGGCTGCTGCCAAGGGCCGAAGGACATCCCGGACACGGTCGCCCAGGGGAAGGCAGCGGCTGCGGCGGCGATGGGGGTGTTGAGCAGGCTAATGGAGGGGAAGGGCGAGGAGTAGCGAGTTGGGTGGGCAGGGAAGGTAGAGAGACAGGAGAGCGGTGTTCGAAAGGTGTTCGATGGGTTATCGGCGATCGGTTTCTGACGAGATTCGCTGAGATGGGGGAGGCGTAGATGCAAGCAGACATCCAGGAACTGGCCAGGGAACTCGGTCTTGGGCTGGACATTCTCGGTTGTATCCAGTGTGGCAAGTGCACCGGTGGGTGTCCGATCTCGATCACCACTGCCCTCAACGTCCGCTTCTTGGTCTACGAAGCGCTGGTAGACGCCCTCCCTGATCTGGGGGAGATGGAGGAACTGTGGGATTGCACCTGCTGTTTCACGTGTGTGGAGCGGTGCCCCAAGGATGTGCGGCCGGCGGAATTGATCATCAGCCTGCGGAGCCAGTTGGTGGAGAGCGGCAAGATCCCCGGCACGATCGGCGACGCGCTGATGTCCATTTTCCGTCAGGGGAACCCTCTGGGGTTCGCCAGGGAGGATCGGGCCGCCTGGGCCGAGGGGCTGGGGATCAAGTCGGCCCGGGACGGCTGCGAGGTCCTCTGGTTCGTCGGTTGTGTTCCTTCCTACGATATGCGCTCCCAGGCGGTGGCAAGGGCGGCCGCGAAGGTCTTCCAGGCCGCCGGGGTGGACTTTGGCATCCTGGGCACGGAGGAGACCTGCTGTGGTAACGAGGTGCGTCGGGTGGGGGAGATGGGCCTCTTCGAGATGCTGGTCGAGGAGGGGAAGCCGGTCCTGGAGAGCGTCGGCGTGCCGACCATGATCACTACGTCCCCCCACTGTTTCAACACCTTCAAGCATGAGTACGGCCTGGAGGAGACCGAGGTTCTCCACTATACCCAGTTCCTCGCCCGGCTGATCCAAGAAGGGAAATTGTCCTTCTCCGGAAAGGTGGCGAAGAGGGTGACGTATCACGACCCCTGTTTCCTGGGGAAGCAGAACCATATTTACGATGAGCCTCGGTCGATCCTCCAGGCGATCCCCGGTGTAGAGTTTGTGGAGATGGATCGGGTCCGGGAGCGGAGCCTCTGCTGCGAGGGCGGCGGCGGCCGGATGTGGTTCGAGGGGACCAACACGGAGGAGCGGCTCGCATTCCAGCGGGTGCACGAGGCCGCCGAGACTGGCGCAGAGATCTTGGCGGTTGCCTGTCCCTTCTGCATGTCGATGCTGGAGGACGCGGTCAAGGTACAGGGGCTGGAAGACCGGTTGAAGGTGATGGACATTCTGGAACTGGTGGCAGAGGCGTTATGATCTGGGATTGCGGATTGTGTGATTGAATCCGCGATGCCCAATCGACAACCCGCGATTGAGGAAGGAGATATGGGATCTCGACCGCGCATCGGCGTGTACATTTGCCACTGTGGCGCTAACATCGCCTCGACAGTGGATGTGGAGGCGGTGGTGGAGTTTGCTAAGACCCTGCCGGGAGTGGTGGTGGCGCGGCATTACACTTATATGTGCTCCGAGCCTGGTCAGGCCCTCATCAAGGAGGACGGCGCGAAACTGAGCCTGGATCGGGTGGTGGTAGCCTCTTGCTCCCCCCGGATGCATGAGCCGACCTTCCGCGCAGCCTCTCAAGAGGGAGGGGTCAACCCCTATCAGTTTGAGATGGCCAACATCCGGGAGCAGTGCTCCTGGGTCCACCACGACCCGGATGAGGCGACGGCAAAGGCCAAGATCTTGGTCGCGGCGGCGGTGGCGAAGGCTTACCGTCTGGAGCCGCTTGAAGATCGGGAGGTGGGGGTTACCCCGGGCGCGGTGGTCATCGGCGGCGGGGTGGCTGGAATGGTCGCCGCGTTGGACGTGGCCGACGCCGGCTTTCCGGCCTACATCGTCGAGAAGAGCGACCGTCTGGGGGGGCGCGTGGCCGATCTCAACCGCACCTTCCCCGACCTGGAGCCCGTCGCCGAATGGCTTCCCGGCCTCGTCGAGCGGATCCAATCCCATCCCAACATCACCGTCTTCCTCAACGCCCAAGTCGCGCAGGTCGAGGGGTACGTCGGGAATTTTGAGGTGACGGTTGTCGAAAATGGCGGGGGGGAGGAACAAGGGAGTAAGTTGCAGGTCGGGGCGATCATCGTCGCTACTGGATACAAGGTGTTCGACCCCCAGCGGAAGCCGGAGTTCGGCTACGGGGTCTATCCGCAGGTGATCACCACCCTGGAGATGGAGCGGCGGCTGGCGGAGGGGGACCTCTCGGTCAACGGGAAGACACCCGAGCACGTGGTCTTCATCAAGTGCGTCGGCTCCCGCGATAAGCAGTTGGGCAATCCCTACTGCTCCCGAGTCTGCTGTATGATCAGTGCCAAACAGGCTCAACTGGTCCGCCAGGCTCTCCCTGACGCCCGGGTCACGGTGTTCTACATGGATGTGCGGGCTTTCGGTAAGCGGGGAGAGGAGTTCTACGACGAGGCGCGCAGGGCGGGAGTCCGTTACCGTCGTGGCAATGTCTCCGAGGTCTATCGTCGAGGGGACCGCGTGGTGGTGCGGGTGGAGGACACATTCCTACAGCGCACCCTGGAGGTGGAGGCGGACCTGGTGGTGTTGGCGGTAGGGATGGAGGCGCGGGATGACGCCGACGAGGTCGCTGCGCTGCTCAAACTGCCCCGCTCTGCCGACGGTTTCTTCCTGGAGGCCCACCCCAAGCTGCGGCCGGTGGACACGGCGATGGACGGGGTCTTCCTGGCCGGGTGCTGCCAGGCACCGAAGGATATCCCGGACACCGTCGCGCAGGCACGGGCGGCGGCGGCATCGGCGCTGATCCCGCTCCTGCGGGGTACCGTCCCGGTCATCTCGGAGACGGCGGAGGTGGATCCCGAACTGTGCGCTGGATGTGGGATGTGTGTGGAGGTCTGCCCCTTCGGCGCGCCAGCCCTCGACCCGCTGTGGGGGGTCTCCCGTGTCAACGCGGTGCTGTGCAAGGGATGTGGTGCGTGTGCTGTCACCTGCCCGTCCAAGGCGATCCAGGTGCGGCACTTCCGGCCGGACCAGATCCTGGCGCAGGTGGATGTACTGGCAGGGTAAGGTTGTTTCGGACTGCAAGGTTTCAGGTTTCAAGGTCAATCCGAAATCTGGAACCTGAAACTCAAGACCAAGTAATCCAAGGAGCGAAGGGATGAGCGATACCGACTTTGAACCCAAGATCGTCGCCTTCCTGTGCAACTGGTGCACTTACACCGGTGCGGACCTGGCAGGCACGTCCCGAATACAATACCCTCCCAACGTCCGCATCATCCGCTTGATGTGTTCTGGGTCTGTTGATCCCACCTACGTCCTGAAGGCACTGCTGGATGGGGCGGACGGAGTGCTCATCGGTGGGTGCCATCCTGGGGACTGTCACTATCAGTCCGGCAACTACAAGGCCCGTCGACGGGTCATCGCCCTCAAGGAGATCCTCAAACAGGCTGGGATGGAGGAGGATCGAGTGTGGCTCCGCTGGATCTCCGCCTCCGAGGGCCAGCGGTTCGCCGAGACGGTGGCGAAGATGACGGAGTTCCTCAAGGAGAAAGGGCCCAGCCCGATGAGGCAGAAGTGGGCGGTGTGACGCTGGAGGGTAGGCGAGCAGACAGGTTGCTAGGTGACTAGGTGATTAGGAGAGGGATTATGCAAGCACAGATACCGGTCGAGGACGGCAATGCGGTGGCGGCGCTGCGTGGTTTCCTTAAGGGCTTGCTGGAGACAGGGGTTGTTGAGGCGGTGGTGGTGCCGATGGAGACACCGGCCGGTGCGGTGACGCCCGCGCTGGTGGCCGATCCCGCTCTCCTGGACGCGGCCGACCCCCTGGCTCCCGTGATGGGATTGAACATGGCGCGGGTGGTCGGTCCGGTAACGATCCGGGAGCCGCGCGGGAAGGTGGCTGCCGTCCTCCGCCCCTGTGAGTACCGCGCCCTCATCGAACTGGTCAAGCTTCAACAGGCCAGCCTGGACGACCTGGTGACGGTAGTAGTGGATTGCTTGGGGACCTACACGGTGCCGGACTACGAGGCGATGCGGGCGAAGGGGGGAGTGAGTCGGGGGGGCCTCTTTGCAGCAGCCCGGACCGGCGAGTTGGCTCCCCAGGAGGGGTACACCTTCCGCGACGCCTGCCAGATGTGCGAGAGACCCCACGCCGAGAGGGGTGACGTGCAGGTGTGGCTCTTCGGCGCGGATCTCTCCGCCGGCGTTCCCATCTCTCTCCCCGACGACCTGGGGGAGCGATTGGGGTTGTCTCCGGTGGAAGCGGACGGTCGGCGGGCGGAGGTGATTGAGAAGATCGTCGCGGCGCGCATAAAGGTGCGGGATGAGTGGTTCGCCGAGATCCGCGGTCGGCTTCAGGAAGAGGGCGTCGAAGGGGTCTTCGCTGCCTGCATCCGTTGCCACAACTGCATGACCAACTGTCCCATCTGTTACTGCAAGACCTGCCTCTTCAAGAGTCCCATTTTCGAACACGAGCCGATCCAATATATGAACTGGGTCCGGCGGAAGGGAGCCTATCGCCTCCCGGCCGACACGATGCTCTTCCACCTCACCCGGCTCAACCATATGGTCCTCTCCTGTGTTGGCTGCGGTGTCTGCACCGACGCCTGCCCAGCCGACCTCCCCGTGGGCCGCGTCTTCCGCGCCGTCGGTCAAGAGGTACAGGCGGTCTTCGAGTATGTGCCGGGTCGGGACGTAGAAGAACCCCTGCCGCTGGTTACCTTCCGTGAGGATGAGTGGTCGGAGGTGGGGGAGGAGGAATAATTGGGGGATTGGGTAACTGAGGGCTCTGTGTTTGGAGGTCCCACTGGCTTGGGAGGTTGAGGAGGATGACAACCGCGCGAACATCTGAAGGTGAGGAACTGATCCCTGTCTACATTATGGGCAAGTGCTATATGGTGCCACCCTCCCTGACGATTATGAAGGCGATGGAGTGGGCCGGATATAAACTGATCCGGGGCGTTGGATGCCGGGGCGGGTTCTGTGGGGCCTGTGCCACTGCCTACCGGATCCAGGGCGACCCTAAACTCTACTTCGGCCTCGCCTGCCAGACGGTGGTCCAGCCTGGGATGTACCTGGCCCAACTTCCTTTCTTCCCCGCCCGGCGGGCTTCTTACGACATCGCGCAGCTGGAGCCGACGCCGACCACCCTGTTCTCCCTCTATCCGGAACTGCTCCGGTGCCTGGGGTGCGGGACGTGCACCAAGGCCTGCCCACAGGAGATCGACGTGCGAGCCTATATGGCAGCCGGGATGCGTGGGGACATTGCCAAGGTGGCCGACCTTTCTTTTGACTGCATTATGTGCGGCCTGTGCGCAGCCCGCTGCCCGGCGGAAGAGGCGCAGTACAACATCGCCATCCTCGCCCGACGCCTCTACGGCCGTTACCTGGCTCCTCGGTCGAGGCACCTGCAGGAGCGATTGGAGGAGATCAGGGCCGGCAAGTTCGATGAAGCGATCGCCGAACTGAAGTCGTTGAGCGTAGAGGAACTGAAGGCCCGCTACGAGGCGCGGGACATCGAGCCGGCTTAGTGCGGGTTGCGAAGGGCGAGTGTGGTTCTTGGAGGTGAATGAATGAGCGGTTATCCGCCTGAAATGCAGGAATCCATCCGGAGGGTCGAGGCTACCCGCGCTCGCCGGTTGAAAGAGACCTTCCCGGCGATGAGTATGGATGAGCGGGACGAGATTCTGCATAAGTTCCATCCAGATTATAAAGAGGAGACCTTCCGGGCGATTCGAGTGGGGGTGAGCAAAGGGCAGAAGATGCCTATCGAGTTGGCCGACGTGGTGGAGGGGCGGCCTCATATCGACCCCGATTTCGACCTGAGCGACCCGATCGCTGAGACGGATGTGCTGGTCATCGGCGGGGGTGGGGCCGGGGCGTCGGCGGCGCTCCTGGCTCAAGAGCACGGGGCCAAGGTCATCCTGGTGACCAAACTCCGCTTCGGCGATGCCAACACGATGATGGCTCAGGGTGGTATCCAGGCTGCCGATCGTCCGGAGGACAGCCCCGCCATCCATTACCTGGACGTGATGGGCGGGGGCCACTTCACCAACGTCCCGGAGTTGGTGGAGGCCCTGGTGATGGACGCGCCGTTCGTCATCAAGTGGCTGGAGGACCTGGGGGTGATGTTCGACAAGGAGCCCGATGGGACGATGGTGGAGCGGCACGGCGGCGGGACCAGCCGGAAGCGGATGCACTCCGCCCGCGACTACTCGGGCGCGGAGATCATGCGCACGCTGCGGGATGAGGTCCGCAACCGTGAGGATGACATCATCGTCATCGAGTTCTCCCCCGCCGTCGAGTTGGTGCTGGACGACGAGGGTCGGGTCGCCGGGGCGGTGGTGATGAACCTGGAGACCGGCGTGTACGGCTTCATCAAGGCCAAGGCGGTCGTGTTGGCGACCGGTGGAGGGGGGAGGCTTCACTATCAGGGTTTCCCCACCACCAATCACTACGGCGCGACCGCCGATGGAGTGGTGCTGGCCTACCGGGTCGGCGCGCGACTGGGGTACCTGGAGTCGATGCAGTACCATCCTACCGGCGCAGCCTTCCCGGAGCAGATCGTAGGCCTTCTGGTCACAGAGAAGGTGCGTGGGTTGGGAGCCCAACCGGTCAACAGGCATGGCGAGCAGTTCGTCTACCCGCTGGAGCCCCGCGATGTGGAGGCAGCCGCCTTTATCCGGGAGTGCGTCGAGCGCGGCAACGGGATCGTCACACCCACCGGGCAGGTAGGGGTGTGGCTCGATTCGCCGATGATCGACATCATCCACGGCCCTGGCACTATCGAGCGCAACCTCCCGGCGATGGTCCGCCAGTTCAGGCGGTTCGGCATCGATATCACCAAGGAACCTATCCTGGTCTATCCGACCCTCCACTACCAGAACGGCGGGGTCCGGCTGAAGGCCGATAGCTCCTGCGACGTGCCGGGCCTCTTCATCGCCGGGGAGGTCAGCGGAGGGGTCCACGGGCACAACCGGCTGATGGGCAACTCCCTTCTGGAGATCACCGTCTTCGGGCGGCGGGCCGGCCGCTCGGCGGCGGAGTTCGCTCACAAGATCAAGCCCGGAAAGCCCACTCTGGCTCACCTAGAGAGGTGGAACCGAGAGTTGGAGGAGGCAGGGGTGGATACCGGTGTGGTCTCCCCCATCCTCCTGCCCGACTACACCCGGCACGAATAAGAACTCACCGCAGAAACACAGAGAACACGGAGTTCTCCGAAGTTTTCGGAAGACTTCTCCGTGTCCTCTGCGCTTCTGTGGTTTAGACCAATCTCAGGAGGCTGTATGCCCAGGAACGATCAGAGCGTCGGAGCCGTGCTGGTCGTCGGTGGCGGCGTCGGTGGGATGCGGGCCGCCATCGACCTGGCTGAGGCAGGGTTGAAGGTCTATCTGGTGGAGAACATGCCCTGGATCGGAGGGCGGGTGGCGCAGTTGGGCTACATGTTCCCCACTCACGACTGTGTCCTCTGTCGAGGCACCTCCGACCACGGCTACGGCTGCACCCGCCCGTCCATCTCGCCGGCCTTTCTGGATTTCAACCGTCATCCCAACATCGAGATCCTCACCAACACCGACCTGATCGGGGTCACCGGCAGGGCGGGGGATTTCACGGTCACTATACGGCACAGGCCCACCTATGTGGACGCTGAACGGTGCATCAACTGCGGCCTCTGCGCTGCCGTCTGTCCGGTGGAACTGCCCAGTCCTTTCGAGGAGAAACTGGCGGTGCGGAAGGCGGCCTACAAGATGGCCCCCCGCGCCCTGCCCGATTCGTACATTGTAGACAAGGTCCCCCGATGCGACTCCTGCCGACGGTGCGAGGGGATCTGCCCCACCGGTGCGATCCATCTGGACGAGGAGCCCTATGAGAGGGGGTTGCGCGTCGGGGCGATCATTCTCTCCGTGGGATACGCCCTCTCCGATCCCACGGAGTACGGTGAGTTCGGGTACGGCCGTTACCCCAACGTCATCCATTCGATGCAGTACGAGCGGCTGGCGAGCCGGTCGGGCCCCACCGAGGGCGTGGTCCTCCGTCCCTCCGATGGGAAGCCCCCCAAGCGGATCGCCTGGCTCCAGTGTATCGGCTCCCGGGACCAGAAATATCCCTATTGCTCCTCAATCTGTTGTATGTACGCTACCAAGGAGGCGATGATCGCCAAGGAGCGCATCCCGGGAGTCCATTGCCAGATCTTCATGATGGACGAGCGGGCCTTCAACAAGGAGTTCAACGCCTACTACGAGCAAGCCCGCGAGAAATATCAGGTGGAATACACCCGCTGTCGCATCTCCGGGATCGCGGAGGATCCGGAGACACACGATCTCATTCTCCGCTACCCCGACGAGCGGGGGCGGATGCAGGAGGAGCGGTTCGACCTGGTGGTGCTCTCCGTAGGGGCCCGCCCGCCGGGTGGAGCGGCGGATCTGGCCCGCGTCCTGGGGATCGAGTTGAACCCCTACGGCTTCTGTGAGACGGATAAATTTGCCCCGCTGGAGACCAGTCGGCCCGGCATCTACGTCTGCGGGACCTTCCAGTCGCCCAAGGAGATCGCCGAGACGATCCTGGACGCCGCAGGAGCGGCTGGTGACTCCATGCGGTTGCTGCGGGAGCATCTGGGGGAGTACCCTTCCAGCCGGGAGTATCCTTTCCTCTGGAAGCCGGACGGCCTGCCGCCGGAGCGGGACGTGAGCGGAGAGCCACCTCGGGTCGGGGTTTTCCTCTGTCGGTGTACGCCCACGCTGGACGGGACGGTGGACGTGGATGAGGTGGCCCGCTTCGCTCAGACCCTCCCGGACGTGGTCTATGTGCAGCCGCTGAAGTACGGCTGTTTCAAGGAGGAGCAGGCAGCGATCCGGCAGGCGATTGTGGAGCGGGACCTGAACCGGGTGGTCGTCGCTGCCTGCAGCCACCGGACCCATGAGCCGCTCTTCCAGAAGGTGGTGCGGGAAGCGGGATTGAACCCCTACCTTCTGGAGATGGCCAACGTCCGCGAGCATTGTGCCTGGTGTCACGTGGACGATCCGCACGGGGCCACGCGGAAGGCGAAGGAACTGGTGCGAATGGCGGTGGCCCGCGTGCGGGTGGCCGAGCCGGTTCACAAACTGGCGGTAAGGCCGGTGAACCGCGCCCTGGTCATCGGCGGCGGAGTCTCCGGGATGACCGCCGCGCTCACCATCGCCGACGCCGGGTACGATGTGACCCTGGTGGAGCGGGAGCCCGAACTGGGGGGGAATCTGCGCCACGTCTACTACGTCGCCGAAGAGCAGAACCCGCAGCGACTGCTGCGCGATCTGGTGAACCGAGTAGTCGGACACGAGCGGATCCAGGTCCTTACCTCCACCGAACTGATCTCACACACAGGGCGGGTGGGGGACTTCCGTTCCGTCCTGCGTACCGTCCGATCGGACGGAAATGTGGTGGAGACGGAGGTCGCCCATGCAGTGACGATCGTCGCTACGGGAGGGGAGGAGTGGCGAGGGGAGGCCTTCATGTACGGGCGCGATCCCCGCGTCATCACCTCAAAGGATCTGGAGGAGATCGTCGTCTATCGACCGGAGCGCATCGCCGACCTGCGCCAGGTGGTCTTCATCCAGTGTGTGCGGATCCCCAACGGCGTGGAGTACTGCAGCCGGGTCTGTTGCACCAACACGATGAAGAACGCCATCCGTATCAAGATGCTCAATCCGGAGTGCCAGGTGGTGATCCTCTACCGAGACATCATCACCTATGGGTTCCGGGAGGCGTTCTACACCGAGGCGCGGCGGCGGGGCGTGATCTTTATGCGGTACGACGACGAGCACAAGCCGACCGTCCGCAGCGTGGGGCCGCAACTGGAACTGGTCGCGTGGGATCCGACGTTCCAGCGGGAGGTCCCGTACTATCCCGATATGATCGTCTTGAGTATGGCGATCCAGCCATCGTCGGGGACGGAGGACCTGGCCCGCATTCTGGGTATCCCGCTTTCGACAGAAGGGTTCTTCATGGAGGCCCATCTGAAGATGCGGCCGATGGATTTCACCGCCGAGGGGATCTTCGTCTGTGGGATGGCCCATTATCCCAAGTTCATCGAGGAGTGCATCGCCAACGCCCAGGCTACGGCGGGTCGGGCGTTGACCTTCCTGGCGAAGGATCGGATCTACATCGGTGGGGTGGTGGCAGAGGTAGACCAGGCCAAGTGCGTGGGATGCCTGACGTGTGTGCGGACCTGTCCCTTCACCATCCCCAAGGTGCGGTACGAGGACCTCGGCGTGGGCGGCATCAAAGGAGCAGCCTACATCGACCCGGCCCTCTGTCAGGGATGCGGGACCTGTGTGGCGGAGTGCCCGGCCAAAGCGATCCAGTTGCGGGCGTACAGGGACGAGCAGATTATGGCGCAGCCGTTGGGTGGTTGGGTGATTGGGTAACCGAGGGAGTTGGATTTTGCAGCGTGGGAGGAGGACGTGAGCGAGGATCGGGACAACGGACGGGGCGAGTTCGTTCCGGAGATCACGGCGTTTACGTGCATCTACTGTGGTTATATGGCGGCCGATACGGCGGGTGCGCTGCGGATCAAGTATCCGGCCAATGTGAAACTGGTACGGCTCCCGTGCACGGGCAAGGTGGATGTGCGGTATATTCTGGAGGCCTTCGAGCAAGGAGCCGATGGGGTATACATCGCTGCCTGTCCCATCGGGAACTGTCACCACATCCACGGCAACGAGCGGGCGGTAGCGCGGGTGAGGTACACGAAACAACTGCTGGACGAGATCGGTATCGGTGGTGAGCGGCTGGATATCATCTTCGTCTCCGGCGGGATGGGAGCGACGTTCGCCGAAGCGGCGAGGCGGATGACGGAGAGGGTAAGGGAGTTGGGGCCGAATCCCTTGAAGGGGGGAAGCGGGTGATTGGGTGATTGGGTGACTGGATGAGTAGGTGATTGCGGGTTGGGAGGAGAGTTGCGATGGCTCAGCGGGGGGATAAGGGAAACGGGAAGGTGATCGGCGCAGCGATGGTGGTCGGTGGGGGCATCGCTGGGATCCAGGCGTCGCTGGACCTGGCGGAGGCCGGCTTCAAGGTCTATCTGGTAGAGCGGAAGTCGGCCATCGGCGGGCATATGGCCCAGTTAGATAAGACGTTCCCCACCAACGACTGCGCTATGTGTATCCTCAGCCCTAAACTGGTGGACGTCGGCCGTCACCGCAACATCGAGCTCCTGGTGGACAGCGAGGTTATCGGGGTAGAGGGAGAGGCAGGGAACTTCGTCGTTCGTCTCCGTACCCGCCCCCGATACGTGGATCTGGAGAAGTGCACTGGCTGCGGCGAATGCGCCGAGGTCTGCCCGGTGGTGATCCCGGATCAGTTCAACGAGGGGCTGGCCTCCCAGCGTGCCGCCCATAGGCTTTACCCCCAGGCTGTTCCCAACGCCTACGCCATCGAGAAACGAGGTGTCGCTCCCTGTCAGGACGCCTGTCCGGCCGGTGTCAGCGCCCAGGGGTACATCGCCCTGATCCGGCAGCGGCGGTATGTCGAGGCGCTCCAGCTGATCAAAGAGCGGATCCCCTTCCCAAGCGTGTGCGGTCGAACCTGCCACCACCCGTGCGAGGGGCACTGCACGCGTCGGTATGTGGACGAGCCAGTGGCCATCCAGGCGCTCAAACGGTTCGTCAGCGACGTGGTTTATCGCAGCCACCATCCCCTGCCGGAACCGGTGCCCCGCACCCGTAAGGAGCGGGTCGCCATCGTCGGTGCGGGCCCCGCTGGCCTCACGGCCGCCCAGGATCTGGTCAAGATGGGCTATGGCGTGACGGTCTTCGAGGCTCTCCCCGAGCCGGGCGGGATGATGAGATACGGGATCCCCGAGCATCGGTTGCCCAAGGACGTCCTGCGACGGGACATCGCCGACATCCTTGCCCTGGGTGTCGAGATCAAGGTCAATACGCCGGTCCGCGACCCTCGCCGACTGCTGGAGGAAGGATACGACGCGGTCTACTTAGCCGTCGGTGTGTACGACGAGCCGCGCCTCGGCGTGGAGGGGGAAGACCTGGAAGGGGTCCTCTCCGCGATCCACCTCCTCCGGGAGGTGAACATGGGGAACTTCCCGGACCTGGGAAAGCGAGTGGCAGTGGTCGGTGGAGGTATCACCGCCGTGGACGCGGCCACCACCGCGCTTCGCCTGGGCGCGCGGGAGGTGTACCTCATCTACAGACGGACGAGGGACGAGTTGCCGGCCTATGGCTGGGAACTGGAAGAGGCTGAGGCCGAGGGGGTCCGACTGATCCAACGGGCTGTCGTGACGTGCATCCTGGGGGAGGACGGCCGCGTCTCCGGGCTGAAGTACGCGCAGGGAAAGCCCGGCCCGAAAGGACCGGACGGCCGCCCGACCGTCGTGCCGGTCCCTGGCACCGAGCAGGTCCTCCAGGTTGATACGGTGGTGCGGGCGCTGGGACAGTCGTCCGACCTGTGGCATATGGCGGCAGCGCCTGATGAATGGAAGGGGGACCCGGAGACGTTTGCTACCAAGATCCCTGGCATCTTCGCCGGGCCGGGCCGGGTGCCGGGAGCAGGCTTCATCATCAACGCGATCGCGCAGGGCCACCGGGCGGCCGCTTCCATCCACCGCTACCTCCAGGGCCAGCCGCTGGAGGCATCGGACGCTCGGCCCGTACCTGTGGCCAAGTGGCCGAAAGAGGAGGTGGTGGAGAAGGTCGCCCGGGGCCTCATCGAGCCGAGGCCCAGGCAGCCGCGCGAGCTCCTGCCGGTGGAGAAGCGGACGGAGCGGTTCGTTGAGGTGGATATGGGCTTCTCCGAGCGGCAGGCGATCGCCGAAGCCGAGCGGTGTCTGGACTGCGGAATCTGCTCGGAGTGTCGACAGTGTGAGATCGTCTGCCAGGCGGGAGCCATCAACCACGATATGGTGGAGCAGGAGCGGGAGATCGAGGTGGGGGCCATCCTCCTGGCCCCGGGCTTCGAGCCCTTCGTCGCCGAGAGGGCGGCGGAGTACGGGTGGGGGCGGTACCCCAATGTCCTCACCTCCCTTCAGTTGGAGCGGCTGCTCAACGCCGCCGGTCCCACCCACGGGCACGTTCAACGGCCGTCAGACGGCAAGACCCCCAAGCGGATCGCCTTCATCCAGTGCGTCGGCTCCCGCGACCAGAAGCACGACTATTGTTCTTCCGTCTGCTGTATGTACGCCATCAAGGAGGCGATCCTCACCATCGAGCATGAGCCGGACACCGAGGTCACGATCTTCCTGATGGACATGCGGGCCTTCAGCAAGGGGTACGCCGAGTACTTCCAGCGGGCGAGAGAGCGGTATGGCATCCGGTTCGTCCGCTGTCGGATCTCGTCGGTCAAGGAGGATCCGCACACCCGCGACCTCATCCTCCGTTACGTCGTCGATTCGCAGATTCGGGAGGAGTCGTTCGACCTGGTCGTGCTCTCGGTGGGGATGGAGATCTCCGAGGCGGCACAGGACCTGGGGCGTCGGGTGGGGGTGGAGTTGGACGAGTACGGCTTCTGCCGAACGGCGCCCTTTGCTCCGTTGGAGACGACCAGGAAGGGAGTTTTCGCGTTGGGGCCGTTCCACGAGCCGAAGGATATCCCCGAGTCGGTCATGGAGGCCAGCGGGACGGCGGGGCTGGCGGGCGCGCTGTTGGCCCCGGCCCGCTGGACCCGGACGGAGGAGGCGACTTACCCGTCGGAGCGAGAGGTGACGCAGGAGGAGCCCCGGGTCGGTGTCTTCGTCTGCCACTGTGGGACGAACATCGGCGGTTTCCTGGACGTGCCTGAGGTGGCGGAGTACGCCGCGACGCTGCCCGGCGTGGTCCACGCGGAGCACAATCTGTACTCATGTTCGCAGGATAACATCCGACACATCGCGGAGGTCGTTCGGGAGCACAAGCTGAACCGGGTGGTCGTCGCTGCCTGTACGCCTCTGACCCACGAGCCGCTCTTCCAAGACGCCATCCGCCAGGCCGGGTTGAATCCCAACCTGTTCGAGATGGCGAACATTCGCAACCAATGCTCCTGGGTCCATCCCGACAACTGGGATGCGGCGACGGAGAAGGCGAAGGACCTGGTGCGGATGGCGGTCGCCAAGGCGGTTCGGCTGGAGCCGCTGCACAAGAGCCAGGTACCGGTCCAGAAAACGGCGTTGGTCATCGGCGGAGGGGCGGCCGGGATGAACGCAGCCCTGACGCTGGCCCAACAGGGTTTCCCGGTTCATTTGGTGGAACGGGAGGGCCGCCTGGGCGGGAACCTCTTGCGTCTCCGCCACTCTTTACAGGAAGCGACGGGGGCCGGAGACCGGATGTGGCTCGATCCGCGGGCGTATGCCGAGCGGTTGATTTCGAAGGTGGAGGCGGAGCCTCGGATCACCGTTCATTTG